>JBNMFK010000394.1:0-3006 GCA_051269965.1 Algoriphagus sp. | reverse complement strand
CACCATCCCAAAGAAGCTTTGTACGGCCTACATATTTCGCGGCTCTACCACTGCCTGAAGTACTTTCTTGATAACTTCTAATGGCCAGATTACCCATAATTACCGTTTCTGTTAATGGCCCAGAGTAGTCAAAAGAAGAAGTAAGTACCTTGTGCTCATTACTTCCAAAACCTCCTTTAATGGCCTCCACCCAACTTGTATGATGACCGTATTCTGTCATTGCATGGTTTTTTAAGCCTCCGTCGTATCCTTTTGGCATTTTTATTATATCACCAGAATTTAGATATATCCTAGGATTCGCACCGTAGGTTCCGCAAGTCATTACGCCTTTTTCTCCTATCAGCATAACACCATTGCTTGAATCGTCATCACCTATAGGATGATCGGCAGGAATAATATTAGGATGAAAAGGTCTTATACCTCCATCTGACCAATACATGGCAATAGGTTTATCATTCACCGCCGTAGCACCAAACTGAACTTTCACACTAGAAGACGGTGGACAGCCTTCCGGAATATACTCCGGATTCCAGTCTTTTAAGAAAATCTGACCTACACTACACTCTACTTCCGTTGGGTAACCCAACTGTAGGACTCTAAAGGCTGGGTCAATCAGGTGGCAACCCATATCTCCAAGAGCACCGGTTCCGAAATCCCACCAGCCACGCCATTTAAATGGGTGATAAAGAGGGTGATAATCTACTTCTTGAGCTGGCCCAATCCACGTATCCCAGTTCTTGGCCGAAATAGTATCAGGAAGAGGCATTTTCTCTGAAGGCACTGGAATTCCTTGAGGCCAAACGGGCCTGTTGGTCCAAATATGTGCGGCATCTACTTTTCCAATTAAATCTTGTTCAAACCAAGCTATCATTTGCTGTTGTCCTGGATTAGAAGCTCCTTGGTTTCCCATCTGAGAAACTATCTTATATTTCCTAGCTCCTTCAGTTAGCATTCTAGCTTCATAAATATTATGGGTTAGAGGCTTTTGGACATAAACATGTAATCCCTTCTGCATGGCAGACATCGCCGCAACACCATGATTATGGTCTGGTGTGGAGATCGTAACGGCATCTATGTCCTTTTGATTGTCTAGCATTTCCCTAAAGTCTCTGTATACCTTTGCTTTAGGAAATTTCTTCATAGCCGCTTCGGCTTGATTCAAATCTATATCGCAGAGAGCTACCACATTTTCGGAACCTTTATTCCAAGCATTCATAATGTCACTTCGCCCCTTTCCTCCTGCTCCTATTGCAGCTAAGTTTAGCTTGTCGCTGGGAGCCTTAAAACCTTTGCCAAGTACATGACGTGGGACTATATAAAATGAGCCTGCAGCTAGAACACTTTTTTTGATGAATTCTCTTCTGCTTTTGTTGTTTTTCATAGGGTTGGTATTCTTTTATTTCAATCTTTTTTGCCTAGAGACATTAAGAATTTATTAACGGAGTTTAAAGCTAAAACTTATTGCTTGATAATCTTGTAAGTTTTACCTGCATTTCCAATCAATAACTTTAATATGTAGACGCCTGCAGCTTCTTTGGAGAGCTTCTTTGAAATTTTCTTTTCTAGATTAGTTTTTTTACCGTAAACATTGGCTATTTCTAAGCCTTGAAGAGTGTATAAAATTGCATTCACTTTTTGATCTTCAAAAAGGCCAATTTTCAGATCCCCCTCAGTTGGATTAGGATAGATTACAACAGAATCTAACTCGTTGAATTCTGTAGCTGTAAGCACAGACTTTAGCATGAACCTGGCAGTTATAGGCAAATGGTCTGAAGTATTATCTGGATATTCATCTATTTCCACAAAGGGCAATAAAAGCTCTGTTCCTTCCGGTATTATGCTCTCAAATAGCTCATCAGAGATTACGATATGATCTATTACATTATCAAATCCAATAAATGATTTCTCTCCTTTTTTGCTTAGTTCTCCTGAAGGAATACCCCACTTGTTGTCGTTCGCAAAATTCGCATAGGTAGATTCTGTTAAACCGCTAACAACAGTTTCGTCCACATCATCATTAAAGTCTCCTGCCATAATAATGGACGCTAAAGAAAAATACCGGTCCAGGCTATCCTTTAAAACCTGTACATCAATTTTCCTCATATTGTAAACCTCTTCACGCTCATCTGGATTATTCCTATTGGCTCTTGCATGAATACCAACGATATGTAGTCTTCTTTCTACGCCGTCAATAGACACATCACAGACAAAAAGAGCTGGTAATCTTCCGCTAGCCCAGAAGCGGTCAAAAGTGTTTGGATAACCACTTATTGGAAGAGTTTTTGCCAATAACGGCCGGATATCTACCATCTTTACCGTAGAGCGTTTATAGACAAAGCATATACGCTGAGCATTTTCAGGCTTACCTCCACCAGAAACTGCTGGTGAACACACACCCGCATAATTATCTAGACGATCTACCAAAGCGTTTAATGAAGAAATGTTGGATATTTCTTCCAAAACATAGACATCTGCATCTGTTTCTTTTAAAACCTTAGAGGCATTTTCTAACTGCAGTTCATCATCTAAAGGACCATTACCAGCACTCCCAAACCACTCCAAGTTCCACGCAGCTATGTCAAAAGTATATTCTTTAGAAATGTTCAACGTTGAAAAAGGGATTTCACCTAAATTTTCTATATCCGTTTCTTTTCTTGGATAAAGTTGAAATTGGTCTCTGAACTGCCCTACCACAGCGGTCATATCGAAAACATCCTGAGGTTTACCATGTCCGTCTAATTTAGTTTTTGACCAAATCCTTGTGGTAATAACTCGCCCGCCTTGTTCCACTCGCTCATTCGTGTTTGGTAAAAAAACAAAATTCTGATCTTGAAGACTGACATTTTCTACCCTAACTAATTGACCAGTATAATTAGCCAGTTCAGATAGTAAAATGGTTTGTCCTGATATTGCTTTGTTATCATAAAGCTCAATAGGATTTTGTGAATCCCAGTTTAAAACTAATTCCTGATTTAGCTCTGAAATAAGACCATAAAAGTGAACGCT
>JBNMFK010000393.1:0-3008 GCA_051269965.1 Algoriphagus sp. | reverse complement strand
GCACTGGCAGATAATAATTGGAATGGTCGCAGGATTGCTGCTAGGAGCGTTATTCCTGCTATTTCCATGGGGGAAATCCTTTGTGATAGATTGGATAAAACCTTTTGGGACGATATTCATAAACTCTCTTAAACTAATCGCTATCCCCCTGATTATAGCTTCACTTATTAAAGGTGTTTCAGATTTAAATGACATTAGGCAACTGTCGAAAATGGGTACTCGTACCATTGGTATATATATAATGACAACCGTGGTGGCTATTTCTCTGGGTTTATTGTTGGTAAATACGGTTAAACCAGGAAGTTTTATTGCGGAATCTACTCGGACAGAAATGATGCAAAGTTTCTCTTCCGAGGCAGACACTAGAATTTCAAAAGCGGCCGAAACTCAAGAACAAGGTCCTTTACAAGCCGTAATTGATATTATTCCCGAAAATATTGTGGCTGCAGCTAGTTCAAATGGTAATATGCTGCAAATTATTTTCTTCGTTGTCTTTTTTGGTATCGGCATGATTCTTATTGAACCAGAGAAAGCCAAACCCGTGAAAGCATTCTTTGATGGTCTTAATGAGGTTATTCTGAAAATGATCGATGTCATCATGCTGGCAGCTCCTTATGGTGTTTTTGCACTTTTGGCTACCCTTATGGTGGAAGCTCCTTCGGCAGATGTATTTATTGCATTGGGTGCCTACGCCCTGACAGTTATTGCAGGTTTGTTGATTCTATTGTTTTTGTTTTATCCGACTGTGGTAAATATATTTACGGGTTTAAGTTTTAAACAATTCTTAAATGGTATATCTCCAGCTCAGTTATTGGCTTTTTCTACGAGCTCCAGTGCGGCTACATTGCCAGTAACTATGGAGAGAGTAGAAGAACATTTAGGTGTAGAGAAAGATGTGGTGGCTTTTGTTTGTCCAGTAGGGGCTACTATCAATATGGACGGTACAAGTCTGTATCAGGGAATTGCGGCCGTTTTTATTGCTCAAGTTTTTGGGAATGATTTAACTTTTACAGACCAGTTAGTGATAGTTCTAACCGCAACGCTAGCATCTGTAGGTACCGCAGCGGTTCCAGGAGCGGGTATTCTAATGCTGGTAATTGTTTTAGAGTCCATTGGTGTAAATCCTGCCGGAATTGCTCTTATTTTTGCGGTGGATAGGCCACTGGATATGATAAGAACTGCTGTAAATGTGACTAGTGATGCTACAGTAGCTCTTTTAGTAGGCAAGAGTTTGGGGAAATTAAAAGACCCTAACGTTAAAAACTGGGATGATCACTATAAACCTGTTGACTGATTTGAATTTAGAAGATCTTCGTTTAGGGATAAATAAAATTGATAGCCATCTGCTCACGTTATTGAACGAGAGGATGGATTTAGTCAAAAAAGTGGGTGAATTAAAGCATCAGACGCACGCCGCTATTTACAGACCAGAAAGAGAAAAAGCTATCATAACTCGTTTAACAGAGGAAAACAGAGGCTTATTAAATCAAAAGGCTATTGAGGCTATTTTTCTTGAGATTTTCGCGACCGCTCGAAACATTGAATTACCTGAGAAGATAGCCTACATGGGTCCTCAAGGAAGTTTTACACATCAGGCCGCCGAAAGCAGATTTGGAGCCTTAGGAGATTACATTATGCTGCCTTCTATTAAGGCCGTTTTTGAGTCTGTGGATACGGAAAGAGCTCGTTTTGGAGTCATTCCGATAGAAAACAATCAGGCAGGAATTGTTTATGAAACAGTGGATTTGCTCAATGAAAGAGACGTAAGTATTGTGGCAGAATTAAAAATATCAATTCATTTTGCCTTGGGTTCCGTAGCAGAAAAACTCACGGATATAAAGAGGATTTACTCTAAGGATATAGCCTTTAGACAATGCCGAGGCTTTTTAAATAAATATTTTGAGCAACAAGGAATTGAAGAAATTCAAGTAGAATCTACTTCCAAAGCGGCTAAGCTTGCTTTTGAGGATCCAGAAAGTGCTGCCATTTGTTCCGAAATTGCTGCCAAGCTTTTTGGTTTGCCCATGCTATTTAAGAATATCGAGGACAACAGTAATAATAGGACAAGATTCTTCATTCTGTCAAAAGATTTTGAAAACGAGCCCAGTGGAAACGACAAAACCACACTTATTGCTAGATTAAGACATACAGAGTCTTCTGGGGTACTCGCAGACTTTTTGAATGAATTCAAGAATCAAGATATTAATATCACCAAAATTGAAAGTAGGCCCTACAAAGGTGATGAAGAGTTTAATTTTTGGTTTTTTATTGAGGTGGAAGGCAATCATCAAGATGAGAATTTAAGTGCTGTTCTAGCCAAATATGGCAAAGATATTAAGGTGCTTGGAAGCTACGTGAAAAACATTTAGGGCTCACTAAGGTCCCTATGTTGTCACGCTAGAATGAAATACGCTTCGCCTTTTCACAATCCATTTTTATTTGTTCTATTAAGGACGCCATGCCTTCAAACTTCATTTCATTCCTAATATAGTCTATGATTTCTACCTTTAGAATTTCCCCATATATGTCATCATCGAAATCAAAAATATGTACTTCTTGAGTAATGCCATGCCCTTCTACGGTAGGTCTGGAGCCTATATTCATGACGCCAAAAAAAGATTTATCTCTTAAGAAAACTTTAGCAGCGTATACACCAATCATAGGTATGAGCTTATACTTTTTTCCAACATTTACATTGGCTGTCGGGAAACCTATTTGTCGTCCTAATTGTCTTCCTTTTTTTACTAGACCCTGAAAGGAATAATTTCTACCAAGAAGCTCATTTGCTACTTTTATTTCACCGTTTTGAAGAGCATGTCGGATTTTAGTAGAGCTTATCGTAAGATGGTCTATTTCTTGCCTTGGAATTTCTACTATATTTAATTTAAATCGCACCGAGTTTTTTTTGAGATAATCAAAACCACCTTCTCTGTTTTTACCAAAACGATGGTCATAACCTATTACAAGAGTTTTAGTGCCTATTCCAGAAATTAAAATATCTTCTACAA
>JBNMFK010000392.1:0-3096 GCA_051269965.1 Algoriphagus sp. | reverse complement strand
ATTAGAAAGCATAAGGGAGAGGCTCCTTTAGACGCCGCTAGCTTTTTAAAGATGATGAAGAAGAAAGCTGATTTGGTTAAAATTGATGGCCAATTGTTGAGAAGATCTTTAAACGAAGGCTTTTCTGGTGGTGAAAAGAAAAGAAATGAAATCTTTCAGATGGCAATGCTTGAGCCAATATTAGGCATTCTGGACGAAACAGACTCAGGTTTAGATATTGATGCTTTAAGAATTGTTGCAGATGGCGTAAACCAAATGAAGTCTACAGAGCGTTCTTTTGTGGTGATAACACATTATCAGCGATTATTAGATTATATCGTTCCAGATTTTGTTCATGTCCTTCACAATGGTAGAATAGTAAAAACAGGTCCCAAGGAATTAGCCTTGGAATTAGAGGAAAGGGGATACGATTGGATCATAGAAGCCGATGAAGCAAAAGAAGCCTTAGCACAATAAACGAAAGAATTTTAATGTCCGAGAACAGTTTAAATAGTCAAATCGCGGGAGCATTCAAAGAAGTGCAATCTGGATTAAACGGGAGTACAAGTCAAGCTTTCAATCAGCGTCGTATTGGTGCCCTTGAAAGTTTTAATTCGCTAGGTTTTCCTACACCAAAACATGAGGAGTGGAAATACTCTAACATTAAAGGTTTGGTAAACGGCACGTATAATTTTGCTGCTCAAAACAAGCTCAATAAGGAAAACCTTAAGAATTTTGAATTACCTGATTTGGAGGGTATCATCATTTATTTTGTGAACGGTGTTTATCAAGAGGGTCTATCAAATCTAGATTTGTCCGAAGGTAAAGTAAGTATTCACACACTCGAGGATGCTCAAAAAAATAGTCCAGAACTTTTAAATGAACATTTCTCTAAATATTCTAATGATAGTGGCGAAGCATTTACTGCAGTAAACACGGCCATTGCCAGTCAGGGAATTGTAGTGAAAGTAGAAGATAATGCAGTCATAGAGCATCCTATCATTCTAAGAATGATATCTGACGTGAGAGAGGAAAATATAGGGTCCACTTTAAGAAACCTTGTTGTGGTAGGTAAGAATGCTGAAGTTAAAATTGCAGAATCTTATAGAACACTCGGAGAGGAGTCCGCTTATGTTAACGTAGTTACTGAAATAGTGGTAGCAAAAGATGCCAGAGTAGATTATTATAAGGTTGAAAATGATAATAACGCTTCTTACCACGTTGGTACGACCAATGTTTACCAGGAAGACAATAGTTATTTTTATTCAGCTACAATTACTTTAAATGGTGGATTTGTTAGAAATAATATAAACTTAACGGTGGATGGCGAGCATGTAGAGAGTTGGTTGTATGGTCTTTACATACCCAATAAAAGGCAGCACGTAGATAATCATACGGTGGTGGATCATAAAAAACCTAATTCGGTATCTAATGAACTTTACAAGGGAGTTTTGATGGATAAATCTACTGGTGTATTTAATGGGAAGATTTTTGTTAGACGAGCGGCTCAAAAAACGAATGCTTACCAAAACTGCCGGAATGTAGTAACTTCTGACAGTGCTACAATGAACACAAAACCTCAATTGGAAATATGGGCTGATGATGTAAAATGTTCTCATGGTGCTACAACTGGCATGCTTAATGATGAGGCCATTTTTTACATGAGGTCTAGAGGTATTCCTAAAGAAGAAGCCGTGAGAATGCAATTATTGGCTTTTGCGGAAGATGTAATTTCTAAGATTAAAATAGAATCTATAAAGATATATCTAAGTGGTTTGATTCATCAAAAATTGGGATGAGTTGTTACGAAATAGAGAGTTTTTTAGAAAGCCCATCCATATTGGATGGGCTTTTTATTTAAGCATAAGTTGTAAAAACACACATTCTAGCCATTCTCCATTTTTGAATCCTATTTCAGGGAAACGTCCTACTTCCTTAAAACCAAATTTAAGATGGAAGTTAATACTATCTTGATTGGTCGTGTCAACACCAGCGGTCATGGAATGATAGCCATCTTTTTTAGCCCTTTCGATTAGGGTTTGCATGAGTGCTTTTCCATAGCCCTTGCCTTGCACTTTAGGAGCTAGGTAAACGCCATGCTCTAAACTATACCGGTAACCATTTCTTGCCCTAAATTGCCCAAATGTGGCATAGCCTATAACCTTTTCTTCTACTTCTAGAACGTAAATAGGATAGCCCAAATGGGCTTGATTTTCTTTCCAATGATTAAAGAATACCTCGTCTTTTACCTCACTATCGTAATTATAAGAGGTGTTTAGTATATAATGATTCCAGATATCTGAAATGGCAAACAAATCTTTGGTTTCTACTTCTCTTATTATCACAGTTTCTTTTTTAGGAGTTGTCTAATGCTAACGAGATGAGAAAAAAGAACCAGAGGGACAATGAAAGAGGGAAGCCAGACGAACGGAAATTCAAGGATAGCCTTATTAGGCATATCAAAACCCAGTTGTTGGAAAGGAGATGCTACAGAAAGAATAGCCATTACAACTACATTCAGCAGTAGAAACAAGCACAAGAAATTCCATAGGAGCATTCTTTCTCTGTCAATAATGGGCTTTCTGGTACCATAATAAACGAGTATTGGTGCCGTAAGTCCTGCAATAATATCATAATTACGGCCGCCAAAGGTCATGATTTTTGGGAGCTGTTCTGCGATAAATAAAGACCACAATATAATCTCTACAGGAATACGTATGGTATGAATCCAAAGCATCGCTTCTAGAGATACACCATCCATGAAAGCTTTACCTCTTTTGCTTATAAAAAAAACCAAAATGACCATTGAAGTAGGCATAACTGCCAGAATGAATTTAGGTGGAATAGTGGTGGTGTCTTTGTAAAAGCCACTGTAACTTAAGTAGGCTTGTAATGCGAGCCAAACAAAAAGTAAAAGAAAAGTAGTTTGACTTGGATTAAAGGCCTTTTTGAAAAGCCATATCCCATAAAGTGTGGTTAACGTAAAAGCTAGATTGATATAGTCAGGAATAGCTGGATTCATGTTTGTGTTTTGAATAACTAAAGATATTCAAGAAGTTTGAATTGGCCATTTTGGTCAATACTTATTTGCTGATGTTTTAAATATTTAAGTCACGA
>JBNMFK010000391.1:0-3116 GCA_051269965.1 Algoriphagus sp. | reverse complement strand
ACCAGCCGTTAAGTTCATCTTCGGCCAGTTGGGTTCAGTAGTGAGTACTTTCTGAGCACTCGCAAATTCTGGAGTAAGAATGAGTAATAAGAGTATTTTTTTCAAAGGAAGGGATAAGTTCAATGAACGAATAAGTAAAAAACTCACAATATTAAAAAGTTATTGTTCACCAAACTTATTAATAGGTTTTTATGTTTTTATTTAGAACAGAAATACAACATACAATGCCGCAAAGAAATACAATGATTTATACCGAGTTAAGCCCAAATCCTAACTCTATGAAGTTTGTGCTTAATTATGAATTGGTGCCTGATGGTCTTTCTTTTGACTATCCTGATATGGCATCTACTTTGGATAAAGAAAAGGCTTCGCCACTAGCTTCAGATTGTTTTCAGTTTCCGTTTGTACAACGAGTCTTTCTTGCTTCTAATTTTATCACGATAACTAAAGATGACGAAACAAAGTGGGAAGAGATTCTAGGAGATTTTAAGAAATTTCTAAAAATCTATTTTGATGATGAAAATTCAGTATTCGCTCAGTCTACGATAGAAAATAATACGCTAATTGCGGATGCTAATGATTCAGAGTCGGTAGGTAAAATTAAGGCTGCTTTGGAACAATATGTGCGTCCAGCAGTAGAGTCAGACGGTGGAGCTATAAACTTTGTTGATTTTGATGAAGAGTCCGGCAAAGTGTTGGTCGTGCTTCAGGGTTCATGCAGCGGGTGTCCTTCAGCTGCCATTACTTTAAAGGATGGAATTGAGCGTCTTCTAATTAGTATGGTGCCTCAGGTTAAAGAAGTTGTGGCTCAAGAAGCTTAGTTTAGCTTTTCAATTGCTTCTTTTAACAATTCTTGGTTACGCCTTTTTTGAAGAAGTATAGGTGGAGCCATGCGTTCTTTGCAATCAAAAATCCCACACCTCTCGCATGTTTGATTAACTTCCTGTGGAGCAATGCTTTCGTCACTTAGGAATTTAATTTTTGATTTCAGATTTTCATCGACTTCAAAACCCAAGCTTACAGAGATATTGATTTGTCTAAGGATATTGAGAGGCCTAGCCATTGAGAATACAAAGAAATCCTCTGACCTATTAGAAAGAGTAGACTTCTGGGCATCTACTATTGGCTTTTCGTATTTTCCAGCGGATTGCTTGCTTGAAAGATGGTCTAAAATACTGATAGAAACCCACCTGCGACAGTAATGTTCTTCTTTATTTTCCTGTGGACCTAGCCTTTTAGACAAGTGTAATTCCTTAGTCAGGAAGTATTTCTGACTCCCAGGAAGGGCATCAAAACGCATAAAAAGGAATTTGTCAATTCCAAAATGTTTAGGAAGCACATTGGTGATTCTATAGAATAAAGTTTCTGGAGTGGCAGAGAATTTCTCTGACATTTCTATCAGGGCATCAGGATTCCAATTTGGGTTTCCAAACCAATTTTCAACGGCCTCTATTATTTGACTCTGTCTTATAAGAATAGCACCTGCGAAATAAGATGCTTTGAAATTATTGAGTACTTCTTCAAAAGACTGTACCTCAATAGACGAGCTCGTAAATGGCCTTATTTTTAGACCCATAAAATGAAAGCCGAGTTCTTTAGCCATGGTAAACGCTCTCTGCTGTCTAGATATACGTTTGTTAATCATCAAAACCTTATCTTTCGGTCTGTAAATAGAACGAATATTGCTAATAATCGGATGATTCTCTTCATCAAAATAGTCTATGGAAATACCATATAAATCTTTTAGCAAAGCTGCCAATTCTTCTTCTGAAAACGTATCATTCTCCCTATCGGCTTTTTCAATTATAAATTTAATGGCATGAGCTTCTAAATCGGGGAAGTAATTTTGATGTAACTCTTGATAAGACCTTAAAGCAGCAAAATAGAATTTCTCTACGGTGAGGTTATAGTTTTTACCAATCTCAAAAATAGCGTTTATAAAGGCACTTAGTTTAGTAGGAGCGGAGGAGAACAGTTCTAAAACCTGAGCTGTGTCTACGCCAAAAAAGTCAAAAGGTAATTCTGTGAGAAGGTTTGATTTTAAAAGTTTCGCGATTGGCTCCAGTTTTTTGTCTAGCTGAAGAGACACGAGATGGTCGTAGTCTACATCCAGAGCACTTGCTAGAGCGTTTATTTTATCTGTTTTCGGGTACTTTTTACCTTTTTCTATCTCGTTTAAATAAGAGTTAGAAATACCAGATTTTGATGATAAATCTTGAAGAGACAAGCTCTTCTCTTTTCTAAGCTGTTTAAGTTTTAGTCCAAAGATGAGACGTATATGGTCGTTTTTCAAAGCTCTATGTTATTGATTTACCGAAGAAAATTCAAGGTTTATCTGATCTCCGAGTCCAGAAAGGAAGTTACCGGTAGGTGCTTGTAAGGTCAGTTTTCCGGTCTCCAGTACTACGATTTTGAAATCATAGTCTAAGCCTGTCAGTTTTACGTTTACGGAATTTTCACCATCAATGAACCTCCATACACCTTTGTCAATGATACTTTTTGTAGTTTTATCCAATCCTCTTACTTCGCCATCACTTTTAAACTCAAAATTCATAAGAAAAAGGAAAGGGGCTTCGGAGCCTAATTCAGATTGTGTTATAGTTTGACCATTTGTGCTAGCAAAGCGGTCTAGCGACCATTGATTTAGAGAAATGAGTTCTGTATTGGTTTTACCACTTTCTGGATCTGTTTTGTCTTTCTTACAAGAAAAGTTAATTACTGAAAGAAGGATTAGGATAATAATATTTTTCATAAGTTCATTTATGGGTACTTTTGCATAGCACTTTATGTTACAAAATTAGTTATTTTTTTGAGATCAAGTCGGGCAATCATCTTTGTATTTCTTCTTTCTGGGATTCGCACAATAGCCCAAGACTGCCAATCTGTATTAGACTTTGATGTCGAATTGAAGAACGATATTAATTGGGATTTGTTTCCTGAGTTTTCTCTTCCTTTTCCCATTGTTTATGGGCCTAATATTTTGAACGGTGATAGAGCTGGTCCTTTGAGTCATGGCTTTTCACATTTAGGAGACGTTAATTATATCGGAACGGTACCCAAATCACAAAGAGCCTACATCTATTATGGAACGGCCTACGCCAATGCTAATCAGCCTT
>JBNMFK010000390.1:0-3184 GCA_051269965.1 Algoriphagus sp. | reverse complement strand
ATACCCAAGAGTACCCCGAATACATTTGCCAATAAATCATTGATATTAAAAGTGCGATAAGGCAGAAAGTACTGAATGGATTCTGCAAAAATAGCAAATGTCAGAAGGCTAATAAGCGTGTAGGTGTCAAAGTTAAAAAAAGCTACTTCCTTGCCAAAGGTTAAATACACGATAGCTACCCAAGGAATGAAAAGCAAAAAGTGGCTGATATAATCCAACCGTATGTTGATGATGTAGGTATTGTTTAAGTGGCCAAAGACTTGGTCTTTTCCGTTGATAGGTAAAATAACGAGTAAAAGAATTCCTACTGTATATATACCAAGGAGGGCTTTGAAGTATTTAACGATTAACAAAATAGTACCGCTTTAATACGTTTTTAAGGTTTTGTAAAATCAATTCTTTAGTCCAAAGTAAAGGGATATTTGTCCATCTCTGAGGATGAAAAGTAAACATGATCCGACTAGGCAAATCACCCATTTTAGCGGCTTCGATTATTTGGTCTGTACTATGAAATGACAAATTAAACCCATTTTTTACATGGTCTCTTACGCTCACTTTGTCGCCATCCCACCGTCTTCCTGTATCCGTAAGATAAAATACCTTGGAAAAATCAATGTCAAAATAAGGTTCTCCAATAATGCCAAAATCTTGATAGCGATAATGTTTCCACAAATCTTTTGAATCATAGGGTGACATTGGACTGCCGTGCATGCAAATCGTTGAGACCGGGACCAATTTCCTCAAGGCTGATAGGTTTTTCTCAAAGTCTTTAATTCCGTTTACCATATTTCCTTTCGTAGTAGTAAGAGATTCGTAATGGTAACCTACCTCATGACCTAAATCATATATTTCTTTTATCACCCGTTCATCCCAGCTTTCTGGTACAGCTCTAAAGTAATAAGTACCTTTAATTTCGTTTTTTGCTTGATTTCTTGCAAAGACTAAAGAATTTTGAGGAAGTACATCTACATCATGTCTTAACATTATAGCTTTTTCATGCGGATTACAAATAAAGTCTTTGAAAATTTGAAAAGTAAAAGACTGGGAAATCAAAGAATTTAATAAGCATTTATACTTGTCTAAAGTAAAGTCCATCTTGTAATTCAATTATTTTTCAACTTTTCCGCAAATATCATCAATGATCTCTAGAACTTCTTTAAGAACTTTCTTACTTCTCTCTAATGACACGACTCGATGCTCAGTTTTATCAACATAATCCTTTATTTCTTTTGGCTTACGTGATTTAAATTCAATACCCATTTCTTGCATCACCGTATCAACCGTTAAGAAAACATTGCTAGGAAAAAAACTAACGGCTGGCACGCCAAGCAGTGCTGCTTCACGTGCAAATGTTCCTGCACCAGTTAGCATAGCTTTAGTATTGTAGCAAACATCTAGTCCACTTAGTGGCTTTTCGGGATACCAAACATTGGCGAGTCCATCAGCGTACTTTTTTTCTTCTTCATATCTCGGTAAAAAAAGGATGTTTTCATTTTTGAATATGCTAAACAGCTCTAGCACAATAGTTACACTATCTGCGGGTACGTAGGAAGCCTTTAAGTTTTCTGGGCGTATCGTAATAAAATCATCAAAGGGTAATTGACTTGTAAAGTTTAGATCAGGACTAAAATTGGCTATATAAATATCTTCCTTAAACCCATGAAACGTATATATTTGGTCATCTTTTAAGCGGTATTTTCTTTTAATATCGCCATACCTAAAATAGAATGGAAAAATAAAGTATGATCCCATAGCAAACGAAAAGAACTTAAAAGAAATATCATTGTCACTAAATACAATAGACTTTTTCCTTCTCAAAAATGCAATAGTTGAAGTATAATTACCGCCCAAAGAAAAAGCCAAATCGAATTTTGGCATATCAAAGAGTAACATCCACATCCGCTGAAATAAACCAGTCACCTTTTTTATACGGCTTTTACCCTTATAATTACCGTAAACAATAGGATTTATACCATTTTGCTTTAGTAAAGGAATGGTTTCTGAAAAATTACGAGCAGTAAAAATTAAGGTATGTTTTTTTTCTAAATGCCGAATAATAGGCATTAGAACATTAACATGTGGAGTATTTGTTATATCTATCCAGATTCTCATTAACTTATATTGAAAAAGTTCTAATTACTTTAGCAGGACTGCCAACTGCAACACAATACGCAGGAATACTCTTGGTGACGATAGAACCGGCTCCAATAATCGCTCCTTCACCAATGGTTACACCTGGCATGAGAATGGCACCAATACCTATGTGTGCACCATCCTTAATTATTACCTTTGAATAAATTAGAGGACAATCCATAACTGGTTTCCCAACTTTATAATAAGACAAATCTCTTTGGTGACATAGAATTTGACACCCACTCGTGACCCATACATTGCTCCCAATCTCAACAAGGTCGGGTCTAGAATCATCAATTATAACTGTCCTATTAATTTTTGAACCTTTTCCCACTTTCACACCTCTTAACCTGTGAAGAAGGGTAGTTAACTGGGCGGGAAAAGTGAATGGTATAATTATCGATAAAAATCGTATTTTGATTCCAACAACTATTGAGACTAAGGATCTACTTGGATTCATTCACGCTTTCGGATCATCGTTAAAATTACTATCATGACATAAAATAGTTTCTTTTCCCGTTTTTATTAGGGGTAAACTTTTTTACTTTATAAATTTCTATGTTACAATTTTGTCCAGCATGGTTCTGGAAAATTGTTCTAATTAAGTTTTCTTCATCTTTTGTAAAGTACTCATTAGGTTCAATTTCAACCAATAAATGGAGTTCCCCTACCTTAGATATTCTAAAAGCGATAACGTTCATTCTCCCGAACATTACTTGAAAACCGACTCCAGTCAAAACATGTCCATTTTCTAGCCTAATAATATCAGAGGCTCGTCCAAGAACTTTAGATATTACTTGACCATTGTAATCAGAGGTAGTTGAAGTGCTAAATGAGACTTCATCACCCAGTTCGTACCGTATAAACGGAAAGGAGTAACTAAATAAATCTGTAGTTAGTAATGTCCCTTTCTTCAACTCATTACCCTCCTTGATTTCCATAAACGAATTATAGCCGACATGATAATTTCCTTGAGATATTTCATATGCTGTAACCCCTCCATCCCGAGCACCATAACAATCCATGACGAAACCAAAAGCCTTTTCAATTT
>JBNMFK010000389.1:0-3236 GCA_051269965.1 Algoriphagus sp. | reverse complement strand
GTCATGGTAAAGTTGGTCCCTGCCAAAAACATAAATAACACCATGATATACTGCAGGTGAGGCGCAAAATGGGCAGCACTAGCATTTTTTGTAGAAAAACCTCCAGTAGCCATCGTGGTTAGTCCGTGGTTTATGGCATCAAAAAATGTCATTCCCCCAATCCAAAGCAATACGATTTCCATAGCAGTCAGACTAAAATAAATAAGCCAAAGTCTCTTCGCAGTTTCTTTTATTCGTGGTTGTAGTTTATCCGGTGAGATACCAGGTGCCTCAGCTACAAACAGCTGCATGCCTCCAATACCTAAAATTGGCAATATAGCTACTGCCAACACAATGATTCCCATGCCTCCGATCCATTGAGTTAAACTCCTCCAGAAAAGGATCCCTCGGTGAACACTTTCAATATCTGTCAGTATGGTGGCTCCTGTAGTAGTAAAGCCAGATATGGTTTCAAAAAAGGCATCCGTAAAGTTGGGAATAGCACCACTTAGAATATAGGGAAGGGCTCCAAAACAAGACATGGAAAGCCACCCCATAGTCACGATGAGATATCCATCTCTTTTTTTAAGTTCTTTACTAGAAGAATTCCTGGTGAACAGCCAAATTAATCCTCCTACTCCTATGGTTATCGCACCTGAAATGGAAATTGGGATTAGCCCACCCTCTCCAAAATAGATGCTAAATGGAATACATAGAAGCATAAACACCCCATTGAGCATAAGGAGTAGCCCAATGATATTCAAGATTACCTGATAATTAAATCTCATTTGAAAAACCCTTCAACCTTGTGGATGCATTCTGGTTTTGAAAGTACAACGACCCTGTCCTTCTCTTGGAAAATAAAATTTCCCCTTACGGTGATTCCTTTACTTTTACGAATCACACCTCCAATTATCGCTGATTTAGGAAAGTCTAGATCTTTGATCGGCAAATCTAGAATTTTGGAATTCTTTTTCACTTCAAATTCTAGTAACTCACCATCTACTCCATGAATACTAGTTAAATCAAGGACCTGTCCTTTGCGGATGTGCCTAAAAATAAAGCTCGCAGCAATTAGTTTCTTATTGATCATGGTGTCCACCCCTATATTCTGTGAAAGATGGATGTAATCAATGTTTTCAACCAAAGCTATGGTTTTTTTTACTTGGTTGTTTTTTGCTACTAAAGACGAAATAATGTTTGTTTCGGAGTTTCCGGTTACGGCGATAAAAGCATCCATATTTTGAATACCTTCCTCGAGCAGCAATTCTACATCACGGCCATCGCCATTGATGACGAGTGTATCAGGAAGTCTGTCAGCTAATTCGAAACATTTTTCCTTGTCCTGCTCAATCAATTTTATTTTGTATTTGCTACTTAATTGAGCTGCAGTCTGAATGCCAATCTTGCTGCCACCAAGAATCATGATGTTTTTTACTACAGTTCTTGTTTTTCCCGATAAGTTCATCACCTTCTTAAGCCCATCTGGCTGTGTGATAAAATAGGCATGATCATTCAGCTTGAATTTGTCGCTACCGTGTGGAATAATCGTTTCGCTATCCCTAAGAATTGCTACAGTATTAAAATTTCTTTCTGGGTTCAGGTATGCGGTTTCCGCCAAAGATTGGTCTAGTAGTTCAGAGTCTTTGCCTATAGCGAGCCCTACCATTGACAGTATGCCTTTTTCAAATTCAAAAGTATCTGTTAAGGCAGTTTCCTTAAGTAATTTTTTTATCTCTTTAGCCGCAAGTAGTTCAGGTGATATTACTTCATCTATACCGATACTTTTCAGATCCAGTATTTCTCTTTTATTTAAGAACTCAGTGTTCACCACCCGAGCAATGGTTTTTTTTGCACCAAGGTTTTTACCGATGATACAGGTCGAGATGTTTGTGCTTTCAGACTCAGTAACGGCAATTAGTAAGTCCGCTTTAGACACATTGGCCTCATCTAGAATCTTAAACGAAGTAGCACTTCCTCTAATGGTATTGACATCAAGGTGATTTGAAATATATTGTAGTTTTTCGCTATCCAGATCAATGATGTTGATATCATGTTCTTCGATAGCTAGCAATTTTGCCAAATGAAACCCTACATCCCCTGCGCCAGCAATGATTATTCTCATATTGAGGTTCTGAATTAAGGCTGCAAATATAAAAAAAGTCTATTCAGCCAATACTAATATGAGTTCTATTATGTGATGATGTACAGAAATAGCAGAAGTAAGTTTTAAAGTATAAGCGACAAAGCTTATAAAAGACTTTGTTCCTGCTAGCCGCTATATCCCTACCGGTATGCAAGTTTTCTTAACCCACCTAAAGTAAGCACGTCATCTCGAAAAGCAAACCTTGAGATATCCTATAAATAAACGGTAATCATAACTTCATCTAAAAATCCATCCCAAAAGAAAAAAATGACTTTCTTTTAAAGGCAAACAGGCACACCAACCAAAACGCATGTTTGCCTCCCGATAAATACGCTATGTCCTTCTAACCGATCAATAACTTCCTAGAAGTAAAAAATATCCCCTTAGTCCATGTTCGAAGGAAAATTATGGCGAAATTTGATGTGTGCAAGTACACCATTCATCACTCCTACAAAATGGGAGTGATGTAGCGAAAGCATGCCCATTTCTGACTCTAAATATTTCAACAAAACAAATCTTAATTTAGTCTAGCTTGGGTTTTATCAACCTCCTTACCACCCCAATTTATTTATTCATTCTATATGGTTTAGCCTATCATATAAGACCAAGAGTTACAAATAGCGAAACTTCCAAATACTTTATCCCCGCTCTATCCGCCAAATTTCTAGGAGCCATAAGCCTTGGGCTGATATACCAATTCTATTATAGTGGTGGAGATACCATAAATGCGTATCACAATGGTGGTGTTCAAATTTGGAAGGCTTTTCTGGAGTCACCATTGATTGCTTTTCAACTGCTCACTGCTGGTAAGGAGTATGAAGGTGATACTTTCGCTTATGCAAGTAGGATATTTTCCTATGGTGATTTACCTACTTATTTTGTTGTACGAGTGGTTGGTTTTTTTAGTCTTTTCACACTCAACTCTTATTACGCCAATGCACTTTTATTTGCCTCTATTAGTTTCTCAGGATCTTGGGCCTTATTCCATGCTTTCCATAAATTGTATCCTCATTTAACGAAAAAGACTGCCATTATAGTCCTTTTCATACCCTCCGTTGTGTTTTGGGGGTCAGGGATTCTAAAAGATACCATTACATTTGCTGCCGTTGGA
>JBNMFK010000388.1:0-3256 GCA_051269965.1 Algoriphagus sp. | reverse complement strand
TTCAGGCATCGTGATAGGATAATCCCAAAAAGTAAAATTATCAATACCATTATCACTTTCTGCAATTGCAAAAAATGATTTCCTATTGTAAGCCTCCACACGAACAGCCAAAACATATTTACCATTCCACTTCATGGCACCTGCATTAAAGGCTACATTAATACCGAACCTTTTCATTAGAAATGGGTTAGTTTTTGGATTCAAATCGTATTCCCAATCCAAAGGAGCATGATCTCCAGTTAATATCGGATTTTCGTACCGATCAAATATTCCGTTTCCCAAACGCTCTTTTTCATTTAATTGAGTCAGGGTGTTCTCTTTCTGTTTTAAAAGAGCAGCCAAACGTTCATTGAAGTTCATGTATATTAATTTATAATTACTTATAAAGACCTTCCGCTTTAGCCCCTTTTTCAAAGAGTACTTCACCACTTTCAGCCATTTTTTTGAAATCTGATTCACTACTATGCCCTGGATATGGAGCATAAAAGTGGTCTGGTCTGCCATTACGCCAAACCATGATATAACTCGCACCGCTTCCCTCCAAAACAGGTAAAAAAATAGTTGTCCACCAATTTGCTTCCGTCACTTGTTCTAAGCCCGTCTCAGATAAGGCATAAGGTTTATCTTTCTCCAGGCCTATTTTTTTTACAATCCCGAGCATTTCTTTTGAATTTTTCACAAAAGTACCATTACTAGACGGAGCATTTCTATGATAAGTGTCAAAACCAAGAATATCTACATAGTCGTCTCCTGGATATCGTTCTAAATAATGCTCTTCAGACCTAAACTTATCTGTAGAATAAGCATAGAGCAGATTATGAACTCTTTTCTTTTTAAAATAATCTACTGTCATTTTCCAGAAAGCCTTATACTCTTCTTCAGAGCAATAATCTGCTCCCCACCAAAACCAGCTTCCCGTATGTTCATGGTAAGGCCTAAAAATAATTGGAATGTCCTCTCCATTTGAAGATTTTAAAGATTTGAAAAACGAGGCTAAAGGTTTCAAAAAAGTCATTTTGTAGTTCTTAAGAGCCTTCCTATTACGAAGTATGCTTGGAATAGTAGCCTCCACTTTATCCCAAGTAGTTTTAGATAAGTCCAAAGGATTATTTGGATGCCATGATAGCGTAGAAACACCCCCTCTTTTGTACTGGTCAATGATATATAACCTCATTTTGTCAAAAGGCACATTATCCAAATTGACAGATTTACCGAGCTCTAAGTGACCTATATCGTAACCTATTAAAGCAGGATACTCCCCAATTATACTTTTTATGTCTGACCTGCCCGCTTCATCAATCCATCTCGTCTTATCTGGATTCAAACCATAAACGGGATCATCTTGATGTCCAAAAAGCGTCTTTACAGATTTAAGATTATTAAGAAGATTCGTGGTTTCCGTGGTGGCCCGACTATCTACTTGAGCTGCTAACGATAAAGAAAGAAAAGCAAAAAAGCCTGTCACCATCACCGTTTGATTAAAGAAAATTCTCGAGTTTAACTCACTCATATTATGTACTGTTTAACCATTTTTTATAAGTAGTAAATCATTAGATGCCAATGACACTTCTGTTATCTGGATGATTTAATAATTAAAATGCTTGAGACAAACCTTCTCTTCATTGATTTATATTACTTCTCCGTAAAATTAAATTCATTTTTAAACTCATCCTTGACACAATTTTATCATATCTGAATAGCCAAACGGGCTATTTATAAACAGTTATTAACATCGTTTAGCCTTTTGCTATCATTTGAGCCTTGGAGTTGAATATAATTATGATACTAATTCAACTATATTTGGCGTAAATGTTTAATAAAACTTTAAACTATGCCTCAGATATTTCGCGAAATAACTCCTTTAACACCCTTCGACTGCTTCACGATAATTAATAGGAAAAAGAATGAATTTGATTTTCCAGTACACTATCATGATGAGTATGAGCTCAATTTTATTCAGAATGGCGAAGGAATAAAAAGAATCATCGGTGACCATCAAGGTGAAATAGGAAACGCCGAACTAGTGCTAGTTGGCTCAAACCTCCCTCATTGTTGGCTTCCAAACAGCCCAGATTATAATGCGGTAGGTAAAGAGGTTCAGGAAATTACTATTCAATTTCACGCAGACCTTTTTGATGATAAATTACTAAAGCGAAATCAGCTCTATTTTATTAGAGATTTACTACATAAGTCTTCTAAGGGTATTGCATTTTCAGAAGAAACCATTCATGCCTTAACACCAAGGCTCAATGCCCTTGTCAAAAAAACGGGTTTTGATAGTATTCTAGAGCTCATGAGTATTTTACACGACTTGTCTACATCTAGAAATATAAAATTGCTCTCTGATGAGTCCTTTACAGACAATAAAATCACTCATAATAGCCGCCGCATTGAATCGGTCTTTGAGTTTATGCGTGAGAATTTTGATAAAGATGTGACGCTCTCTGAAGTTGCTAAAATCGCTGGAATGACAGAAGTTTCTTTCAGTAGGTTTATTAAGAAACGAACTGGAAAAACGTTCATTGACAGCCTTAATGAGATACGATTGGGCCATTCAGCTAGAAGGCTTATTGACACTACAGAAACCATTTCTGAAATAGCCTATAAGTGTGGTTTTAATAACCTATCTTATTTTAATAGGCTTTTCAAGTCTAAGAAGAATTGCACTCCAAAACAGTTTAGAGAGGAATATGCCGGAATTAGGACTTTTATCTAAGAACTTCTCTTACTATAATTTCTGATAGCTAAGCAATTAAAAACTACCGCAAAGCCTAGCAAGGCAAAGACGTCTGGAAGTAATTCTGTAAAAGTGCTTCCCTTTATGAATATGGCTCTAGTCACTTTAATATGCTAGGCAGGAGGATTAATCTTAGTTAACCAGTGCCCATTCTAACATGCTTTCAATTGGCGTATAAAGACCGCCTAAAAGAATGAAGCACATCATGATAAAAAAAGGAATGAAAGGATACTGATTCATGAAAGTGATGTAACGCTCTACAAAATCTTCTATAAAAGGCTTACCCTGTCTAACGATTTCTGATATTTCCAGAAAGAAATGTTTCACCTTCAAGTCAAAAATATTTTCAAAAAGTAACTCTTTGGACCTGAAATGATAATAAAAGCATGGCCTTATTAATCCCTGCTTTATTAGCGATACTTTGCATTCTAGCTCCTTCAAAACCCTCACTTATAAAGGATTCTTCAGACGCTGCTAATATTTTTTCTTCTGTTGATTCGTCTTTTGACACGTCTAACT
>JBNMFK010000387.1:0-3296 GCA_051269965.1 Algoriphagus sp. | reverse complement strand
GGCTGTTTTCCTAGGGTACTTTTTATTGCTGTAAGTCACTATTTGATAGACCTTGGGAAGATATATATCAAAATAAATAGACCCGTACTCTTCATTATTGGCCAATTTCTTCACACCATTGTATTAGTCATCACATGGCTATGTATAGTCAATGGATGGGTTTGGATATTACACGAAGTACCTCAGATTTTTGTAGCACCATAAAGTTGGATATTAACTTTTGCCTACAGCATTATGACGTTTCTATTACGTGTAGTTATTATTATTTTTATAGGGAAATGGCGTTCTCAGCTTAGCCCAGACAGACAAGAATCGCTTGAAAAAGTAGGACTTTGGATAGGTGTTTTTGAACGCGAATTGATATTGACCTTTGTTTTAACAAATTAGTTTTCTGCCATGGGCTTCCTAATAACCACTACAGCCATTTTGAGGTAAAGACACAGAAGAGACCAAATAAATGGCATGTGTGCTCATAGGGTCCTTAATGAGCATTACTCCTACTGTCCTATCGGGCATGATTGTAAACTATTTATTAAATTCTATCTAAAAGGAACTTTAAGAACCATTTATCATTCGTAATTTGCAGGGTAATTGGGGCTGACCGGTTTTGACGGCGTGATGCAATTGCGAGTATAAGCATGTATGGAGTTGGTAGAACCTCCATTTAAAAATTCTTCTAAACAACAAGAGGCAATACTCAGTATGCCATGGCTGCTTAATCTAGATTAGATTAACCATTCGCCACATCTCTCTCCTGCTAACCTCTGCCGCGGGAGAATCAGAGGTGTCGACACGTAGAGGCGTTTATTGGCGGTTTTCTTACCATTAAATAGTATCGGAGGAAATAAGGATTGAATTAGCTATGTCGGACGACTTCTCAATCTCGAAAACAAAGACCGAATAAACATGTAGAAGGCTCGACAGTGGCCATGTTCGGACCAGGGTTCGAATCCCTGCAGCTCCACTTTTTAGAACCTCAATTATCTTATTATTAGATAGTTGGGGTTTTTTGTTTGTATTTTAGTCCGTAGTTAGTCCGAAATTGAATGAACGAAAAAATAATTCCATAATTTTATGTCATATAGAAATAAGATGGATCAAATCTGGAAAAAGATACTAGAGCATAGAGGACAAACCTTTCATACTAAAACAGGAAAGCCGTTTACTTATAGCTTAGGAAAGTATGACCACATTTACATTGATACCGTTATATCAAGGCCTCTTACTTACAAACTAATCGAGAAGGCCTTACCGCAAGGCAAAAAACCAAGACTGGCCGACTATAAAGTCTATAATATCTGTAATATTTACGCCATTCTAAACGACCCGAGGATTGGTGCTTGGAACTAAGGGGCAACACCAATTTATAGAGCCGTTATTTAAGATGCCATTGCCCTTTTGTATGAAAGATTACAGTTATTTATAGAAAACAAGTGTCAGTGGTAAACTTAATTGCAATCCGTTTTAATCACTTTTAGTCATTCAATCGCTCTTCTCATGGTCCCACAAACCAACGGATTTTGCTAAATTTATTCCTTCAATAGCAAATATGTGTGTAGACGTATCATATCAGATGGAGCGTGAAATTAAGTATGCCAGACATGTAGGCGTACCTGAAGAAGAAATAGCCATCATGGAAAGCAGGCTAAAACGCTATCAAGGAGGCCTTGAATACACTCCCAAAACAGATCACATCTCAGCGTTCACACATGATGAAATCCCAATTGTAACAGGAAATCAACCCAGAATATTACACTACTTTGAAATCGGATTAGTGCCTAATTGGGTAAAAGACCCTTCCAAGGCCGACAAACTAAGGAAAGGAACTATAAATGCCATAAGTGAGACAATTTTCGAACTGCCATCATTCAAAGAATCAATCCGACAAAGACGCTGTCTGATAACATTGGATGGCTTCTTTGAGCACCACCATTTAAACAAATCAAAAAGAATACCCTTTTATATCTGGAGAACCGACAGTGAGCCCATAGTTATGGCCGGAATTTATGACTTTGCCGTTTTGGATAATATGCATGTAAAATCAGTAGCCATCGTGACAACAAAGGGAAACGACTTTATGGCCAAAATCCATAATAAGGATGAAGTCCACGAACCTCATGAAATACCAGACCCAAGAATGCCAGTCATTTTGGAAAGGAAGATTTTGAAAAGTGGCTTTCTGGAGACGACTATGCCACATTGATGAAACCGCTACCTGATGGAAAGCTCAGAGGACACACGGTTGAGAAATTAAGGACGAAATATGAAATCATTTCACATCCCGAAATCACTACAAAATTTTGCTATCCAGACCTACCAAAAGGGGTTGACAGCATAGGCACAAACAAACAGCTAGGCTTATTTTAGATGCCAATTTCGCTCAAAAACTATAGCTATATAAAGAAATCATTCTGAGTATGATAGTGAACATTTCTTACCAAAATGGAGTCATAACGAAAATCCTTTGGGTCTATAATGTCATGCTTCTGCAGATAAGATACTATTGATTCATGATCCTCTTCCCAGGCATCTAAACTCCCCTCAAAACCTTCATCACGCAAAAAATCTTAACAGTTGGCAATATTCACCTCTTTAATACAACCCGCCATCTTATCTTCTTCCATTCTAGACCTAAAGAATGCCTCCAAAGATTTTGAAGCCTCTTTGTAGTCATCGGTTACGGTACAATGCGTTTGAGAGAATTCAAATTTGTTCTGCTTACATACCACAAAAAACAATTTAGCAGAACCTTCAAGCAATGCATTACTCATAGTTTTTATAGTTTGATAGTACTCATAATGTTAACGATTAGATTTTGTTTTAGAAAAATCTGGCTTTTTGCTCCTGCCCTGCATATGCTTCATTTCCAAGTCTGTAGCCGTATATCCACGCTTATTATACCCCAAAATGGGCATATAAGGCATAAAAAGTTCATAATTCTGTCGAGTGAGTGCACCCTTAGAAGCTTCGAGCTCTTCATCGAGTACTCGCATAATTTCTTTACCAGGGTTCATGAATAGCAGGGGCTTCACCTTACCATCACGAAAGGTCGCCACCCTATCCTTCACCATCACACAACTAAAGAAAAAGCTCTTTGTCGGATTCATAGAAGGACAATCTATGCTTAAAGTAAAGAGTCGATGTTTTGCCATGTGACAAAGCTATCAGTCGCTAATCTAATGCCTTGCCAATTCTTTTTGCAAAACCTATTTTGCTATAAAATTCAGAATTTGTTATGCAGGGAATTTGGAGGTTTTAAAACGTTAGTTAGGCATTTATGACTTACGAACTACCAA
>JBNMFK010000386.1:0-3314 GCA_051269965.1 Algoriphagus sp. | reverse complement strand
TGATATCTCCTTGATTATGATATAGATTTCCAAGGTAATAATAGATGAATTCTACATCAGGATTTTTGGCCTCAACTTCTTCCAATTCTGCTATGGCTTTCCTTGGATCTTCGCCTTTTGCCGTTAGGATGCCTGAATTCCTTAAGGCGTATGGGTTGAAAGGATCTAGCTTCAATGCTCTTATCGAGAACTCTACTGCTTCATTCAAGCGATTGTTCTCAATCAAATTAAGAGTATGCGTATTAATGAAAAGAACCTCATTTGGTACTTCTTCCATTGTTTTTTGAGAGTATTCAAGTGCCTTTTCCCAATAACCTAGCTGAGCATAGGTGGCACTCAGATTATTCGAAGCGAACGCAAAAGAAGGTACATTGGATAGAACCTTTAAAAATTTATTTTCTGCCTTTTTAAATTCTTGTTGTTTGTAATGAGCGAAGCCTAAGTTCGTTTCAGTCTCCATATTATTAGGACGGAGTTTTAAAGATCTCTCAAAATCAGATTCTGCCGATTCTGGCTCATAGCTTTCAAGATAATATTTACCTCTAAGGTCGTAGAATGTTGCTGAGTCGGCGTAGGAGGGAGCTAACTTATTTAGTAGTTCTTCGCTGCTTCTAAGTTCACCAGTTTGAATGTATGCAGAAGCCAAATTTAGTTTAGCAGCATCAAAACTATCATCAAGCTCCACCGCTTTTCGGTAGTCAGAGCTTGCCTTCTCAATATTGCCTAATTTCTCATAACACAACCCTCTGTTATTAAAAGCATCTGCAAAGTCCTCAACCTTTTCAATAGCTTCGGTAAATAATTCCAAGGCCCTTTCCGTTTCATTTTTTTTAAAATGATAATTGCCTCGTTCAAAAAACTCTGCAGCTTCTGTCTTACTTTTGTTTTCGCAAGCCAAAAACAAAACAGTACCCAATAACAAAAGGCCCAATTTCACACTATTTTTCATCAATTCCTTATTTATGAGATTCGTCAAAGACATAACAAACACTTTTTGTAAAACTTCTTTATACGTATTTAACAACAAATATATTATAAAGTTTGAAGCAGGACTCTTAGAGCAGTCTTATAAAGTTTCAGAGTTTGATGTAAGTGGAGATAAAGAAGTAGAACAAATGCTAACAGATACTTTTTACGCAGGTGTAATTGAACGGTTTAAGGGTATGTCCAAGGATTTTAATGCCTTGTTAGATTAAGATCTAAATCGAGTAAAAAAAAGAGTCCGCCGCTTAATGAAAAATAGATCCAAAGGGTGATATATTTGAAAACGGCTAAACAAAAAGAGGCTGTCTCTTTAAGCGAGACAGCCTCTTCACAATAATTCAAAGCAACTTTTGTTTATTCATTTATGAATTTAGCAAAAGCTCTCTTTTGCTTTTCACTTAGTTTATCTAGCTTCTTAAATGAGTAAGACGTTCTAGGATCTTTCTTTAGTTCAAAGCTGAAATCGAATTTGACATCATTTCTAAAAGCCGCTCCATAAATTATATCACCAACATTCTTATCAGATAGTGCTGAAGCAAATGTCTGTACATCAGTGCCATCAATACTCACAATTTCATCACCCACGCTTAAACCTGAATGATAAGCACTTCCATTAGAGAGTATCCTATAAACCGAACCTGAACGTTCTGAAATTCCTATATAAGGCTTATTCTCTTCTTCTTTTGAATCTACTAATTCAAGTCCAACGGCCTTAAAAATCTGATTATAATCTGGTGTTTCTGTTCCGCTAACAAAATGTTCAAAGAAATAATCTAGAGAACCACCATAAACAGTTTCACAAGCCAATTGAAATTCAGCATCTGTATACCCTCGGTTTAGACCTTTATAATATTTCTTGTAGAGTAGTCTCATAACGTCCTGCAAAGACTTTTCACCTTCAGTATTCGCTATGATTTTTACTTCTAATAAAGAGGCCAGTAATCCTCCTTTGCCGTAATAAGAGACTGTCGTGTTTTTAGAGTTTTCATGAGGCCTATAGTATTTCACCCAAGCATCCCATGAAGCTTCCGTTACAGACTGAACTCTATTTCCAGGAGCGTTCTCAGCGTTATTTATTGCGGAGACATGATTACTTAAAACATCTTCTTCAGTATAAATACCTGCTCTTTTCAAAATGACTTCTTCGTAATAGTTGGTGAATCCTTCTGCTACCCATAGCATATGTGTATAGTTTTCATTCTCATAGTCAAATGGTCCAAGAGCTACTGGTCGTATTCTTTTTACATTCCATAAATGAAAATATTCATGAGCCAATAAAGAAAAAAATCTTTTGTAGGCACTTTCTGTGGCATATGCCCTTGTAGACGTCTGGCATGTAGTAGAGAATTTATGCTCTAAGCCACCGCCAATACCAGGTTGATGATGAATAATGAACAAATAATGGTCTAATGGGGACTCCCCTACAATAGAAGTCGCTGCTTCCACCATTTTTTTATAATCAGATAAGAGTTTATCCTTATCGTAATTTAACGTCGTAGCACTATACATAGCTATTTTATGTGGAATTCCTAAAGCTTCAAATTCCAAAACGTCATGATTACCAATTTCGATAGGGCTGTCCACTAATGTATCGAAGTCTTTAACTTCAAATACATTGGGAGATGACTCTGGAAGGGCTGTAGAAACTACGGACCATTTTTCATAAGGTGTCACTTTTAACTGTGAAGGTTTATTAATCAGTTCTGGAACAAACATAAAAATGCTAGCTCCATTCAGATAACCATGATTGCCATCAATAAAAGACGTTCTGACAGTTAGGCTAAATGCGTAAACCTTGTAATCAATATGTATATCTTCGGCATTTTCAATATCAATCTGCCAAGTATTCTTATTAATTTTTACACTATTGAGATTTCTACCTTGCTCATCATGAGCAATGAAGCCATCCACATTGCCGGCGTACTCTCTCACTAGATAAGATCCTGGTGTCCAAACAGGCATTTTAACGATCAAATGATTCTTATCTTGCAAGTGTGGATTACTAAGAACTTTAGGCAGTTCCATGTGAACTTCAAAAAAGTGCGTTTCGGGTTCTGGCATACTTAGCCCGTATTTAATGCCATGTTCCGACTGTGCTGTAGCCTGAAAACCAAAAAGTAGGCTTAGATTCAAAAGCAGGAGACTAAAAGTTTTTTTAAGAGTCATAAAGTTTAAAATATTGATTTTTAATTATGAAATATCCTTGTTACAATTTTAAGCAAAAGCTTACGTTAAGGCATAATATATCTAAAGAAACTTAAAACCAATAATTTCTACACATTGCTAGACATCTTTCCTAAATTTGGTTTTAACACTATCACAGAATTTGC
>JBNMFK010000385.1:0-3327 GCA_051269965.1 Algoriphagus sp. | reverse complement strand
TCCTCTAGCAGAACCCCGTTATAGTGTAATTCTAATGTAAAAATGGCAGCGTCGTAAATCACTTCTTTTTCGTCGTATTTCCCGACAAACTGAAACTGATAATACTCTCCACTATCAGATAGCTCAACGTCATCAAGGACCAAAACAAAGTTTTGTTCCTCTTCTTTACATTCTTTCCTTAATTGCTCTATTTCCTTTGGATCAAATCCTGGATTTATTGACATGACGGTTTATTTATATCTTTGAGCCAAAGTTCACAAATTCCTTTGAATGAAAGAAAGAATACAGTTTTTGTTTATTTATTTTGGTTTCTGGGTGGCGTTTTTCCTCACGGCCCGTTTGCTTTTTTTAGGCTATCATATTGCCGATGCTAAACTTCTCACTTTGGAGACCCTTGCGGGCATCTTCTGGAATGGCATCAGAATGGATATGTCAATGGCAGGCTATTTAAGTCTCTTTCCCTTCCTTTGGGTTACTTTTTTTAGATGGATAAAGAAGAGCATATTTGAGCGTGTCCTTTACGGTTTTACACTCACCTTGGTTTTCTTACTCACGTTCTTGAGTGTCATAGACATGGAGGTTTATAATGTTTGGAATTACAGGTTAGATGCTACCCCGCTAGAGTATTTAGAAAGTCCTAGAGAAGCTTTCGCTTCTGTCAAATCTTCGCCTGTAATACGTTTATTGATTACGAGTATCTTACTTATAATTCTGGCCAGTTTTGCTGTCTACCGAGTAATAGGACACAAAATAAATAGCTGGAAAAGTATAAAGAAATTACCATACATGCCGATTGCCCTTATCTTGACTGCTGCTTTAATTATTCCTATTAGAGGCGGTTTTGGTGTGGCTACGATGAACCAAAGCACGGTTTATTTTTCAGACAATAATTTTGCTAATATCGCAGCGGTAAATGCCTCTTGGAATTTCCTGAGTTCTCTTGTCAATAACAATAACATCAAGGATAATCCGTATACCTATTTGCCTAAAGAGGAAATATCAAAAAGTATCAAGGAGCTTTTTCCTAAAACCTCTCCACCAGAAATAGTACTTAACCCGAGTTCAGAGAAAACTAATGTGCTTCTCATTATTTGGGAAAGTATGACGGAAAAGGTGGTAGATCTGACATATCATTATAAAGAGGTCACTCCTAATTTTAACAGGCTAAAAAATGAGGGCATTTACTTTTCTAACATTTATGCCTCTGGTGATAGAACAGACAAAGGCCTTGTTTCTGTTTTAAGCGGCTATCCGGCTCAGCCGACTAAATCAATAATCAAAGAGCCTAAAAAGACTCAAAACCTGGAGATTCTTACCAAAGATTTTCAAAAGCAAGGATACAGGACCTCCTTTTATTATGGAGGAGAAACGGAATTTGCCAATATTAAAAGTTACTTGTATGCTGCTGATTTCGAGAGAATCGTAGACTTGAATGACTTCCCTGAAGAACTCCATGTAACAAAATGGGGCGTTCATGACGAAGAGATTTTTAGCAAATTCTTGCAAGAACATAGCTACGCTAAAAAAGACCCGTTTTTTGAGACCATATTGACTCTCAGTAGTCATGAGCCCTTTGATGTGCCCCTAGATTCTACCGTGATTTTAGGTGATACAGAAGAAGAAATGTTTCTCAATTCAATGTATTATACAGATTTCGCATTTGGCAAGTTCATCGATTCTGCCAAAACACAGCCTTGGTGGGCAAATACGCTAGTTATTATAGTTGGGGATCATGGACACAGGTTCCCAAAAACAGATAAACGGTCTGACAGTTTTAGGACACCTATGTTATGGACTGGAGGAGCCGTTTCTAAACCTAAAACAATTAGTGAAATTGGTAGTCAGATTGATATGCCCAAGACGCTCCTAAATAACCTTGGCCTTAATTCTGATAAATATATTTGGAGTAAAGATATTCTATCAAAAAACAATGCTCAGTGGGCCTATTTTAGCTTTAAAGATGGATTTGGCCTTATTCAAGAAGAGAAAGAATTCTTATTTGACAATGTCGGGAAGAAAATAATTAGCCAAACCGGTAAAATATTACCTGTAGATATTCGAAACGGAAAGGCATTGCAGCAGCACACTTTTCAGGATTATATTGACAAATAAGTCATTTTGAGAAAATATTTATACTTAATAGTACTTTTTCAATAAAATAGAATATTGAACTACAAAAATTGATTTTAGATATATAATCTATTGACTTTTCATATATATTTGGGTTAATATTTTATGAATTAATCAATTTCAACAATTAATCACAATCATGGCAAAAATTAAGTTAGAATATCTTTGGCTCGATGGTTACTTCCCTACTCAAAATATTAGAAGTAAGACTAAAGTAGAAGAACACGAAGACTTCAAAGGTACTTTAGAGGAAATAGATAACTGGTCTTTTGATGGCTCATCAACCAAACAAGCTGAAGGTGGTTCTTCTGACTGCTTGTTGGTACCAGTCGCTATTTATCCTGATCCAGAACGTATCAATGGGTACTTGGTCATGACTGAGGTGATGAACGCGGATGGTACTGCACATATATCTAACGGTAGAGCCGGTATTGATGATGATGATAATGATTTCTGGTTTGGTTTCGAACAAGAGTACTTTATAATGGACACTGCCACTGGCTTGCCTCTCGGTTTCCCTATAGGAGGTTATCCTGCACCTCAAGGCATGTACTATTGTTCTGTTGGAGGAAAGAACACCCATGGAAGAGACTTAGTAGAAAGACACGCTGATCTTTGCATTGAGGCAGGTCTAAATTTTGAAGGCATCAACCAAGAAGTGGCTTGCGGCCAGTGGGAATTTCAATTATTTGCTAAAGGTGCTAAACAGGCTGGAGATGAGCTTTGGATCGCGAGATATCTACTAGATAGGTTGACAGAGCAATATGGCTATTACATAGATTACCATCCAAAGCCACTCGGTAAAGAAATGGATTGGAATGGTTCAGGAATGCACGCCAATTTTTCTAATACAACACTGAGAACGTGTGGAGATAAAGAGGTTTATGCGGCCATCTGTGAGTCTTTCAGAGGCGTTGTAGCTGAACACATAGCCGTTTACGGTGAGTTTAACGACCAAAGATTAACAGGTTTGCATGAAACAGCAGCTATCACAGATTTCTCTTGGGGAATATCTGATAGAGGAGCATCCATTCGTATTCCGCTAATCGCTGTTCAGAAAGGCTGGAAAGGTTGGTTGGAAGATAGAAGACCAGCATCCAATGGAGATCCATACAAAATCGCTGGAAGAATTATAAAAACAGTCAAAAGTGCAAAGATTTAAGTAGTCTTTGTTGAATAATACCGAAGACCCCTCAA
>JBNMFK010000384.1:0-3336 GCA_051269965.1 Algoriphagus sp. | reverse complement strand
GTTTCTGCAGGGTTATAGGCCACTTCTAATTTTTCGCCGTGCAAATCAAAAGAAAAAGGGTGTTCTTTATGGTACTTGGACAAAGAGCGAATACCGTAATCAGATAGAAATTCTGCTTGGTTAAAAAGTCTTTTAAGCACCATTTTCATCCTATGACCTCGCAGTAATGAAAGTAAATGCGTCTCGCCCTTTCCTGGTTCATGCCATCTAGATATTAATGAAGCTAAATCAGGTCTATTATTAAGAACCCATTCTAACCTCACCTTAAACTCAGGTAACTTTTCTAGCAAATCTTCATGAATAACCTCTACGGCACAAAGTGGAATTAAGCCTACCAATGAGCGTATTTTTAAGAATATAGTTCTGGCCTCTGGCGTGTGAATTTTATCGTAATAGAATTGGTCATCCTCGTCCCAAAGGCCTTTATTGCCATGCTCTAGATCATTGTTTATGGCTGCCGCAATATGTAAGAAATGCTCAAAGAATTTAGACGCCATGTCTTGATAAACTGGTCGCTCCAAAGCTATTTCGCAGGAAATACGTAGCATATTTAAGGTATAAATAGCCATCCATCCTGTAGCATCTGCTTGCTTTAACGTCATACCAGGAATCTGTGCATTTCTATCAAACACACCTATGTTATCTAATCCCAAAAAGCCCCCGCCAAATATATTATTCCCTTCTTCGTCTTTCTGATTTACCCACCAAGTGAAATTAAGTACCAGTTTATGAAAAATACGTTCTAAGAAAACTACGTCTCCCTTGCCACCTCTTTGCTTTTTATCTATCTCATAGACCTTCCAGGTAGCCCAAGCGTGTACTGGGGGATTTACATCTGAAAAGTTCCACTCGTATGCTGGAATTTGACCATTGGGATGCATGTAATATTCCCTAAGAATGACAGCCAATTGACGTTTTGCGAAATCGGAATCTACTCTAGCAAGAGTTACTGTATGAAATGCTAAATCCCAGGCGGCAAACCATGGATACTCCCACTTATCAGGCATAGAAAGGATATTATGCATGTAAGCATGTTTCCAAGTATCATTTCTTGTGAACGAACGGCCGGTGAATTTGAAAGGCATTTTGGGGTCTCCCTTAGCCCACTGCTCCATGTTGTAATAATAGAACTGTTTATTCCAAAGCATGCCTGCAAAGGCCTGACGCTGAATATTTTTTTGCTCTCTAGATACAATGTCCTTTTGAACCTCCAGATAAAAATCTTCCGCATCATTTTGAGCTATTTTAAAAAGATCTTCAAAATCACCAAAGGCATTTTCCAAGTGAGTTTCCGAAGAAAAACGTAGCCTTACTTCGGCACTTTCACCCGCTGCAATTTCCTTTTGAAAAAGGCCCGCCATCTTAGTACCTATTTTATTCTTATTGACGGCTTTAGTCTTATTTCCTACCACATAATCATTGATCCCATCTTTAACAAAAGACGTCTCGTTTTTTTTACCAAAAACTCGCTTCATGTTACTTTCATTTTCACAAAAAAGTAACTCATTGGCTCCGTCGAGGTAAAGTTTCATATTATCAAATAAGGTATGTCGCACCTCCACTTGACTTTTCGCTATGCCGGTAAGCATCGGTTTATTTCCATTTAAATCATAACCCCAAGACCACGTATTTCTAAACCACAACGTAGGCAATACACTAAGTTTAGCCGTTTTATCAGAACGATTATGAGCCGTTAGCTTTACTAGAATATCATTCTCATTCGCTTTTGCATACTCAATAAAAATATCGAAATATTCATTATTTCTAAAAGCATCAGTATCTAAAATTTCAAATTCTTTGTCCTGCTTCCCTCTTTCCCTATTTCCAGCTAGTATTTCTTCGTAAGGAAATTTATTTATTGGATACTTATAAAGCATTTTCATGTAAGAGTGTGTAGGTGTACTGTCCAGGTAATAGTACAACTCCTTCACATCTTCACCATGATTGCCTTCGGTCCCTGTTAAGCCAAAGTAGCGTTCTTTAAGAATGGGGTCATTATGATTCCAAAAAGAAAACGAAAAACATATGTGTTGTTTATTGTCTGATATCCCTCCAATACCATCTTCACCCCATCTGTAAGTTCGGCTTCTAGCCATATCATGGTTTACGTAATTCCAGCTATCACCGTATACACTGTAATCCTCTCGCACAGTTCCCCATTGCCTCTCGGATAGATATGGACCCCATTTTTTCCAACCTCTGTTGTCTGGCCTTTCATTAAGTCTTTTCTTCTCTACCGTTTCGTTCATATATATGTATACTTCGCAAGCAAAAATATTCAAATACGTAAGTAGGCATAAATATTAAACCCTTTTTTAATATTTATACTCAAATTCTTTTGTATCAAATTGCTTTAGTCCTAATTCTGTCTCCATCATTAACAATCCTTTTGGCGAAACATCCATTATTTTACCCTTAAATATTTTTCCGCCTTTTTTAAATTCTCGCCACATCCCTTTTCCAAAAAGGACGCGAAGATATTCCTTTTTCAATTCCCTTTCTTGTCCATTTTTCAGTCTTAAATAATTGTTCTCCATAAATTCACAAAAATGCTCAAGCAGAGCAGATAAATTAAATAAATCTCCCTTAGACTCTGTCGATAGCGATGTTGCCATTGGAAATTCAAACTGTTGTTGATTTATATTTAGACCAATTCCTAAGAGACTGTAATTCATGGTTTTCCCAGAAATTAAGCTTTCTACAAGTATACCTCCAAGTTTTTTGTCTTTGTAAAGAATATCGTTTGGCCATTTAATCTTCAGCTCTTCTCCTAAATAAGGTGAAAGCGTTTCTATCACAGCCAATGAAATGGCTAGGTTCAGATTAAATTGTTGGGTGATAGGTAAAAAAGTTGGTTTTAAAATTAGTGTAAATGTCAAGTTCTTTTTTGCCTCAACCCGCCATTCATTGCCTCGCTGCCCTTTCCCTCTAGTCTGATTGTCAGTTATCACAATTGTCCCTTCTAATGGCTCCTCTTTCTGAATTATTTGAGCGGCCCAGTCGTTAGTAGAATGACAAGTTGGCAGATAAACGGTATTTTTACCAATGAAAAGGGTTTTGGGCTGAAGTTTGTACAAAATTAGTTTAATTAAGCTGTTCCAAAATTACGGCAAAAATAGCCTATTTCGGAGCATTTATCATCCAACAATGAACTATCATTAAATACACTGAATGAAAAAAACAAAGGTAATTTCGAGCACAGAACTCAGTCAATCAATTGTTGAGGGAATGCACGAAAAAAAAGCAAATGATGTTGTAATTATGGACTTAAGAAAAATAAATACTGCGATAACAGATTTTTTTGTCATTTGCTCTGGAAATTCTGATACTCAAATT
>JBNMFK010000383.1:0-3379 GCA_051269965.1 Algoriphagus sp. | reverse complement strand
AATCAAGATTCCAAATCTGTGCAATTATCAAAGAAATGACACCAAAAATAGTCATCCAAATAACTTTTTTAATTGGTCTGATAGCTTCTTTTTTCAAATAGGCCCCTGTCAGAATACCCGCCAAAGAAGTACTTATGGCTGGAATATTATTAAAAAAACCGACTGTATCATGAATTCCCTTTGACAGTTTTCCGGGTAAAATAAGTCTATCTATATAAGAAGCGAAATTTCCTTCCATGGTTAAATCCCCAATTGGGTAACCAGGAGCTGAGGTGAATTTAAGTAAGAGCCAGTAGCCAACAAGTAGTCCCGAAAACCAGATAATTTGGATTCGCTCTTTTGAATAGATAAAAATGATGTTTCCTAGCATATAGGCTATTCCTATACGTCCTAAAACACTCGAAAATCGGATATCCGAAAGTGGTCTTATTTCCAGGCCATTATTATAAATAATACCCAAAAAGACTAATATGAAACCTCGTTTTATCACACGAAGTAATACCTGCTTCTTACTTTTCCCTTTGTCTAAAGCTTTACCAATTGAAAATGGAGTTGAAACTCCCGCAAGAAAAAGGAAAAGAGGAAAAATGAGGTCATAAAGATGAAAACCATTCCACTCGGGGTGAGTGAATTGGTCTGACGCTGATTGCCAAAAGGGTGTATGGGTAATTTCAGCAAGAGCGTGGAAAATTTCTTCACCGCCTATTATCCAAAACATATCAAAACCCCTTAATGCATCTAAGGAATATAGTCTTTGTTGCACAAAAGCTTTATTGCTTTTTGAAGAAAAAAATACTCGGCCAAGTTGATTCATTAAATCTATAGTTTGGGTTCCCAACCAGTTTCATACGTTCTTTTCCAATGGGCCATGGCTTCTTGATCGTTCAGAATGTGTCCATTTTTAGAATCAATTTTTAAGCTTCTTCCTACACGTTGTGAAATGTTTCCCAATTGGACTAATAAAGTGCTTTGATGACCGCCTACTATATCGGAATTAACGGGATTCCCCTTCTTAATTCCTTCAAAAAAATTCTGGATGTGAAATGCATCCAAGACTTGTGAAGGATCCATAAGGTTTCTTGCATCCACCACAATATCATTTTTAACTTCTTTAATTAATTTGCTGTTCAGGTCAAAAATTTTGTAAGAGTTACCACTTTCAATCAACATGGAACCATTTTCTGCATAAAAAAGGACACCAACGCCATTAGATTCCACCGATTTTCCATTACAACTTCTTCCTTCCCATGTGATCAATGACTTGTTTTCAAATTCTAAGCTGATTATTTGTGTATCTGGGGCCTCCCAGTCGTCTTGGTAACGATATCGTCCTCCTGAAGAACTGACTTTCGAAGGATAATCGACTCCAAGACCCCATCTAGCTAAATCAACCATGTGAGTACCGTTGTTCAAAGCCTCTCCAGTTCCCCAATGCCAAAACCAATGCCAGTTATAATGAATCAGATTGTCTTTAAACGGTTTCCTAGGTGCGGGTCCTTGCCAAAGATCGTAGTTTAACCAAGTTGGAACCGCGGTCTCTACGCCATGCCCAATAGATGCACGATTGTTAGTGTACCATGTTTTAGCATAGTAAGGTCTTCCAATAACTCCTGCATGGAGCTCAGCTATAGCGGCACTAACATTCGGCCATGAACGCCGTTGATTACCTACCTGAAGCACTCTCTTATGTTTTTTTGCTGCCTGAATTAGAATTTCTCCTTCATTCGGGTTGTGTGAACAGGGTTTTTCTAAATAGACATGCTTGCCTGCGGAGCATGCCAAAATAGCAGCAGGAGCATGCCAGTGATCAGGAGCTGTGATAATGAGGACGTCAACGTTTTTATCTTCTAAGGCAATGCGGAAATCAGGAGTAGCTTTGGGTTTTATGTGCTGAATTTTTTCTATTGCTTTAATACATACACCAGCAGCTCTGGAGTCAACATCGCTAACGTGTAAAACTTCTGAGTTTTTCTGTGAGGCGAAATTTTTACCGACGGCTAAGCCCCGACTGTTAACGCCCATGCAGGCTACATTAATCTTATCATTAGCACCGATAATTCTTTTATAACTACCAGTAGAAAATGCTGGTAAAACACCACCTAGAGAGTAAATAGCCGCTCCCGCTGATACCTTTTGAATAAAAGATCTTCTGGATTTTTTCATACTTTAGGTTAGTTAAAATAGAATTATTGTCACTCATGTTGAACCATTACTACATGAATTTGAATTAAAGATAAACGGATTTATTGAAATATATTCAGAATACTAAAGCTTAAAATCTACATTATACTTCGGGGACGATAACTAAAAACTTGTAAACTTTAACACCAAAGTCTACCACGTGAACGTTTTTCGTTCCATCCTAGTGTTAGTACAAAATAGCTCTTGTCTTCGCTATGAATGTGTTTTTGATTTCATTTTCATTCAGTTTAATACCTAAGCTAGGAGTAACCATTGGCACATTAGCAAAGCCGTTGTGATATAAAGCTTGAGAACACACCATATTCACCAAATTTGGCCTCCATGGATTGTCGATAGACTTAGAAGGCAGTTTTCCAAAAGTAAAAAGTTTTGGGTAGCTGCGGCACAATGAATATTTGCGATAAACCAAATGGGCGTACCAGCAAAATGAATTCTCATGGCACTATCACTTTCTTCTGCATAATCATCTTTTTTTGTTTCTAAAATATCATAAGAAGTTTCGGTTCAGTGGAAATATCTGGGGATCAGGCAAATAAATTCATGAGCCTAAATAGGAAAAATCGAGTATCGGAGACCCCTCTCAGGTTAGCTCTGAATAGCTTATTCTTGCATTAAATGTTTGGGGAAGAGGAATTGGCCTTAGCTATCACAGGGTATTTTTTAAGTATTCCCATGTTTACGGACTCGGCCTTTGTTATTCTTTATCCTATTGCCAAGGCCTTGGCAAAAAAAGGAAATTATTTCATACTAACTCCGGAAGAGGTATTAGTGGGCGATCTTACTATAGTGACAGATACCACTATACCATTTCATCCAGGGTCCGTGGCTGTAGCTGGACTTTTTTGGATAATTCCTATGCTTTTAGGTATTGCCCTCGCTATGCCATGTGTTATTTCATTTGTACGCTAAATAGCTATCCAGAAGTGTTCTCAATTTTAATATTGAGGGAATTATTGATGAAGATTTAAAGGAGGTTCAAAAGAGCTATTTGGAGTAAAAATTGTTGTAAAATTTACTATCCCTTTTATTATCTCTTCTGCCAATTTTGAGGTCTATTTTATTGATTTTGTTAAGGTTTTGCTAAATATATTTTCTGAATTTCAGACTGGGGAATCATGAATTTTAACGCTTACTTTGCATTTTTTTCCTTTATAGGAAATCCTATGATAGCCGCCTT
>JBNMFK010000382.1:0-3386 GCA_051269965.1 Algoriphagus sp. | reverse complement strand
ATTGAACCTTCCTCGATTTTTGTAAATCCAGATGGCAGAACCTAAGAAGCCGGCCATGAAAACATAATAGAGTCCTGTTATTCTTACTTCATCTCCAAAGATTCCAAGATCTATTAAAAAGAAGAGGAAAATGAGTATGGAAGTGAAAATTATGGAGAAAAGCGATAGCTTTTTGAGAATATCTTCCAATGTCTTTTATTTAATTGAATTACAAAGCTACATTGATTTAGTTAAATTTGCTTCAGATATAACAGAAACTCCAATAATAGTAGTATGAGTAAACATGATGCGTTTAGAGAAGCCATAAATACTGGTTATACCTTTAAAGGAGAAAGTATCTTGCTTGGAGCTGCCAAACTGGATGATGAAGTAGTACCAAATACGGGTGTGAAAATTCCTTTAAAAACCTTAAATCGTCATGGGCTCATCGCTGGTGCTACGGGTACAGGTAAAACAAAGAGTTTACAAGTACTTGCTGAGGGGCTTAGTGAGAATTCTATTCCTGTCCTATTAATGGATATCAAAGGAGATTTAAGCGGTTTAGCAGCCGCAGGAGAGGCAAAAGATTTTATAGTTGCTAGAACAGATGCAGCGGGAATCAGCTACAATCCTACCGGTTTTCCGGTAGAACTACTTACGTTGAGTGAGGAAAAAGGTGCTCGCCTTAGAGCCACAGTGTCTGAATTTGGCCCTATTTTATTAGGCAAAATTTTGGGTTTGAATGACACGCAAGAGGGTATAGTTTCTGCGATTTTTAAATATTGTGATGATGAAGATTTGGCCTTATTAGATCTTAAGGATTTTATAAAAGTACTTCAGTTTTTGTCAGATGAAGGGAAAAAAGTGTTTGAAGTGGATTATGGCAAAATTTCTACCACCTCCATTGGTACCATAATGCGTAAGGTTATTGAACTGCAACAGCAGGGTGCGGATACTTTTTTCGGAGAGGCGAGTTTTGATGTAGACGATTTAATGCGACTGGATGATAAAGGTAGAGGAGTAATTTCAGTACTTCGTGTTACCGATTTATTAGATAGACCTAAGTTGTTTTCTACATTTATGTTAAGTCTTTTGGCAGAACTTTATGCTGGATTGCCGGAGGCTGGAGACGTGGATAAACCAAAGCTTGTCATATTTATTGATGAAGCTCATCTTGTTTTTCAGGAGGCCTCTAAGGCATTGCTTCAACAAATAGAGACTGTTATAAAATTAATTAGGTCTAAGGGAGTCGGTATCTTTTTCTGTACGCAAAATCCACAAGATATTCCTGCCCCGGTATTAAGTCAATTGGGTCTTAAAATACAACATGCCCTAAGAGCCTTTACAGCCTCAGATAGGAGGAAAATTAAAGAAGCGGCAGATAATTATCCGCTCACAGATTTTTTTGATACGGAAATAACGCTGACTTCCATGGGGATTGGAGAAGCTTTGGTGACGGCTTTAGATGAGAAGGGTAGGCCAACTCCATTGGCGATAACATACATGTGCCCACCAAGATCTAGAATGGATATTCTGAGTACTGATGAGATAGATGACCTCGTCGAGAGTTCTAAAATTGCGAGAAAATATAATAAACACATCGACAGAGAAAGTGCCTATGAAATACTCGTTAAAAAGATGGAAATGGCTGCAGAAGAAGCTGTGGATGCTCCGCCAAAACGTAGAGGTAGGCCAAGAAAAGAAAAGTCTACGATGGAGACTATTTTAGGTAGTTCTGCCGCAAGACAAATGGGAAGAACAGCAGCTAATTTATTAACAAGGTCGCTTCTGGGAGCTTTAGGAGTAAGTACACGTAAGAAGAAATGGTTCTAAATCCTTTAATTTTCAAACAAAGATATCCTTAGCATGCTCATAGGAATTGGTGGCGTTAGCCGCTCAGGAAAAAGTATATTGGCAAATTTGCTCGTAACTCATTTTAGGAAAAATGGAAAGAAAGCGATCATTTTTCATCAAGATGATTTTGTGTTTCCAGAAACTGAAATCCCCATGGTAAGAGACAAAACAGACTGGGAGTCGCCAGGCTCGATAGATCATGATATGCTCTATGATTTAGTAGCCGAATTCAATCATAGATTTGATGTGGTTATCGTAGATGGTCTTTTCGCTTTTTATGATGAAAAATTGAATAAGCTTTATGACAAACGATTGTTCGTAAAAATTTCTAAACGAAGTTTTTTCATTAGAAAAGTGGCTGATAATCGCTGGGGCTATATTCCGACTTGGTTTGTGGATCACATTTGGAAGTCTTTCCTTAAGTATGGTCATGAAAAGCATGTCAAAGGAGAATATTTGGCTATTTCTGGCGAAGACGAGTTTGATCTAAAAAAGGTCAAAAAGTACTTGGTCTAAACTGACTTACCCTGTTTGCTATCTTAGGTTTGTGAAGAGGCTATCATTCGGAAAAGATTCTAAGAAGAACTTCGGACTTCCTTTTACGAAGGTTATTTTTGTGTTTCATAAATTTTAAGCATTCAATAATGACGCTACTAGACGGCAAACTCATTTCTTCCCAAGTAAAAAAAGAACTTAAAGTTGAAGTAGATAAAATTTTAGCGGCTGGAGGTAAAAGACCTCACTTGGCGGCTGTTTTAATTGGTGATGACGGAGCGAGTCAAGCCTACGTTGGTAGCAAGATAAAGTCATGTGAAGAGATAGGTTTTAAATCTTCTCTCATTAGAAGAGATGCCAACACTACGCAGCAAGAAATCTTAGCCATAATAGACCAGCTGAATAAGGACCATGACGTAGATGGTTTCATTGTGCAACTGCCACTTCCTAAAGGTATTGATGTAGATAAAATTATTGAAGCCATCGACCCTAGGAAAGATGTTGATGGCTTCCATCCAATAAATATTGGTCGCATGGCTAAAGGTTTACCGGCCTATATTTCTGCTACGCCTTATGGCGTTTTGGAGCTTCTTAAAAGGTATGAAATAGAGACTAGTGGGAAGCATTGTGTGGTGGTGGGTAGAAGCCAGATTGTAGGTTTGCCTATGAGTATATTAATGCAAAGAAATGCTAGTCCGGGAAACTGTACGGTGACATTAACACATAGCCGGACTAGAAACCTTAAAGAGATTACGCTTCAAGCAGATATTTTAGTAGTGGCTCTAGGCAGAGCAAACTTCATCACGGCTGACATGGTGAAAGAAGGTGTGGTGATGATAGATGTAGGTATCAATAGAGTGGAAGACGCTACCAAGAAAAGAGGTTATGCCTTGAAAGGTGACGTTGATTTTGAAGGTGTAGCTCCCAAAGCTAGCTTTATTACGCCCGTACCAGGCGGTGTTGGTCTTATGACGGTGGCTTCCTTAATGTATAATACGCTCCTTGCGGCTAAAAGGGAGATTTATGGGTAGGGGAAGAATATAAATATCATTTCTGAT
>JBNMFK010000381.1:0-3391 GCA_051269965.1 Algoriphagus sp. | reverse complement strand
TTCCTGTTTCTGTACGGTCAGTTTTTATAGTTCCTTCAGCTAGAATGTGCTTTAAGAGGTCTTGGTATTGTATCATTATTTAAATGGGTCAATAATAAACAAATTTACTTTTTGTTCGAAGTTAGACGTAAAACGCTCTTTCCTAATGAAAACAAAAAACTTGATTTCACGTTAATCATCTCAAACCAGAAACAAATATCAAACGTCTAACTCCGAATTATTTCAAAACTATGCGTAATCTTTGCGGAGCTTTGAAACTGTGCGGTAGCTGAACAATATTTTTCCATTGACATAACAATAGCTTTTTTTAGCTTTTTTGCGTCCGTATTACCTTTAACCTCAAAGTGCAAATTAATATTGGTAAAGGGAGACATCTGGGTTCCTTCAACATTTTCTCTTTCTCCTGTAATTATAACATTGAAATCTTCAATAGCTTGTTTTTGCTTTTTTAAAATCAAAATAACATCTATAGATGCACAGCCTCCCAAACCCATAAGGAGCAACTCCATTGGCCTACTTCCCGCATTGTTTCCCCCTACTTTTTCAGAGGCGTCGATGTGTATTAAACTATCAGAAGATCCCTTCCCCACCATGTGAAAAGCATCGTCCACTCTTTTTAAATGTACTTTCATATTTTCTATTGTGAGTACGGAAATTAAGTATTACTACCTTCTATTGCTTTTTTAAAATCTTCTATTAAATCTTCAATATTCTCCAAACCCACAGAAACTCGCATGAGTCCTTCTGTTATGCCTAGCTCATCTTTGATGTCTTGGGCTACTTTCGAATGTGTTGTAGTGTTCGGATTTGTAATTGTAGTACGGCTATCGCCCAAGTTTGAAGTCTTAGATGGAATGGTCAAAAGTTTAGTGAAGTGAATAATTCGCTCAAAACCTCCTTCTAACTCAAATGTCACCAAAGCACCTCCGCTTTTCATTTGCTTTTTGGCTAAGGCCACCTGAGGATGAGAATCCAAGAAAGGATAATTTACCTTTTTCACTCCTTTCAAGCCCTGAAGAGCTTCAGCCAGGGCACCTGCACTACTACAATGGCGATCCATTCTAAGCTGTAAAGTCTCTAAGCTTTTAGAAAGTACCCAAGCATTAAAAGGTGACATCGCTGGTCCCGTATGACGACAGAAAAATATAACGGGTTCCATTCTCTCTGCTGTACCACATATAATCCCTCCCATAACGCGACCCTGACCGTCCATAAATTTAGTAGCCGAATGAAGCACTAAATCTGCACCAAACTCTACAGGTTTCTGTAAAACAGGTGTAGCGAAACAATTGTCTACAAAATAAATCAACTGGTGCTTTTTAGCCACCTTACCCAACATCTCCATATCCATTATATCTAATCCAGGATTTGAAGGCGTTTCACAGTAAATCATTTTTGTATTCTCCTGAACGGCATTATGCCAATCTTCCTCCGTGGCATCTGTGCTCAAATAGGTATGGGTAATACCCCATTTGGGCAGTATTTGAGTAATAATCTGATGGGCCGACCCAAAAAGTGCCTTACTAGACACTAGATGGTCCCCGGTTTTTAAATGAGCTGCAAAACCTGCAAAAACTGCAGACATACCAGAAGATGTAGCAAAGCCTTGCTCCAAGTCTTCCAGCATACATACTTTGTCAATAAACTCCTGAACACTTGGATTAGAATATCTAGAATAGATATTTCCTTCAATTTCATTATTGAAAAGGGCCCGCCCCTCTTCGGCATCTTCAAAGGTGAAACTACTTGTTAAAAACAAGGGCGTGGAATGCTCCTTATGCTGTGATCTCTCCGTTTGAATCTTTATGGATTTGGTTTCGTCTTTCATTAGTCTAATCGAAAAAGCAACTTTGCAAGAAGTACTTTATCTGTCGTTTATTACATTGAGTTTAGTCCCAACAATTTTTAAAAAATACCAGCTTCGTAGTTTTGCACCCAATCTTTATCACAATAGTTTATGGTCTTAAAAAAAGGCACGAAGAACTTCTGCATATCTGCTTTAAAGTCTCCCGTGGGCATGAAAGGCTTACTAATTATCACTTGCTTAAGTTTAAAGTCAAATCCTATTGGAATAATAGGTATTTCTCCTCCTAGAGCCATGTAATAGAACCCCGTCTTAAGTTTCGCCACGTTTAGCCTTGTTCCTTCTGGAGCAATACCAAAAAGAATATCTTTTGCACTTTTAATAGATGCAGCATAGCTTTCTACCATATTCATATTCTTATTCCGAATAACTGGAGTGCCACCAAGCCAGCGAAATAACCAACCAAATGGAGGTTTAAAAAGCTCTGCTTTGCCTAAATATCCTATTTTTCTTCCCATTTCACCTCGGACTGCTACTCCTAAGATAAAATCCTGCCACTTATGATGTGGGCATACAGCCAGCACTCCTTTTTTTAGGTCTTGGGGAATACTCCCGACTAATTTCCAACCAGCTATGTTAAAAAGGAATTTGTCAATCATCCTGTCTCTGTATTAGTAAAATGGATATGGGCTAAAGCAAAGAACAAAAATAAGAAGACTTATCCAGCCCAGAACTACGCGGCCTCGGCCAAGTGGTTCTAGGTTTTCCACAGGCGGATGATATACTCCCAAAAAGCGACCTAAGAGAAGCCCAAAAGCTAAGAAGCCTGAATAGCCCTTTATATCTGGAAAAAAATGTGACCCAACAAATTGACCTAAAACTACCGAAAGTGCAATAATCAAATTAGTTTTAATATCCGGACTGACCTTACTAAAGCATAGATAAATCACAAAAACATAAATCAGAAAATTTGAGATAGCCCAAATTCCACCCTCAAAAATAAGAGTTGACATTTCTTCCAGCGTATAAAAACCTAGACCTGCAAAGAAGACAAAACAGCCAAAAAGAAGTGGTGAAGCTACATTAAATGCTTTTTCTCCAATGAGTGCAAATAGAATGTGACCTCCGTCTAATTGACCTATAGGCATTAAATTTAGTGCTGTGAAAAACAAGCCTAAAAAACCAGCCAAAATAAAGGGATAATGAGAAAGCTCATTGATATGAGGCAGCAGTTTTTGATCTGCATAATTATCCTTTATCCATCCACTCAAAATACTATCTCCAAGTCTAAATCCTACTATATCACTTCTCACTGCTGCACTATCAATATTACCAAACGCATCTGGCACGTACTCTGGCTCATAAGCGTAATCCACATAATCTGATCCATACTGTTCATATTCTGGATGTATATCAAAAATAAAGTCTTGGCTTGGCAAATGGGCATAGCCATAGGCCAAAACACCAAAAGCAACCACAAAACCAGCGAGTGGACCTGCAATGCCAATATCAAAATAATTTATTCGTGATTTAATTTCTTCCTTAATTCGAATTAAAGCTCCCATCGTACCGAAAGAAACTGAAATT
>JBNMFK010000380.1:0-3403 GCA_051269965.1 Algoriphagus sp. | reverse complement strand
GAGTTCTGGCATATTGGTGTTTTCTATTTTGATCCAAAATCTTGTATTTGGGTCATAAACATTGCCAAGGCTTTATACACTCTTCCGAATGAATGCATTTACCAGATTGTTAAAGTCTAGTTTTTTTCTAAATAAAAATATTCTTTAACCTCTCCAATTGTTAAGCTATCATTTATCGGTGATGGTCTAAACTAAGAATATAGACTCAACTGTAAAAGTGAAAGACTTAGTCCATGTCATCTAAGGCAATCTCAAATAAACAGGCTTTACCACTTTCATAATGAGCTGGAAGGCCAAAAGTATTATTGAGCTGAACCTCACCTAGGTATTTAAATCCAGATTTCTTGTAATATTCAATCAAGTCAGAATTTGGTCCAATAGTATCCATCCTAACGTATTTCAGGCCTTGTTCCAGGGCAAAAGCTTGGGCCCATTCTGAGATTACTTTGACGAATTTTCGTCCTCTAAATGCAGGGTTTACCGCTATTCTATGCAAGTATACAGAAGGATCCACATTTTTTTCTTCCCATATCTGTTCGTCTTTGAAAGCAGTAGCCCATATACAGGCTATTTTATCGTCTATGATTATTTTCCATTGATTTTCCTCCTCAATTTCTGTTATGACCATATTATGGTCAAATTTAGGCCAAACTACCACATTAGGTTTCGTGGATTGATGATCAGAGGCTAAATCATAAAGTCTAAAAATTTGGTCTATATCGTCTAAAGTCGAATTCTTAATTTCCATTGTACAAATTCTTTGATGGCAATCTACCCCCTTACAATGGTCTTGCAGAAACTTTAGTTCCCCTTTTGAATAGCTACTGACCTATAAAAAAGTCTCTTAACTAAATGCCAAATAATGCCTATATCTTTCTACCACTCCATGATATCGGCTTTACTAGTCATAACGTCCTAAAATAATGGTTGAAAACTAAACCAACCTGCTATCGGAAAGACGACTTCGTTGTTGCGAGTGTTTAAAGCTACCTCATGACTTATTGATTGTGGTTCACTAAAGAGCCTGCCAGTACTTGGAATTGGCACGAACGCTCTAAAGTCACAAACTACCAGACAGCTTCGTCTACAGAATGACCGACAGTAAGTATACCATGATTTTTTTTGAAATGGCGGCCTTATTTTCTCCGTAGGCTTTAGCTATCTTCTTGCCTTCTTTTGTTTCTAATACTACGTCTGTGTAATCAGGAAAAACACAAGCATCTTGAGTCAATGGATCTATTTTTTTCCAGTAGCAGATCATGTTCTGACATAAATAGACTGAGCATGGGGAGCAGCTATTACGTCCTGTCTAGTGGTAATCTGGAATGAATGGCAAAAGCGGCCTGATTAAGCAAGGTGTTCATGCCTTCTACTATTCTACTTTCCTCGTCTACTCTTATGAGATCAGAAATTTTGATTTGACTAAAAGAAACGCCGAATAAGTTGACCCAAAAAATCTGACTTCTTCGTGCGTAGCTCCTTTTGGCATCATTCTTTCCAAATGAGCGGAGTTCTGAACGTTCTTTTTTGTTGATGTTGTTTTAAATAGATGCTACTTATTTTCACCTCATGCACAGCCTATTTCTTTCCAATAAAAGGGTAAAACGCAGGTGTTTTTTTACAGTATTCTTCAAAACCTGGTTTAGTCTTTTTAAGCGTTCTTTCTAACATAGCTACTCCAGAAACTCTTCTTAGTAGAAACGTCATGAGCATAGGAACGGCAATAAAAACGACGGAATGGCTCACCGTAAAACCATAAATATAAAAGCCCCACCAGACCATAGCGTCTCCAAAGTAATTGGGGTGGCGAGTCAACGCCCACAATCCAGTATCTAGTATTTTGCTTTTATTTGCCGTGTTTTTTTTGAATTTCTTCAATTGGGCATCTCCAACAGTTTCAAAGAAAACTCCTATAGCCCAGATGATACAACCAATAATATGTGTCCATTGTAGGTTTTCTCCAACGGACTCATATGCAATGAAAAATATGGAAGATAAAATCCAAATAAGAATTCCCTGAAGCAGAAAAACACGAAAAAATGAAATCCACCAGTAATTAACACCACCTTCTTTTCTGAATTGCTGGTATCGGAAATCCTCAGGTCTTCCTATGTTTCTTATCCCTAAATAAAAGGTGAGTCGGTTTCCCCAGAAAATACACATGAAGAGAAATATATAATCAAGGGGCTCATAGTTTCCAGACTGCCTAAAATAATAGCAAGAAATCAATACAAAACTAAAACCCCAGAAAATATCAAGAATACTGGAGTCTTTAAGTGCTAGAGAGGTGAGCCATAAAAAAGTGATCCATGCTAAGACATACACCAGGCTTTCTTTAAATATAGGATTATCAAAAGCTAGAAATAGACTTAAGCCTACCATAGCTGAAACAAGGATGAATCTCATATATTTTGAATTCATACAAAGGGGGAATTAGTTTTTAATTCAGCGACCTTGAATAACTCTCTTAAGTATGAAATAGGAGCCCAACGAAAAAAAAACAAACCTACAATTCCTAGGACAACTATCGAAAGTTCGCTGATGCTCTCTTTTGCAAGGCTAAATTGTAGAAAGAATAAACTTACAAAGAAAAGCAAGAAAACACCTAGAAAAATTTGTAAGATGGGTTTCATATCTTAGTCTTTTTGAGTATTGCTAATAACTAGTTGACTAACCATTACTTCATTTGAATAATGCTTTGAAGCAATATGAAAAAGAATGGTACTTACAATAGCTGTTAAATAAACGTAAGGAAAAGCATAGCGTAGTGACTCGTATCCATACATAGGTTTTAGAAAGTCGCTGATATGGGGCCCAAGCCTAGGCCAATACTATTTAGAGCTAGTAAAAACAAAGCAGAGCAAAGGGCTCTCATTTTAGTATTTACTAAATTGTGTCAAATAGCTAGACATGGTCCTAAGTAAATAGCTATAAACAAAGAAGTGATAAATATGTCAAAACAACTGTTATGTTGTCATCAAAAAAGACAAAATAAGAGGGAATGAAATTTATTAGAGCGGCTACAATTGAAAGTCATAAATACCAACGAATGTCTTTTTTACCTAGACGATTGCCTAAATAACCACCCAAGAAAGTATTAATCATGTTACCAATACCCATTGAAACACCCAAGTCTATACCTATCGGCATACTGTGAACTTGAACTAAAAAAGGAGCTAAGAAGTTACCTATGCCGTAATTAGTTTTAGCATCAAATCCGGCAGCGAGGCCTATCAAAACGAAAGTTTTTTTGGAGAGTTCTAGTTTTAAAGCAGCTGCCATATTTGGCTTTTTAGTAGATGCGTCTAGCTTTACCCCGTCTGTGCGGCCTTTGCGAGGTTCTTTAACTGTTAAGTATACAAAAAGAGCATAAACGAGAGGGGCTCTTAAAGCGAAAAAGGCC
>JBNMFK010000379.1:0-3403 GCA_051269965.1 Algoriphagus sp. | reverse complement strand
AGATCAGAAATTCTTTACTACCATATTTTGTTTTCGCACTTTGTTTGAGTTTTAGCATTCAAGCACAACAAATTAACGACGATTTTATCGAAGGTGAAATATATATAAAGGTTAAAGCGAGTTTGACTGGAAGAAGTCTTAATAGAGCTTCTGAAAATGTAAATGCTCAGCGAGAAATTCCTTCTGTTTATTCAACTGTTTCAAAATCGCAAGGGTTTATTGAGCGGACTAAAGCTCCCTTTTATAAGTCTAAAAATGAGGGTTTAAAGAATATCTACAGAATTAAGTTAGACCGGAATACGTCCTTGGAGCAGGTGTTGAAAGATTTTAAAGATGACCCAAATGTGCTCTATGTGGAGCGGGTTAGACGACGCAGAATCATTGCGGTCCCTAGCGATACACTCTATAATGACCAATGGTATTTAGAGAAAATTAAAGCGGCAGAGGCTTGGGACGTAAACCCTGGAAGCCAAGAGGTTATTGTAGCTGTAGTGGACAACGCCATTCAGGTCAATCATAAAGATTTAGCAGGAAATATGGTAGGGGGTTATGATGTATCTGATAATGATGCAGACCCAAGTCCCCCAAATGCTCTTTTTTCTCATGGTACTCATGTCGCTGGAATAGTAGCCGCAGTTAATAATAACATTACCGGTATATCCTCTGCAGGAAATAATAGAGTGAAGGTGATGCCTATAAAGGCCACGAGTGATGCATCTTTTCAGAATTACATAGATAATGGCTATGAAGGAATATCTTGGGCGGTTCTTAATGGAGCCAAAATCATTAGTCTTTCATGGGGTGGGAGTGGTTATTCTCAGGTGGAACAAGATATCATCAATGATGCCCATGCGAACGGCCTTATTATCCTAGCGGCAGCGGGAAATGCCAATTCATCAGAGTTACAATATCCAGCAGCCTATGAACACGTGATTGCCGTGGCCAGTTTAGATAAGAATGATGCTAGAAGTAGTTTTTCTAGTTATGGTACTCACGTAGATATTGCTGCACCAGGTCGGGGTATTTTAAGTACCATTCCCTTTGATACCTACGCTAGTTTAAGCGGGACTTCTATGGCAACGCCTTTGGTAGCATCCTGTGCAGCTTACTTATTATCGAGCTTTCCAACTTTGGCGATGGATAGTGTAGAGATAATTTTGAAGGCTACTTCGGATAATATTGATCTGGCAAATCCTAACTTTACAGGCCTTCTAGGTAGCGGTAGAGTTAACCTACTCAATGCCATTTCCTGCCGTCAGGCAGATATTTTTTCTAATAAACCCCTCGTTTCACCCACTAATTATTTTTGTGAAGGAGATTCTGCTACCTTATCCATAGATGTCAATGGTTCAGAAACATTTGAATGGTTTTTTAATGATGCCTTGGTGGGTACCCTTAATGACCTTGTAGTTAAGCAAGAAGGTATGTATACCCTGAAAAGACTCTCTGGGACTTGTGAAGTGACCTCGGACCCTCTACAGATCATTTATAATAGGAATTTTAGTGCTAAACCGACAGTGACAGACTTAAATGCTTTGTATTGTGAAGCCACAAATACGATGGTTATAGGTACGCCAAGTGGTTGTAATTTTTTTGGCCCAAGCACATATAATTATTCAGGGCCAGCTGTAGGTTTTGATGGTTTCTTAAAAAGCGATGATTACTTAACCGCGGAAGTCAGCGGTGTTGCAGGCTTTATTGATTCTATCACAGTGTCCATTACTTGGCATAAGAAAGACGGATGGACACATAATGATTGTGGTATGGCAGATTTAGGAGCTACGCCATTTAATGAAGAGGTATCTTTCCAGCTTGTTTCACCACAAGGAATAAAAGTAGACTTAGTGAGAACTGGTGACTATGCACGTGGTGTAGCTACCTCAGGAGAAGTAATAACAGTATTTACGCCGAATGGTTTAAAAATTACTGGAAACCCTTTGCCTGCAACAGGGACTTTTGGAGCAGCTGGTGACTTATCAGCCTTTGAAGATAAGATACCACAGGGTACTTGGACTTTGATTGCGAGTGATGACGCTACGGTAGATCCTCTTTGTGTCTCAGAGTTTTCAATCACCATTAAAACTAAAAAACCAGCAAGTCCTGCTGCTGTAAAGTGGTATTCTAATGAAGATCTGAGTGAATTCCTTCTAAAAAATGATTCCTTAACCGTAGCTACGAATATTGTGGGTGTTCAAGATTATTATGCCGTAACATCTTGTGAAGGACTTTGTCCAGGCTCTGCTGCTAAATCTCAAGTTCGCATTCATGCTGTTCCAGATCTATATGCCTTTCCTATAAGTTCGGTGACTTTATCAAACTCAGAACTAGAATCATTGCCTAAAACTAATAACTTAAGCTTAGCTTTTAATAGTGATAGCGGTACTGTTGTTTCAGGATACAGCGAGGAGAAAGGAGCCTTAAATGCTCAAATAGCCTCGACCCCGCCACAAACTTCGCCTATTTCCATATGTGATACAGGTGATTATTTAGTTTTTGGATTAGGCTGTAATGGTACTATAGAATGGGAAAGTGCCTTATGGCAATGGCCAATCTACGGTTCTTCGATAATTTTGAATAATGCAAGTGGTCCCATAGCCCTAACCGCAACTTGCCTTCAATCATGGACTTGCTCAGCTTTGGAGAATTTACCTTTTCAGTTTACTGACGGCTTAAGTCCTTTATCGCTTTCTGGAATTTTGACCGAAAACAGTGAGCAAAATTTTAACGGCAGTAATATTTCATCTACCCAAGTTCTAAAATCAAATAGTAAAGTAGATTATGCGGCCCCTCAGTCTATCTTATTGAACCCTGGATTCGAGTCTAAATTAAGTTCAGTATTTAAGGCAGAAATAGGAAATTGTTCAAATTAAAAAGTTTGCTCTCTTCATCTACCACACCTATTTTTTCTTTAATTAAACCTTTTAATCATGACATCAGGCTGTAATTTTCCTATGCTGAAAACTAAGTTCGATAAAGCCAATTCTTTTGTCCAAAAGGCTAGGTGGGCTCCTTTAGTGGTTTTAAATAACAAAATTATTTTCACGCTTGAAACTTCACTCATCTCCGTAAATACTTTTTTTGGGAAAACTGTTTTTTAATAAAACTTAAAATTCAGGTATGTCAGAAAGCTTTTATGGAGGAACTATGTCATCTAGACAAGTTCTAAAATCAAGGAGAATTGTAGATTATGATGCTCCTCAATCTATCATGTTGAACCCAAGATTCGAGACCACATTAAGTTTAGCTTTTACAGCAGAACTAGCGAATTACGTAAATTAAAAAAAGCTAGGCTTTTCGCTTACTTTCTTTTAATTTTTTTTCTCTCTCGGAAATCCTAAATTTGCGGGTCTTTTGAAAACAAATTAACATCAAAACTAAGATAACTTAAACTACTTTATGGATC
>JBNMFK010000378.1:0-3443 GCA_051269965.1 Algoriphagus sp. | reverse complement strand
CAATCAAAACCATCAAGTCTACACGTTAAACTTTCTTTTGGAGCCTCCAAGGAGCCCGTTAAATAAGGGAGACCAATGAGTTTTTGGCCTATTTCTAACATTCGACTGCCTAGGTCGGCGGACCTCAAGTCGTTTGTTAAGTTATTTACTGTCACGTCATCAACCTGTTGGCCAAATCCTGTTTGGTTTAGAAGAAGTAAGAGAAGAAGGATTTTTTTTAGCATGAATCAAAATTCTTTAGGAGAGCAATTATCAGCCACAAATATACTTGAAAACTCTGCCTAAATATCGATATCAGGGGCAGCATTAACAGATTTTTAATGCTAATTACAACGTACTTTTCTACATTTGTCGCTTGTTTTGGTTTTATTGAACCAATGCATACTAACAAGGAAATTTTTTAAAGGGCATTATTAGGCCCATGTGCTTAAAATCGCAATGAGTAAAACAATGACGCTGGAGGTACTCTCTAGCATAAAAGGTGCAGAATCATCTGAGGCCGTAGAAAAGCTATTCGAAGTTATCAAAAAGGCTAATATTGATCTCAATAATTTGGATGTTGCCGAAGGTGTATCGCTTTCTAAACTTCGCGAAGATGAGGTGATAGAGAGCTCGGTTCTAGAGAAGGAAATTATTAAAGGTAATTTTCCGAAGTCAAAAAATGGATATCTCGTAGTCTCTAAAGTAATAGAAGAATAAGATGGCGTCTGAAATTTATAAACTACACACACTCCTTAAAAATAAGGAGATAAGCTGTAAAAATTTAGTCATATCTAAGTTAGAGGCTCTGTCTAAGAGTACAAACAACACAGCTAATTTCTTGCTAGGTAAGTCCGCACTAGCTTTAGCTGAAAAAGTGGATCAAAAGATAGCAAAAGGAGAAGATATCGGTCTGCTAGAAGGTATTCCTTTTGGTTTGAAAGATGTTTATTTACTTCAGGGAGAACCTGCCTCTGCGAGCTCTGATTTTCTAAAAAACTACACTTCTCCTTACACAGCTTCAGCCATTCAAAAGTTAATTAATGCAGGAGCCATTCCTATTGTTAAAGAAAACTGCGATAGCTTTGGTCATGGAAGCAGTACGGAAAATACTGTTTTTGGCTCCGCTAAAAATGCTCTGGACGAAAGGAAAGTAGCAGGAGGATCCAGTGGTGGTAGTGCTGTAAATGTAGCTAAAGACTATACGGCCTTTTCGATTGGTGGAGATACGGGAGGTTCTATTCGTCAACCGGCGGGTTATAATGGTGTTTATGGTTTGAAACCATCTTATGGAAGAATTTCTAGGTATGGCTTGATGGCGTATGCCTCTTCTACGGATACCGTTGGGCCAATTGCTAAAACCGTGGAAGATATAAGAATAGTATTGAATCTGTTGAGTGGAATGGACTATCACGACCAAACTACTTTTGAGTCTGAGTCTGTTTCTAAGGGATTTGTGGAAAATACATCTGCAGCCAAAAAGCTTAAAATTGGTTATTACAAAAGTTTCATAGAAAGTGATGCCATTGATCAAAATATCAAAGCAGATTTTGAACAACTCCTAGAGAAATTAAGAAAAGAGGGTTCAGAAATTAAAGCCTTAAATTTTTATAAAAGCGAGACTTTGGTGTCTACCTATTATACGCTTGCCATGGCAGAAACAGCATCTAATTTGGCAAGACTCGACGGTACCAATTACGGTGAACGAAAGGAGGGTGAAAACTTGAAGGAGATCTATGCCCAAACACGCTCGGATAATTTTACGGAGGAAACTAAGCGACGTATAGTAGGAGGAAATCAAGTACTTTCTACTGGACATGCTGAAGAAATATACCTGAAGGCCAGAGCTTTGAGAGATGAGATATCAAAAAGATTCACTACAGAATTTAAAGAAGTGGATGTGGTACTTTCACCAGTTACTCCAAGTCCAACGCCATTCATCGGGGATAATTTAAAAGATCCTCATGCGATGTACTTGTCCGATGCTTACACGGTAGGTTTTAGTTTGGGTGGCTTGCCCACGCTTACTGCTCCTCAAGGTACTGAAACAGGTATTCAAATCACGGCAGCAAAACATAGAGATGATATCGTTTTACAATTTGCCCATTATTTGAATGATTCCAAGTTTAAATGAGTCGTTTGAAAAAAGATGTAAATTTTAAAAGAACTAAATTACCTAAACATACATAATGGTAAAGGATTTAGAAAAAGAATTGGATTTAGAAGATTTAGAGGTTGTTATTGGTCTAGAAACGCATATTAGGCTAAATACGAAGAGTAAGCTTTTCTGTGCATGTGCAAACCAAGAAGCAGAAGAACCAAATACCAATATTTGCTCTATTTGTACAGGTCAGATGGGCGTTTTACCTGCCGTCAATAAAGAGGCTATTAGAAAGGCTATTATTTTTGGGAAGGCTGTGAAGTCTTCCATGGATAATGAAGTGATTTGCTGGGACAGAAAGCACTACGAATATCCAGATTTACCAAAGAATTTCCAGCTGACGCAATTTCAGAAGCCTATTATTCCAAATGGTCAGATTGAATGTTACAGAGATAATGGTACCATATTTACGGTAGACTTAGAGCAGGTCCACTTAGAGGAAGATGCCGCTAAGTTGATGCACGAAAGAAAGCAGACGCTAGTTGATTTTAATAAAGGGGGTGTTCCGCTTATTGAGGTGGTCACCAAGCCTTGCATCAAAACGCTAAAAGATGCGTCTACGTACGCTCAGTATGTGCAGCGAATTGTCCAAAACTTGGGTATTTCGGAGGCTAATTTGGAGAAAGGAGAGTTTAAGTCAGATGTGTCGGTTTCGCTAAGAAAAAGAGGTACTGATGTTTTAAACCCAAGGACAGAAATAAAGAATTTGAATTCATTCAAATTCATGATAGAAGCTCTCGAAGAAGAAGTATCAAAGCAGTTAGCTTATTTTTCGGAGCATAAAAAGCCAAGACCAGAGCAAACTACAGTGCTTTGGGATGAAGCTCTCAAGCAGACTAAAACAATGCGAACAAAAGAGTTCGCGGCAGATTATAGATACGCTTTGGAGCCAGATATTCCTTATGTAGATATCAGACAGGAAATTTCTGAAACAGAGGTTGATCAAAACCTTCTTCCTTTCGCCATTGAAAGTATTTTAATAAACGGAGGTGTAAAACCTCAAGACGCTAAGTTCTTTACTTCGGATAGTAGGCGTTCAGATTTATTCACATTTATAAATGCTAATCTAAGTGACACAGCCTTTGTCGCTAAGACACTTTTAAATAATCTGAAAGCAGAGGATTACGGCAAAGTACAGGATGCTTCTGATTTTGTTTACTGTTTTAAGGAGCTAAAAGAAGGCAGAATCACGGTTATTTTATTGCAGCATGCGGTAAATGAATTGGTAAAAAGCGATAGTTTTGACTTTAAAGCTTACTTTAAGGCAAATAGTATTTCTGATGACAGCCTGCAAGAAGCCATC
>JBNMFK010000377.1:0-3446 GCA_051269965.1 Algoriphagus sp. | reverse complement strand
GTGAAAAGGGAGCGGCACTTTTAAAGGGAAGCAGGTTGATAATAAACTACTGTTTTTTAATAAAATAAAAAGGCAGATTCTTGAAATCTAATTCAGCGCAAAAGGGGCGCTGAGTTTAAAGGCTGGGATAATAACACTGAATTGGTTAGAAGTAGTGAAATTAACCATATTGTAAAAACCACTCATGTTGCCAAAAGGAGAGGTAAGTAAGCAACCACTTTGGTAGCTATGTGACTGCCCAGGTTTAAGAACCGGCTTTTTACCTATGACGCCTTCCCCGTCTAGGTGCTCTGTGCGATTTAAGCTGTCTTTGATACGCCAGTGTCTGGTGTTGAGTTGGACGTAATCTTTACTCTGATTTTCTATAGTGATGACATAGGTAAAGGCAAAGTGCATCTTATAATTTTTATAAAATGTACCTTCAAAACTCGTTTGTACCGAGATTTTAATACCTCTTGTAACCTGTTGTATCATAATTTAATAAAGTACAATTCCTATCAAAAGTAATAAACTAACACCTAACAATAGTCCCACAACAAATATAAAGCTTACTAAAAGAAATTTAATGATGGTTTTAAACCGTCTTTGTCCATAAAAATTACGCAGAGATTTATAAAGGTAAAATGGACCTATAAACAAGAAAAAGAATTGAGTGAGGTTTACATAACCCAAACTGAGCCACTTGATCAGCATCATAAGAATCATACATAGAAATGTAAAAGTAAAGGTGTTAAACGCAAAAATTAAATGCTCCATGTATGTGAAGTTCCTTCGGGCATAAAGCAACCAGAGAAATAAGGTTAAAAATGGAGTGAATAGAAATAGAAACACAGGGAGTTTAGGTAAGATAATATCGACTAAAATATGAGGGTCAGAGCTTATATTTTGTATCAATATTATCTTTTCATAAATGGATTTATTGTACAAAGTATTATTGTGTTTCATTTGTGCCAGCGCTGTTGCTGGATCTGCGATTTTATGTTCGTTATAAAAGTCGCTATAAAACTTTATTTGTTTAAGAAAGGAGTTTACAGCACCTAGACTATCCATGTCTTTTTGTGTAAGCTCGTTTTTAGAGAGGTCTTTTTCTTTTTTTGATTGTTCTACCACAAGGCTATCTGCTGCCATAGCTGCTGCTTGTCCTTTGCGTATTTGCTTTGCTATATAATTGCCCACAATAGGTTTTTCCTTGATTTCTTGAAGCTCTTCCTGAGTAAGTTGGCCGTTATTTTTTTTATCATCCTGATCAACTAAAACTAAGCCGTTACCAAAATTTATATCAGTATCGTTATTTTTGACATCTGCGACTGCTTTTTCTATTTGATCTTCTGTAAAAATATTTATAAAATTCTCTAATTGTAGCATTAAAAAGAAAACAATGCATACACTCAGAAAGAAGCGAAATGGATTTGTATAACTCAATCTTTTACCATTTATAAATTGCCTGCTTACGTAACCAGGTTTGAACAGAAGGTGCTTGATCGTGCGCCAGATGCGACTGTCATAAGAAAATATGTTGGAAAAGAACTCGCCAAAGAAATCTTGGAGTGCCAGTTGCTTCTTAGAATTGAGTTGTCCACATTGATGGCAGTATTTATCTTCTACATCAAGTGGTGTAGAGCAGTTGAGGCATTCCTCCCCTCGGTATTCGATAAGCGATCTTGTAGTAGGTTTCATGAATAATGGCTGGTCTTTGGTAAAGGTAGTTAATTCGTAATGTTTTGAGAATTGGCCTCACCTATACCTATCAATTGATCGTAACGGCCACCTAATTCTCTGTAATAAGCTAGCACGGAATACTGATTTTCTGTTTGCCATTTATTGCCACTTATAAGACCAGGGTCTTGTGTTCCATCTTCATAAACAACCGTATATCTATAATTGTAGAAACCTTGCTTTAATAATATGATGGCTTCATGTTTTCCTGTTTTGGAATTATAAACAGCTTCGGTTTCTGGTTGGAGTTGAAAGGCGTTGTAATTACCCATGATATAGATTTTAGCATCTGGGGGCAATTGTATGTCTTGTGTGTCTAGGGCAAAGTGAATATTGACATACTCTGCTTGTACGGCGTTATCTTCATTATCAAGGGTAGTTACCAGGTAGTTGCCATTAATGTCTGGATTAAAGGTGTATTCTAGGTTCTTACGAGGGCCGTCGACAAATAGATAAGCATTGTACAAGTCTCCTTTACGTACAAAATCTATGTTCATATTAGGCGATCTAAAATCTCTATTCTCAAAGTTAAGAAATTCATTCCCTGCCCAGAAAGAGGTTTGTTCGTCATATCTGTAAACTTGTTTGTTTCCTAAATTGAATTGAGGTTTTATATCGGTGATGCTTGTATTCAAGTCGCTGTTTTGGATAATAGCAATTTTAAGTTGGTCATTAGGGTTTATAAAATTGATCTCTTTAGAATCTATAAAGAATTGAATACGTTGTTGGGTCAGCACATAGTTCAAGTCTCGTGCGCGTTTAATTTCTACTCCTACGACAGATTTTTGATCCAAGACCATGAATTTTCTAGAGAAAACAAGTTCTTGATTAGAATTATAAATATGGATCATGTAATTCCCACTTACTTTAAAGCCTTGTGTAAACTGATTGGGTATTCTTAAATCATAATGAGAATAAGGCTGAATAGTGGTAAATGAATTGCGGTAATTAAATATGCGCATGTCATCGAGTCCTAAAAGAAACTCATTCTTAAAGAGCTGGCTAGGTTTCCAGTCGTAATCATAATGCTCAAACTGATAATAATAATCGGCTTCATCTCCTATGACATCATCAAAACTCATCTCAAAAGTATCGCCTAATTTGAATACAGGTAGCATGTTTTCTGGTGGTTTATTAAAGGTCACTGATTTGATATAATCAGGATCATTGATCAATTCTTTTTCGGTCTGAGAATTTGCATTGAAAAAGATTAAAAAAACTGTAATAAAGAATAAAATGTACGACTTCATAGGTGAGCGATAGTAAGGTATAAATATAGTGGAATTGCTGGTAATAGTTACGCTTTCGCGAAAGCGATGCCAAAGCAAATAAAAAGATCTATTTAGAACATATCTAAATAATATTAAGAGTATATTATCAAGGCTTTATTGCGTAAATTTGCAGACTTTTAAAAAAGATTAAATATAACATCCTATGTCAAAGGACATTAGAGTAAAAAAAGGGCTTGATTTGAAGCTCAAAGGTGAAGCTGACAAGAATATTGTTCAGGCTCCACAATCTTCCATTTATGCTATAAAACCTGCTGATTTTCATGCGGTTGTTCCTAAGTTATTGCTTAAGGAAGGAGCGGCAGTTAAAGCTGGTGAACCTATTTTTTATTCCAAGTATGATGAGAAGGTAAAGTTTGCTGCTCCTGTGAGTGGAACTATTACTGAAATCCTACGTGGTGCAAAAAGACGCCTTCTAGAAGTAAAAATTACTGCAAACGC
>JBNMFK010000376.1:0-3453 GCA_051269965.1 Algoriphagus sp. | reverse complement strand
TTTATAATTCTGGAGGTACTCTCGGATAGGTGCTTTTTTATCATTCTTAAAATAAATTATCACCCCATCATAGATTTTGAAGTGATAATCCTGTTTTAAGGTGGTAAGAAAAAATACTGTCTATCGGCTACCTATTGAAAGGAACTAAATAAAATACCGTCATTGACTCTATTTTCTACTTGACAAAAAATAATCCTACCTAATGTTTGATGTGAACTGATTTTTAAAAGTAGTACGCTGCAATAATTTAGTTTGTTTGAGGCAACTCCCATTATGTTAGTAGAGCAAGAGAACCACAGGTTTCCCGTCAGAGGTGTTTTGATGTGTTAGAAAAGGACCCGCTTTATACTTCTTGGACGAAGTTCGCAGTTACTCACCGTAGAATTAGCTAGTGTGCTAATTCTATACTCAACGGATACATATTTTTAATAAAAAGTTATTCTAAATACAAAAGCTACATTTATCAACATTAACCCAATCACTAATTCAGCCTTATTAAAGATAAAACTGTTGTTGAGTCCTTGTTAATATGCCAGATTACATAGGCATAATCACGGCAGTTTCAAGTTTATGGGGAGACAATCAGTTTTTACTTCGATTCACAAAGTCAGTTAGTTTTTACAAGCGTCAAAATCTCAAAATCATACTCATTCTTCTCGTCTGTCTCATAAGACTTAGACTCCTTGATTTTCCAGTCCTTAAAATATGCCAAATCGAAAAAAACATCTCCTTCTGGTTCCGCATCTACTTTAGTGAGGTAAACTTTTGAAACTTCTATTAAAGCTTGCTCGTAAATATTCGCTCCGCCAATGACAAAAATCTCATCATTACCCTCAAGATCCTGAGCCAATTCGTAAGCTTTCTCTAAGGAGTAAACCACATGACAGCCCTCTACTTTTAAGCTTTTATTTCGCGTAACGATTATATTATTACGTTTTGGAAGTGGTCTTCCTATTGAATCATAGGTTTTCCTACCCATAATAATGCTATGGCCAGAGGTCAGTCTTTTGAAATTCTTTAAATCTTCAGACAAACGCCAGATAAGCGTATTGTCTTTCCCTATGACATTATTCTTTGCTACGGCTATAATGAGCGAGATATTTCTTTTGGTTTCTTCCACGGTTTCAAAAGTACCAAACTTTAAACTCAAGAATCAAAAAGAACTAGAAATACCCACAGAAAACATAGACTTAAATTCAAGTTCTCCGTCAGAAAGATTTTGAGTCATGGGTAGTTGAGCATTGGCACTAAGGTTATATCTAGGCGTATAAACCTCTATTCCAGTGTTTAAAGCCGCCAACCAACCACCTGTAAATTCGTTTTTTACGCCAGATTTCATATCCATACCCGCTTGCTCTACATAAAGGCCTACTAAGGGTAAAATAGTTAACCTTTGCGTATCCAGTGACTTGAACAGTGTGGCAGCCAGCACCGTTCTATTGGCAAATCTGTAATCATTCTCATTCACACAATTTAGCTGATAAGTGGCATTTAAATTAAAACCCATAGAACTATGCTGAAGCGTATAAATCACCTGAATAGGAAAATCCCAACTACCTGTACCAAGCTGAAAGTTAGCATTGGCCACTTCAGAGATGCCAAATCTATTAAACTTGAATTTTCCCGTCGGGGCCTTTACTCCTCCGCCTATCAATAACTGATGATTAAAGTCCGACAGCCAGAGCGTATCCATAGCTGTATTTATCATGTTATAATGAAATAAAACTCTAGCATCCCCAAAACCCTCATTCCTTTTATTTTGTCCATCATATGAGAGCACTTGCTCATTAAATTTATATGGTAGAAAAGCTATCATTTGAAGGTTTTTAAACGGGTATGTTCTTAGACTAAGTTCGGCTGTTTGAAAATGCTCACGACTTCCTAAAAACTTACTACTAAGATGAGAGTTATAAGTCTTCGAGAAATATCTAATACCGATCAGCTGCTGATTCATGTTTGGCAGGAGGCCCATAAAAGAACCTCCATTTGCACACCCGCAGATATCACAAGCCTGGGTGTTATTCCAGAAGCTCATTAAAGTGATAAATAATATTATTTTTCTCATGGTGCGGCAAATGCGGGGTTAGTGATAAATGTAGGGTCGTGTAGTGTATTGAGAAAAGCCAATAAACCTAACTTCTCCTCTTCCGAGAGAGCTATACCTAGTATTTCATCCTTTATCAGATCAGGGTCAAGGTTTTCGGTATTATAAACACCATTATCGTAATGCTCTAAAACCTGTTTTAAAGAAAGGAATTGTCCATCGTGCATGTATGGTGCTGTATATCCAGAATTCCTCAAGCTAGGTACTTTGAATTTGTATTTGTCGCTTTCATTTTCCGTGATGTTGTACCTCCCGTAGTCAGGTTCTCTATCATAAACCTGCAAGCCATTATTTCTGTAAGTCCCATCGCTAAATAAATCTGTGCCGTGGCATGAGGCACATTTGGTTTTAAAAACAGAAAGACCAGCTAATTCAGAATCTGTAAAATCTCCACCCCTCTCATTCCTCACATATTTATCGTACTTAGAATTTGCAGACACCAGACTATTCATAAATTGACTCAATGCTTTCAAAAAGCCTTCCGTAGTTATTTCGGAAGAACCATATGCAGCTTCAAATAGCTCTGGATATTCCTTAGTCATCTTAAGTTTATCCAAAACGTTTCCAAGTTCCTCGTCCATCTCCAGTGGATTGGTGATGGGAGCCACTGATAAAAAGTCAAGGTCAAAAACTCCACCATCCCAAAAGAAAGAGTCCATAAAAGCTGTATTCTGAATTGGTGGGGCATTTCTATTCCCTATGGCATTATCTATTCCGTGACTTAGCGTGTGTCCATGATGCGTAAAGGCATAAGACTGCCCATGGCACTCCGCACAAGCAATAGTCCCATCACGTGAAAGTTTACCATCATAAAACAGTTTCTTCCCTAGCTTAAACCCATCTTCTGTCACAGGATTTTTAGAAAAGTCATAGGACGGATTCGGGAAATTATCTGGTTGGTAGTAAAGCTTTGTCCTATCTTTCAAAGGATCTAATATTACTGATGGCTCTGCACAGGCCATCAGTAATAAAGAAAGACAAACGAGGTATTGGAGCCTTCTCACTAATGTACGTGATCTATAGAAAAACCAGAGGCATAATTAGCAGACACTTTGGTGCCCACCATAGGATTATGAATCATTGGACTTTCTGTCAGTTTGAGTGTATGAACACCATCCATAACTTTAGAGACATCAAAAATTACGTGAATTTCTGGGGAAGTATGTTGACTTACTTTCACATGATCTAAACTAAGGGCTACATTCTTTATATTATTTGGAGTAGGGCCTTCTTTCCCTCCAAAACCACCTATGTGAAACTCAAACTTATCCTTTCCTTTTAAATCTACATCAGGAGAATTACCCTCCATTTTAAAAAAGATATAGCCCATATTCCAGCTCCAGTACATG
>JBNMFK010000375.1:0-3521 GCA_051269965.1 Algoriphagus sp. | reverse complement strand
CCCCAAATTCCTTTCACTTCTAACTCCGAAGCATAAAACCTACCGCTGGCATTATTCACTTTCTCATATCCATTGTTTGCAAGAATACTAGGAGCTAAATAGTCTTTTATTCCTTTGTAAAACAGCGGTAAGCCTTTGTAAGTTTCTGGATCTAAGTAAAACGCTACCTCAGACAAGCTAACAAAATAATGCCGTTAATAGCAGAATTATTATTCCACCTTTTCTAGATGATTTAAGAAACGACACAGCCAATACAAGAGAAATTTCATATGATTCAAGGTGAGAAATATAAGCTTTGAACAATAGCGACTAAAAAGTATAACTCACTCATTGTTCACTTAATAAGTCAAGCGATAATCGCTCTTATTGTCTTGGCAATATCCTCGGCTCCATTAAAAGTAATTAAAAGGTAAAAGCTAAGGCCAAACCTATATTTAGTAATGAACCCACTTTAAATTCTCCCTTGAGACTTTTTTATTGACCAGCACCCACATGGAAAGTATAACGATAGGCAGAACAAAGACTAGAAATACCTACGTGAAAATTTGAAGCTGTATTGGATTGCTCCATAGGCAGGCCCTATAAGCTCAACTACAGCCGCAACCCCGGTAATAATCTAAAAGTTCTTTGAACTCATATCCAATTTTCCTGACTGATAATCAGCTAGCATAAGCGGAGATATCATCAAAATAGGAAAAATAGAAGAGAGCCCAGTACTCAAGGTTCCTATCAAAAATATAGCTAAGGCAAGGACTCTTTCTACCGTTTTCCAATCTCTGTAAAGACTAGACATTAAAATAATCATGATAGAACCACTGATAAGGAAAATAAAATTACAGGCATTTCTAGCACCTTTTGTCTGTAGACTTATATCACCTTCCCCCCTGCCTTTGGCCTGAATAAAGGCGATCTTGAAAAAAAATAATCATAGACGCCTTGGTAATCCCTACAATAGCCACCATCAGCCTATCTGCACCTTCCATGTCCGGAGTAGTAGGAATAAGCCCCTTCGCTAGGGCCCTTAAGTCTGGCCTTACAATAAATAAAACTTAAAGCCATGGTACTGACAAAAGTGAGTAAGAACCGCTATAAAATTTGGCACTTCCCTATGTTCAAAATAGCATACATGATGCGAACGTTGGCTCCCGAGATACCCAATGATGGTTACCTCAGGGCATTCCATTACCCAAATGGGAGTCCATAAACCAAGCACTCCATTTACCCACAGGGAAGTGCTTCCTAAAGGCAAAAAGAGCTGTTTCGCCTGTCGCCAAATAATATCAACCATAGACCTCAATACACGCAAAAGAAACATACAAATCAGCAAAATTACCTAAAGTAAATCTGCCCCATATTTACTACCTGCCACCATCATAAAAGTAACATTGCCAGTTCCTATCGTAAAACCAACAACCATGATGGTCGGGCCAAATTTCTTGAGTAGTTGAAGTAATTTATTCATGGGTTTGGGATAAGTATTCCAATTCACTTAAAGCGACTAGAAAACCAAAGTTCACAGAGCTTCTCGAAGTTAAATCTGGGTAAAAGTTAAATGAAAATACCAAAGCAGTAATCCTACGAGGTCAATGAAATAGCCTAAATACTTTATGAAAAAGCGAGTCCCCCATTTATATCATAGTTGGCACCGGTGATATAGGCCGCATCATCAGAAGCCAAAAAGGCTACCAAGTTAGCTACATCTTCACCTGTCCCCTCTCTTCTCATTGGCGTTACAGACTTCACTTTTTCTCTGACGGCGTCTGGCGTAAAGACATCATGAAAGGTAGTATCTATCATACCTGGACAAATAGAGTTTACGCGGATTCCTTTCGGGCCAAGCTCTTTGGATAAACCTCTGCTATAGGTAGTCACAAAACCTTTGGCAGCTCCATAAAGTGAGGCACCTCCACCACCACCATCTCTGGCCGCCTGAGAAGAAATATTAATGACTGCTCCGCCATTCTCTTTCATATTACCTACAAATGCTCTTATGGCCATCCAAGTACTTTTGGCGTTTAGGTTTATCATTGTATCAAAAAAAGCTTCGTCTTGCTCTTCTAAAGTTTTTCTGGCAACTAATCCTCCTACATTGTTGACTAAAATATCCATTGTATGCCCATAGCTGCTTTTTGTAAACTCTGCTAATTTTTGTACCTCGGCAGCTTTTGTCAAATCCCCTTTTAAAGCAACCGCTTCGCCACCAGCCGCTTTTATTTCAGCTACTGTTTCTTGAGCCCCTTGCTCAGAACTAAAATAGTTGATAACCACTTTGGCCCCTTCTGCTGCTAGTTTTTTGGAAATAGCCTTACCTATATCTCTTGCCCCGCCTGTCACTACGGCTACCTTGTTTTGTAATTTCATTGTCAGATTGAATTTTTAGATTTAGGTAAAAATAGTGGATTATTTCCACACAAGAAGTGCGGGTAAAACGCTAGAAGCATTAATGCGTAATCTGGCTTAGGCCAGAACGGTTGAATGAAGGTTGCGTTTAAAGTTATATCCTTAAAGAACAAACTGTCTTTTATAAAAGCTATTTACTTTTTAATTCCTTGGCAAAAATACTTGGCGTAACACCTACTAACTCTTTAAACTTCTTATTGAAATTGGATAGGGTATTATACCCACTTTCGTAAGCCGTTTGAGCAATATTCACATCCTTTTGGTCTAACATTTTACACACATGACCAATTCTTATTTCAGCTACAAAATCCGAAAAAGTTTTATTAGATCGTTTTTTGAAATAGCGGCAAAATGCTGGAATGGTCATATTGGCTAATGAAGCAACATTCTTCAATTTGATGTCTTCTTTGAAATGATTCATGGCATAGTCATATACCTTTTGCATGCGTTCGGTTTCAGATACTTTATGGGTGTTTGAATACCCCACTGACGAAATAAAACTTCTTTCCTTGATTTTGGATAAGTGATTAAGTAATTGATGCAATAATAACACTCGATCCAGCCCATGAGATTTAGACATTTTCAGGAGTTCCTGACTCACTAATTTATTAGTATTCCCTCGAAGTTCTAAACCTCTAAAACTATCCCTTAATAGGTTATTAACTGCCCTAGACTCTGGCAAATTTAGAATTGTAGCATCTAAAAATTCTTGTGTAAAATAAACCACAATTCCTCTTGTTTTTAAATTGGAGTCCTCTTTAAAGTAGGCTTTCTCACTACGCCATAAATGTGGCAAATCTGGCCCTAGTAGCACGGTATCTCCCGCATCAAAATGTTGTATGCTATCACCAATAAGCCGCGTACCTTCACCTTCCAAGACCGTGAATAGTTGATAATGTGGATGAAAATGCCAATTTGGATCAAAATAGGCTTCTTGTAGATCCATCACCGTAATGGAGCTAATTGGGTTTTCAATATTTTTTTCAAGGGCTATTCTCAAGTCTTTATACTTTTCATGCTAATATATTATCTTCTTTTCTGACTATCTCTATATTTTAAGTTAAAATACAGTCATAATTGGTCAATTCTCAGGTAGCTTATAGGACTATTCTGTGGTAATA
>JBNMFK010000374.1:0-3551 GCA_051269965.1 Algoriphagus sp. | reverse complement strand
TAATGCTCCAGCGGAGCATTATATTGTTAGGAAATCATAATCTACATCCGAAAAGCTCCAGCATAGCTAAATATTTGCAAAAAATAAAGACCATCATTCCAACAGTTCCAAAGGAGTAAAATGAATGCTCATATCAATAGAATATTAGCTACTGACATTGCTCAAATACTTGCCAGCCTTTTGGGGCTTTAAGCCGTTTTGTATTAAACTCTATTAAGCTGTCACTTCTCTAGATCTATTATTTATCTCTAATGACTTTCCATTAAAAAATGGCTCTTTTGTAACTTGATAAAATATCATTTATTGAAATAAGCGTCCATCCGAAAATAAAAAGAGTGCTTAATATCCTTAGCTTTGAGAGTGAAACCTAGAACAACAAAACACTATGTACTTATTAGGACTGGATATCGGAACTTCATCTATAAAAGCGTCTATAGTAGATGCCAATTCTAAAAAAGTGGTGGCGTCTGCCCGGTATCCAGACAAGGAAGTGGCTATTGACTCCCCAAAGGCTGGCTGGGCAGAACAATCGCCAGAAATGTGGTGGGAGAACTCCAAGAAAGCAATTGCTAGAGTTATAGCCAGTGGAAAATTTGATGCTTCTAAAATCGTTTCTATTGGTATCTCTTACCAAATGCATGGCTTAGTTATCATTGATAAAGATCATAAAGTTTTACGTCCTTCCATTATATGGTGTGATAGCCGTGCGGTGGAAATTGGTAAAAAAGCCTTTCAGGGTATTGGTGAAGAAAAGGCATTAAGTCACTTATTAAATTCACCCGGAAATTTCACAGCCTCTAAACTCGCTTGGGTTAAAGAAAACGAGCCTGCACTTTATGAGCAGTGTTATAAAATGATGCTACCAGGAGATTACATAGGTATGATGCTGACGGACGAAATCACCACCTCTAATTCAGGCTTATCAGAAGGCGTTTTCTGGGATTTTTGTGACAATAAAGTATCTGAAGATGTGATGAATCAATACGGCTTCCCGATGGATTTAATTCCAGATATAAAGCCCGTTTTCTCTAATCATGGTGAAGTTACAAGGATCAAGTCCAGAGAATTGGGAATTCCTGAGGGTATCCCTGTCGCCTATAAAGCAGGTGACCAGCCAAACAATGCTCTTTCTTTAAATGTGCTAAACCCTGGAGAAATAGCGGCCACGGCCGGTACATCTGGCGTAGTTTATGCCGTAAGTGATAAAGTGTCCTATGACCCGAAATCACGAATAAACTCTTTTGCTCACGTTAATCATGAATTAGATGAGCAAACAAGAATCGGGATTTTATTATGTATCAATGGTACTGGAATATTAAATTCTTGGGTGAAACATAATATCGGCAAGGTAGACTACCCAGAGATGAATGCTGCCGCTAGTGAAGTGGCTATTGGAGCTAATGGACTTAGTATTTTACCTTTTGGTAACGGAGCCGAGCGAATGTTAGAAAACAAGCAAGTTGGAGCACAATTCATGAATTTGAATTTCAATCTTCATTCAGATAAACATATATACCGAGCGGCTCAAGAAGGCATTGCGTTCTCTTTGAAATATGGTTTTGATATGATGCAGGCCAATGGTGTGAACCCTAAGGTTATTCGTGCCGGCCAAGCCAATATGTTTTTAAGTGATGTCTTTTCTGAAGCTATCGTAAATGCGACACAAACACCCGTAGAACTTTATGATACAGATGGAGCAAAAGGTGCTGCACTGGGAGGTGGTTTTGGTGCAGGTATTTATAGTTCGCTGAAAGAAACAATGGCAGGACTTACTCTCCAGAGAACCATTGAACCAAACCCAAGTTTAAGCGATAGCTATGCTGAAGCTTATGGCACTTGGTCTAATGCTCTTTATAGTGTCTCTAGCCGCATCCATTAAGGATTTCGGTCACTGTAATGAATTCGTATTTTAGATAGGTATCTTTGCACCACTACGTAAAAACGTTATCGCCAAATGAAATTCTCTGAATACCGCATCTCGCCAGAAATAAAGAAAAGTCTAGAACTGCTTGTCTTTAAAAAGCCTACAGACATTCAGTATAAGGCTATTCCACCTATTCTTAAAGGAGAAGATGTGCTGGCTATTGCCCAAACGGGTACGGGAAAAACAGCAGCTTTTGCTATTCCTATCATTCATCTGATAAACGAAGGCAAAAAGAAATCTAAGAATACAGGCATTAAATGTCTGGTGATGGCTCCAACGCACGAACTGGCTATTCAAATCAATGAAGTCTTTAAATCTATAGCGAAGTTTTCTAGAATTAAAACATTTGCCCTATTCGGTGGAACCGACCAAGACCATCAAATAGAGCAACTTGCCTCGGGCATTGATATTTTAGTGACTACTCCGGGTAGAATGTTCGATCTCAGAAGTCAAGGTCACTTAGATTTAAGTACTGTAGAAATATTAGTATTAGACGAGGCAGATCACATGCTTGACCTGGGTTTTATAGATGATATTAAAGATGTTTTGAGGTATCTATCAAAAGACAGGCAAACCTTATTTTTCTCTGCCACGATTAATGACAAAATAAAGAAACTGGCCTATTCACTGGTTAGAAACGCGATTAGAATCCAAATATCGCCCAAAGACCCTGTTTCTAAAAACATAGTCCACTCGCTGGTTTATGTTGAAATGGACGACAAACGGTTTTTCCTAGAGCGAATTATCAAAGAAAACCCCGGCAAGAAGATGATTGTTTTTGTACGTACAAAAGTACGGGCAGAGCGTGTGATGCTTGCTATGAAAAGGGTGGCACTGGAGTCTCGCACCATCCATAGCGGCAAGGAGCACATGGAAAGAAAAGTAGTTATGGAAGCTTTTAAAAATGATGAAGTAAAAGTGCTTATAGCCACAGATGTAAGTGCCCGTGGTATTGACATTCCAAATGTAGACTTAGTCGTAAACTATGATCTACCAGATGTAGCCGAAAACTATGTTCACCGCGTAGGAAGAACTGGCCGAGGCATGGCTAAAGGTCAAGCTCTAGCCTTTTGTGCTAAAGAGGAAAAGGAGTACTTAGATGCCATTGAGGAATATTTGGGAGGCCATATAGAGGTATTAGAATTAGATAAGGAAGTTTATAAAGAGACCCTAGACTTTACAAAAACTGAAAGTAATACGACTTGGAAGGATATTCAGCGAGAGATAAGCATGCACGAAGAAAGCTCTGCTAAATACAAGAAGAAGAAACAAAAAGCAAAGCTGAAAAAAAATAACAAAAAGTAACTTTCATTAATTAAAGTTTGGATTTGACCGAACACCAGGTTTATCCTGAATAACCCTAAACTCTACAACTAATACGTCCGTCAGGCAATTTTACGACGCCTTAACTCCTACTTAAAAGTGAGTTCAAATACAGGAATATACTCCTTTCTACATCGAGTATGCAAATCAGCCCTACTTCTGCCGTAAAATAAAAGAGTAAGCTTAGAATTGATTTTCAGCCCAGTGAGTTCTAACTTCATTTTTTAATTATGCCATGAAAATTAATTACGAATTCAATTAGCTCAGGACTTATATATACTCGATTGGCAAAATATAGTTTTCG
>JBNMFK010000373.1:0-3599 GCA_051269965.1 Algoriphagus sp. | reverse complement strand
CCCCAAAACCCCAAAACCCCTAGTATTTGTAATTTTTGACAAAACTTTTTTTGAATAGATTATTATAATTTTTGAAAATTTCTCAATAAATTTTATCCTCACCTATCTTTAGCATTAGATATAGCTCCAACCATTTTTTATGCTTTCGCACGGTAGATATTTGGATTATTTAAGGCATTCACCGGTTTGCTACTTAATACTTAGCTTGCAAGCTCGGTGGCTTGTTGTTAGGCAAACATTTGTTGACGTGTGACGCCTTAGCTAGTGTTGCCGGTGCTCTATGGGTTCATAGGTCGAGTTTAACGAACTATTACAGATTTTGGTTCTGTTGCTTTTAATCCACTTGTTCTTTCCGTAAATTGCTTATTTGCATTTATGTTACTACCAAATTACTTGAATTATTCGCGATTGTTAGCTAAATTTGATATAAGTTGATTCTACTAAAAAGTGAGAGGACCACCAGCAGCAGAAGGTGGACCAGCTAAAGCATGAGGTGCTCCTGCATGTGTAGCTGATTGAGTACCTCCTGCTATGAGTTAGTTCTAATTTTTTAGCGAGCCTTTATGCTAAACAGCTGTATTGAGAGGTATACTTCGATGATTCTAATTCTGATCATCCTAATATTCTCTGTATTCTCGATCCCTGAAGTTTGATGGCTTTGAAGGAAATTATTATTTTAGACTTCCATGACCTTGATTGCCTTGGCCTGTTGAATATCTTTCAGCTCTTTGATATAATGATGATCTTAGATTTGGCTCAGCCTTATTACTTCGTTATTATGAAAACGAATTGGTCTGAGTATGTCCAGCTGGTGGCTAGTTCACCGGCTATATTACACCACCTTAATAAGGTGATCCTTTTTGATAGTGCTACATTTGAGTATGGGAAGCAGAATTTATGCCTGAGGTTGTGTAAGGATACACTCTCCCACCAGCTTATCCTTATGGTAACATTTAAGGCTTCCCACCGTAATTGTTCTGTGCTTGCGCTTGCTGCTGTTGCTCAGCGACAGTTCCCTAAGTTTGCAATATTCGATTGACCCTCTGTATAAAATATGCTGCTTCAGAAATCGTCGGGCCCTGTTACGTAGGTGCAGGTTATTACACATGCGAAATAGTGTCTAAATGCTTGGGTTATCTCGTTTTGGTCATTTAATAATAGTTGGCATGTGCTTACTACTGCTGTTTCAGCAGTGTTATGGGCTAGGGTTATCCTGGAACAGGTGGAACTTCACTCTGTTTGCCAATTACTTAGAATCCTTGGGAGTTTTGCGGCTATGGTTCCATTTGTTTGCTCTGGGAACCATAGATCTATTCGAAGATTGGATTCTTTATGCCTCCGAAACTAAAGCGACCATCTAAGACAGCCCGGCAGTAGTCCTTGTATCGTTGACGGAAACCTGGGTCTTGATGGAGCTAAGCGAGAATTTCGTTTAATGAAGGAACTGGGGTTTATCCTTTCATTTTTTGTAGCTCTTCTTAAGTTGGTTGTCTTTATCCTAAGGTTTTACCATTTTGGTAAAATAGTGGTGGTCCACCGTTGTTGGCCATTCGTCTATCCATACCTAGAGGTCCAGCTTAAGTTGCACCACCAGGTCCGTTAATAGCACTATTAGTAAAATTAAGACAGTTAAGTTAGAATTCATTAACCGGCACAAAAGCCTAAAACTAATTGTTTTTCACCTACCCTGGATAATACACTCCATGTCCATTAGCTGCCTTTACCGATGAAGCTTTCGAAAGAGAAGACTAGCTAATCTAGTTTCCAAGTGCACCTGCATAGTTGTTACCATGTATTTTTTAATTTAAATTACTGACTCGGTTCTTATTCAAAAGAATATGATTTACAAATCCAGGTGGTGGTTCTCTCCTATCTCCATTCAGGCCATTTTCGCCAACTACGGATTGTTATGAGTCTCGGCGACCTTTGATGCTCTGACGGGAGTTTAATCTTTCTCCATTTTGTTCCTTGATTTCTTCGAGACCTCCGTAGCCGTCTTCAGGATCTTCTTCTTGATCGTTTTCACTATCTTCTTCTTGTTCTTTGGATTTGTCGATTATGTGAGAAGTCATTGATGTCAAAAGATGCTTTTTGTTTTTGCCTTTTTTCTTTTTTAATTTTTCAGGATTATTATGCTAATCTTTTTCCTTCTTCGTTATTGTTCCGACTTGCTTACGCCACATTATGCTAGCACTCTTATCGAGTTTAGCGTAGACTTCTTCAAGATCATCACCATTGGCAGCACATCCACCTCTTCCAGGGTCGAGTGGATATATTCGTTTATATTAATTATTAGGAACGTATTGCTCAACTAAAGTATGATCGAACCTGACTCTCAAACAATGTTCTTATGCAGTCATTCTCTTGACATTTCCATATTGCATCGCTAATTTTTGTTCTTATTTTAGAATAACTTCTTGTTGCCTACGTTGTTCAACTCCCAGCTGGAGAATTCTTAATGTATTTAGTATCAAATCATGCTTTATATCGTAATCTATATCTGTATCAGCTCTGAAACTTGGCATGTGATTTACTTCCAGCATCCATGGTTTTAACTTGTGATCAAGCATCACGTCAAAACCCAGAAGATCGCAGCAAAGATCAGGTTCTTTAGCTTGACTGGTTCTGTATAAATGAGAGAGCTAAGGTTATATGGTATACATAGTTTTCACAACCATTTGTTCTATTTCACTCCAAATTACACTTGAGTGCTTTTTGTAAGTTTTTCCATTAGAACTAACGCTGGTAAGCTCACCTTTCAAAATGTCTTTTACTCTTAATTTATGTTTTTTTTCGTCAAAGTCTTTGTTGTCTTTGTTCAAAGAATAATTCGTCAAATGAATATAGGCATTCTCATAATCTTATGTACTATCATATTTTTAAGTAGCAAGTCTAACTAATCCATCATTATAAATAAAAATGGTCATTGGTGATATCACACTCGTAATGAAAACGTAGATTCTGAAATCGTACTTGTGACCATAGAGGAGAGCAGGACGTTTTACGTATTTTTAAACAATATACTAATTATTGGGTCTATCTACCATCCTTGCATTAAGCGCATCTTTTTGTGCTTAAGTAGATGGAAAAGAATTCATTTATTATGTTTCTATGCTTTACTCTACTTTTAGGTACGAATTCATTTCTTTTTTGTTTTTTTCACCTTCATTGTTCAGTGATTGGCGGAGTTATTCAACTTTCTGATGAATGAAAATACCACGGCCTTAGCTTCCACATTCAGGTTTGCAAATGAAAACAACAGTGGGATCGGCTTCACTTTCAGCTTCTGTAATCAGACCAGATTCTATTTTCTTTTGGCGTTTGGATTCTTTTTACTTTGCGTATTCTTGGATGTCATGGAACTCAGCAGGATACATCCATGTTTTGGGAAAGAAGTTGAAATGTTCAGGAAATTCTTTCTAAAAACGTTTGAGATGCATACCTAGAGTAGATTTCCGACAGATATTGTACATACCTAAAAAGTGATTAACTTTTTAATTATTGCTCAGGCTGCTCAAAAACTCCGGTGACATTCCAGAATCAGCCCAGAATATATCCCAATTATTCGGATTCCAATCTTTATTGAATTGATATTTATC
>JBNMFK010000372.1:0-3599 GCA_051269965.1 Algoriphagus sp. | reverse complement strand
ACAATATATGTTCTTATTAGGCTAGTTTCTCAAACGTTTGCCAGTATTGATACATCGCACGTAGAACATGGAGGCAGCCCTTCCTTTTAAATTCAATAAGCCTTCTCCCTGTCGATTAAGATGGCTACACCATTCCAGAAAATAGTCTTTTTTTAAGTGATACCCTTTAGCACCCATGACATAGAGAGGCCCTCCATACTTGGTGTCCCAGTGGCGATTGATAATTGTCAAAACGGTCTCTGTCGCTTTGTAAGCTTTTTTTGTTCATTTTTTCTTTGACCCAAGTCCATCATAAACCACATAGTCACTATTCCTTGACCTGCATTCAACAGCCTAGCATTGAAGCTTTCTTCTAGTGATTCATCAGGACTAACATTTTCGTAAATAAGCCCTGAAGTTTTGTCTAAAAACACTTTCATACCCTCACTTATATTACAATTTATCGTTTTTGCGACCCCATACTGTCTAAAGCTCTTCCAATGCTAGAACAAGATTAGACACGAAAAGAGGAAGAGCAGCGTTTTTCAAAAACCTTATAGCTGTGTTATTTTTATACTATCCTTTCGGCTTTTTTTAAATATTATAGTACCTTTTTCTAGCATGTCCCTTGTTCATCACTTGCTTTGGCGTATTGAAAAAGGCCATTGCTGCGAAACAATCCGAAAATACATAATTGGGTTTGACAAAAGATTTATCTTCTCCGGTTGTCGAGAAAAAAATTTCATTTGAACCCTATTTTACTAAAAAGTCACTACCTGATTTAGCAATCTTAAGCCATTCCCTTCTTAGATCAACCTTGTTATAAAGCATAGAAAATATCCAAGCTTGGTGTCCTTGCAGCCAAATAAGCTTAGCTGTATTACATATTTTCCCTAGTAAAACATCCACCATTAAAGTTACCTAGTGGATGATTCTCTCAAAAAGGTAGAATATCATTACGTAATGCCTCACGATATAGGCTGGAAATTATCATGTTTCTATGTGAACCCGAAAACAAAAACTACCCTCTTAAAAAACCTTCACTTAGCCCTTTAAATAGGGCCAGAAGTGCTGAGAATTATAAAGCTAAATTTGTGCCCCAATAGAATTATAGCTTATTAAAGTTATAATTGAATCAAAAAAACAGAAGTAAAATTTGACTGAGACTACTATTAGAAAAATAAAATGGTCGAAACCTAATCCTGTCATTGTCGAATATCTAGGCCGAAAACTTCTAATTTTTGGTCCCCATTTAAGCTATTGCACAGGTTCTTGGCTAAACCACTCATTAAGGCCTATTGTCTTTAATTCTTCTATTACAGGTTGGTAAACCTTATCTTCAACGGTACTGTGTGGGAAGCGGCTAGGACCACAATCAAGACCTAAGTATTTCATGAAGCCCTTACCAGCTCCAATGAAACCTCCTACGCCATCTAATGTTTGTACAAATCGAATAGCCTTTTCTTGTAAAACAGCGGCTGCCTCTGGCTCTCCGTTTTCAAAGAGTCGTTTTACTTCATAATAAAGAGGAGCCAAATGATTATACGTACTACCCACCCAGCCCTGAGCACCAAATCCAAGACCCGCTAAAAATATTTCATCAAAACCAAACAGGATGTTAAACGCTCCATTTTGAAAATCACTAACTTGTCTGAATCCAATTAAGTCATTGCTTGTAAACTTAATACCTGCTAGGTTAGGGATAACTTTTGATGCCCTTTTCAGAAACTCCACCATGTCTAAATTGGCACCTGACAAAACGGGAATATGGTAGTAGTAGAAGGGTAAGTTTGGTGCACAAGCAGCGATTTCACTACAATACGTAATTAGTTTTTCAACACTATTCAGTCTGAAATAATATGGAGCAAGAGCAGCAATAGCATCTACTTTGTCTGCTGAATGTGACGCAAGCTCTTTTGCGTTTTCCAAGCTCGTATCACCCACATGATCGATTAAAAACATGTCGGGTTGCTTACACTTGCTCCATGCATTTACAATATCTTTTCTCTCATTTATTTGAAGAGAGGCAAAGTCGCCAGTAGAGCCATTCATGAAAACACCTGCAACTTTATTGTTTCTTAAAAAATCGCAATAGCTTGGAATAATATCAATGTTCAGTGAGCCATCCTGATTCATCGGTGAATAAGTAGCAGCAATAAGGTTTTTTAACATCATAAGAAGGGGTGATTAATTTACGAAGTTTAGAGAATCAGAGCATTTATATTCCAATTCTCCGTTTCGGCTCGCGAAGATATTACATAAAACTAACGTTAAAGAACTAAATAGCCTATACTCAATTTAACCTATAGTTCTGCCAAGAAGTTTGAAAGTATCATGAAAAATGTCTTCGAGAAACCATAAACGCTGACGAGACAAAAAAAGATGGGCAGCAAACCTGCCACCCATCAATTTCAATATCTGGTTTAAAATTAGTACCCGTCGTTTTGAATGATGTAACCTTCAATATTTGAAGCACCATCAATGGCACTTTGTGGAATTGGGAAAAGCCTCATTTTAAAATCTGAATTCGTCTTTTCTGTCCAAGAGTCTTCAAACTTTCCAAAGCGAATTTGATCTGTACGTCTGAATCCTTCCCAGTACAATTCAAAGCCTCTTTCTCTAAGCATGATGTCTAAGTTTACCTCGTCTAGTGCTGGAGGAACTTGATCTGGTCTGGCTGTTCTAGATGCCCTTAAGGTGTTAATATCTGTAAGAGCACCTGCATTGTCGCCGTTTCTTAGTTTAGCCTCTGCACGCATCAAATAGATTTCTCCAAGTCTCATCATTACCAAATCAACACTACTAAAATTGTTGCCATTTGGTGAGGTACGACTATACTGATATTTAGCCACTCTATAGCCTGTTTTATGTAGTCGGCCTTCATTGGTAAAGTCAACTTGGAGGGTGTGATCTACATACGCAACATTCTTATCGGGTCCATTACCTTTTATTTGCTTTACTGGATAAATCCTAAAGCCACCGTCGCACGTGATAAACTTTCCTTCAGCGTTCTTTCTTGGCCCCCATGGTGTACCTCGTATTATTCCTCGATTCATTTCGAAGTCTTCAGGTGCCACACAGATGTAATTATCCTCATCATTTAATGGCGATTTACCTTCAAGGTTTGCTAATTCCTCAGACACCTTTACGTTGTATTGATAAAAGCGTGCATCAATAGAGGGATCTTGTTCCCCGTACGCATCTACCCATGTTTGATAAAAATCAGGTGTAATAGCAGGCCCATCTGTTCCATCTGAACTTGGATACTCAAGTCTACCCCATTGAGAACCTGCCATGGACCAATAAGCCCATCTGCTGTGCTCCCTTTTCAAAACGCCTCTTTGATCCAAGGCGAAAATTAATTCTTGATTAGAATTATTAGCATCATTGAAGAGTTCGAAATATTCCGCAGAGAGGTTATACTTTCCAGAATTAATGATTTTATCGGTATAGTCTATCACCTTATTCATATCCGCTTGAGCAAAATTAGGACTACCATAAGGGTCTGTATAAACAGCTGTATTCAAGTGTAATCTTGCTAAAAAGCCCCATACGGCACTTTGAGTAATTCTTCCAGGCCCACGATCTGTATTGACAAGGTCTACCACAGACTCCAGTTC
>JBNMFK010000371.1:0-3606 GCA_051269965.1 Algoriphagus sp. | reverse complement strand
CTGATGGAACTATCATTTCAATTGAGGAAAGCGTCGAAGTGACTAAGGAACAAACACAATCTCAGGCTCTTCATTATTATACAGTTTTGGAAATGGGAGATAAAAAGATAGGTTATTTTGTATATAACCAATTTCTTACTTCAAGTAATGGTGAAGTAAACGATATGTTTGCTGCATTTAGGGCCTTATCAGTAGATGAATTAGTAGTAGATTTTAGATTTAATCCCGGAGGTTATATTTCTTCTGCAGAGATGATTAGTTCGCTTATTGTTAAAGATTTAGACCCAAATAAATTAATGACAAGGCAGATTTGGAACAACCAACAAATGTCGCTGAGAAATTCGGGAAGTTTAGATACTTTTTTCTCCACAAGTTTGTCTGGGATTGGTAACCTAAATAACCTTGGAACATTAAATAGGGTTTATTTCTTAGTCTCTAATGGATCTGCTTCTGCCAGCGAATTGGTGATTAATAATTTGAAGCCTCATATGGATGTCATTCTAATAGGTGAACATACTTATGGAAAAAATGTAGGTTCTATCACGATTGACGATTCTAACTCTCCTCAAAGGTGGGCATGGGGCATGCAGCCCATTGTTTTAAAGTCTGTAAACTCTTTAGGAAAGTCTGATTATGGAAGCAAAGAAGGTTTCTTGCCAGATGTGGAAATAGAGGACAAAACCTTACCATTCCGCCCTTTTGGTGACCCTCAAGAGCGTATACTTGAGGCAGCTTTGGAGCATATTCTTGGTTCAGATGTTTTAGCCAAAGCTAAAAAAGGATCTAAAGTATTGCCTACTGCCCAATTTGAGCCCGCGTCTGATATCGCAATATATGGAGAGCCATTAATGGATCGAGCTGAGATGTGGATTACGGAGTTCCCTTGGAATAAATAGCTCTAATCCATGCTACTATGGCTAGATGAGATTCATCTATTCAACTTAGTTTTAGCTTGATTTTTTAATCTCAACTATGCCGTGAAAAAAGAGCTTAGTTGTCAAGACAAGTATTTTTTTACATTTCTCTTGACCGAACCATTTTTATTGTCAAATATTGCATTCAAAAGCGTCGTATATTTTGATTTGATGTTTTAAAATTTCTTCTTATTAACCTTTATTTATTATGGTAGAACAAGCAGCAACTTTCAAAATTCAGAGGGTTCAGCAAAGTCGCATTAATCAGTTAAATCCAGAGAATATAGTCTTTGGAACTCTCTTTACCGACCATATGCTCGTAGCAGACTGCGTCAATGGCGTCTGGCAAACTCCTGAAATTATACCATATGGCGATATCTCATATAATCCTGCATTAGCTTCTCTCCATTATGGCCAATCAATTTTTGAAGGAATGAAAGCCTTTAGAAATGTGAATGATGAGGTAGTTATGTTCAGGCCGGAAGAAAACTTTAAGCGTTTTAATATTTCAGCTGAAAGGATGTGCATGGCACAAGTCCCTGAGGAAGTATTCTTGGGTGGTTTAAATGAAGTTCTTAAAATAGATGCCGCTTGGGTTCCAAAAGGAGAAGATAATTCTCTTTACCTCCGCCCGTTCATGTTCGCTTCTGATGTCTACCTAGGTGTACGCCCTTCTTATAATTATAGGTTCATGATTATTATGAGCCCCGCAGGTAAATACTACTCGGAGCCACCGAAAGTAAAGATAGAGACAGAATACATAAGAGCTGCAACGGGTGGTGTAGGCTATGCAAAATGTGCTGGTAACTATGCAGCTTCCCTCTATCCAGCTAAACTTGCTCAAGAGCAGGGATATACCCAGCTTTTATGGACAGACGCCCAAACGCATACTAAATTTGAAGAATCTGGTACTATGAATGTATTTTTTGTTAAAAGTGGTAAATTATTAACCCCTTTGACGAGCAGTACTATTCTAAAAGGTATTACTAGAGATTCTCTAATTACGATTGCAAAAGATTCAGGTTATGAAGTATCTGAACAAGATATTTACGTGAAAGATATTGTAGATGGCATAAAAGATGGTTCTGTAACAGAAGTTTTTGGAACGGGTACAGCTGTTGTGGTTTCCCCTTTTTCAGGTATCGGTTTTGAGGGAGAGGATATTGCTCTTCCTGCTATCACATCTTCTTCTATTTCAAGTATTTTGAAAACAAAACTAGATGGAATTAGAAAAGGAGAATTTACAGACACTCATGGCTGGGTTCATAAAGTTTAAACCTCTATCACATCATACTAAGCCTCCAAACATCTTTTGGAGGCTTTTTTTATGGGATTAGTTAATTCAAAACGCCTCTCCTATTGTTAGATAAAAGTTCCCTGTGTCGTACGGAGAAAATCCATAATCAAATCTAAAATTCACGCCTCCTTTTGTCATTTTTCTAAGGCCAAAACCATAGGTAAACTTTGGTAAATTTAAACGAAGAATATCTTCAGCATCTCCTAAAACACCAACAGCACCAAAACTTGTTAAAAAGAAACTCTTCCATATATTGTACCTAAGCTCTGTTTGTACGAGGGCAACATTTTTATCTCTAAAAAAACCAGTGTATAAGCCTCTCATCTTTTTTGAACCTCCTAATAAAGCAAGTTGTTGAAAGGGAACTGTCTTACCTGCTGTGTGAACGAGATACAGATTGTTAGCCACTACTAATTTCGGATATAGAGTGGTATACTTAGCTATATCTACTTTGGTTTGGACAAAATTTCTATCTGCTCCAAAAACTTTATTTGATGGAAAAATTGAAATCTCACCAAAAAAACCTTCCGTAGGATAAAAAACATTATCACGAGTATCCAATAGTAATGCTGGTCCCACTCCTGATGTTCTACTTAACCTACTACCACTAATTTCATCTTTAATCAGCTCGCTACCCTCTTGTCTTCCCGTTATATCGTAGTTTTCATATTTCAACCTAAGCCCAAGATATAAATTGGTTCTAATTAACTTGGTAGCCAATAACTCCAAATGAGGAAAAGTAACATCAAAACGTTCTGCTTTAACCCTATGCTCTCCAATACCATGGTAGAAGTAATTGTATTTATACCAGCCTAAATCTGCGTTGAGGTAGTACTTATTATCATCAATAAAAACTTGAAAAGGTAAAAAAATAAGAATTTGCTTATTCTGGGTATAGGTTAATCCAAAAGATGCCTGAGAAGGGTTTGCCCCAATGCTATCCATTCCCCACGACCATAAAGCCGTGGCAATAGCCCCACCAGCCCAACCCGTTTCGGGTAATCTAAAGACTACGGGTAGAGCCAAGGCATTTTTGTCTCTAATGAGTTTTCTCGAAATTTGTGTACTGTCAACTTGAGCTATCAAGTTTTGTGAAAAGAGTACAAAAAATATAATCAGGTGTTTAGTGCGTTGGAGCATTCAAATCTTTAGTGAATTACGCAATATAGATAAATAAGGATCGAGGGATAAAATAACAGTGGATGTCACTAAGACAGCCACCTCTTTTTTTAGACAAGCTTAACAAATCACCCTAGCCTAAATGGCTAAAGAGTAATTTGCTAATGCGAAGCCTAAAGGCCTACCAATTATCTTTCCTTTTGTTACGATTAGTTCAAATTCTATTCCATAATTGGTTAATTTTGAACATGCCAACAAAAAGATGGGAGTTTTTGC
>JBNMFK010000370.1:0-3608 GCA_051269965.1 Algoriphagus sp. | reverse complement strand
ATGTGTTTTTGTTGTTATTATTGAAAATATAAGTGCTATTTACATTATCATAAGTAGGTAGATTTAGTGCAGAGCTATTATCGGTATAGGAGCCAAAGACTTTCAAGGAGCTATTATTATCAAAATTTTGGTTGATAGATAGTGAACTTCCAAAACCTTGGGGTACTTTTTCCCACGTTATGTTTGTTTTAACCAAATTAAAGAGAGGAGAAAGGTTAGTGTAATTTAATGTGCCTGTTATCCATCCTTTGTGTGTGTAAGAGGCCGTTACACCTGCCATATTTACACCCAAGTTAAGGTTAGAGCTTTCGCCTAGTTTATCCTGTGTGTTGAGTAGGAGTACAGAAGACAAAGCTTGACCATACATGGCTGAGTAGCCTCCGGTGCTAAATGCTGTTCCCTTAAACATAAATGGATTAAACCTCCCACGTTGTGGTACATCTGGGGTACTACTAAAAAATGGATTTTGAACAATCATACCGTCAATCACAGTTTTGGTTTCATTGGCAGATCCACCTCTCACAAATAAACCCTCTGTTTCACCAACACGATTAGCTCCTGGCAAGAATTGCATCACAGAAACGATGTCTGCTCCAGCACCTGCGGTGGTAACAATATCCATCGGTTTCAGCATAACCATTTTTTTCTCGTCGGAAGCCTCAAACATGCCTGCTGTAACAACTACGGCATTTAACGAACTTATTGACTCGGTAAGTTTAAATTCAAAACTTAAATTGGTGTTTTGAATAGTAATATTCTCCTTTAGAGTGACATAGCCAATCATAGAAACTTGTAGAATATGTGTTCCTTTTTCTTCCGTAAAAAAGATGAAATCTCCGTCAATGTCAGACGAAACACCATCATAAGTTCCTTCAAGAGAAATATTGGCGAAGGGGAGAGCTTCTCCTTTTTTATCAGTGACTTTACCAGAAATGGCCGTCTGGCTGAAGGCAGGAAGAGTGCAAAGTGCTAGCAGGAATAAGAAGAGCTTTTTCATGTATGCGTCGTTGTTAAATAATGACGATACAAATGTGGTTATAAGAGGAGCTTACGGCTATTTGTTTCCGACGAACATGAGATTTCTAGGAGTGAGTGATGTTTTTTTTGGAGTGAATTTTATTCACACTACTGAGATCGAACTTTATTGATAGAGTTCTTTCAAAGATTTCCACAGTTGCCTCTTTTCGTTGTTCTGGTTTAGACTTACTTCATTTAGCGTAGCTGAAGCAAGGAATTTAATCTGCTTGATTTCTTTGACTTGATAGGAAGTTAGCCTCAGTTTTGGAAGGAATTCGCCTCCAGAGTCTGTTCCTAGGAATAGGATACTTCGGACGGTGTTATTATAAATAATTTCTTTAAAATCAGGGTTAGGATGTTGAGACCTATCTAACAAATCTACCTTGCCAAGAGACATGTTTAATGCCAATAAAACCTTAACTAGGAAATCTTTTTCTTCTGGTTTAATGCCATCAACTACTAACAAATGTGGCGTTTTCAATTTAAATGGGATGAGCTCTGGGATAATATCTAAGGCCGCACTGTCTTCTATACGAGCAATTGCTTTTTCAGGCACCTTGTTACGCTGAGCGACTGGTTCAGGGGCTGTCTTTACTTCTTTTGGGTTTGCTATCAGGTTGGTTAATTCTACTTGTTCAGCATAGATAGTCTCGTCATGAAACAGATAGTTTGCCAGATTCTTATCCATCCTATCTTTTTATAGTGGCTGTTCTGTCTGGACTTGTAGAGACGTAAGTTATAGGAACGCCAATTTTTTCTTCTATATAGGTAACGTAGTCTTTTAACTCTTGAGGGAAACTTTCAAAAGACGTAATTCCCTCTAAAGAAGTATTCCAGCCTTTCACAGTTTCGTAAACAGGGGTAACCTTCTCATCGACAATATCAAAAGGCATTTGTTCACTTATACTTCCATCCACCAATTGATATCCTGTACAAACTTCCAACGACTCAAATACATTGAGGACATCTGCCTTCATCATTACCAGCTGAGTAACACCATTTAGCATCACAGTATATTTTAGAGCAGGTAAATCTAACCATCCGCATCTCCTTGGCCTTCCTGTAGTAGCACCAAATTCATTCCCTTCTTTACGCATTAATTCCCCTGTAGCGTCTTCTAGTTCTGTGGGGAAGGGGCCGCTTCCTACACGAGTACAATAGGCCTTAAAAATACCAAAAACTTCTCCAATCTTACCTGGTGCAACACCTAAACCAGCACAAACACCTGCTGCAGTTGTAGAAGAACTCGTTACGAAAGGATACGATCCAAAATCAACATCCAAAAGAGAACCTTGGGCACCCTCAGCCAGTACTTTTTGGCCCTTGTCAAGATAATTATTTACGGTATACTCTGTTTCTGTAATCTGGAAAGTCTTCAAAAACTCGCAAGCTGCAAAGAAAATGTTCTCAGCTTCAGCTAAACCCTCTGTCTCAAATGCTAGAAATCCAAGCTGCATCTTATGCTTGTTGAGCAGCGTTTCATATTTACTTTTAAAGGAAGGGGATAAAATATCTCCTACTCTTAGACCATGACGGCCTACCTTGTCTGTATATGTTGGCCCTATTCCTTTGAGTGTAGAACCTATTTTGTTTTTTCCTTTAGCTTTTTCCTGAGCAGCGTCCAAAAGTCTGTGTGTAGGAATGATGATAGAGGCCTTGCTTGAAATGATCAGATTTTGAGTTAAATCCATGCCAAACTTCTCAGTTAAGCTATCAATTTCTTTTTTGAAAATAACGGGATCTAGGACGACGCCATTACCAATTATATTTGCACAATCTTTTCTGAAAACACCAGATGGAATCTGATGTAAAACATGTTTTAAGCCATCAAACTCTAAAGTATGACCAGCATTGGGTCCTCCTTGGAAACGAGCTACAACTTTATAATCTGGGGCTAGTACGTCCACAATTTTTCCTTTGCCTTCATCTCCCCACTGTAAACCCAATAAAATATCAACCATAGTAGTCTAACTCCCCTTTTTTTTTAGGCTTTCACCTTTTTGTTTTCGCAATTATCTTTTTTACAATTCCCATAGAATATCAAAGAATGATGCATTACATCAAACATCATAGTATCACCCACCATAGTCTGAATATTCTGGATTCTTGGGTCGCAGAATTCTTCTACTTTATGGCAGTCTAAACATATTAGATGGTCATGTTGACGAGAACCAAAAGCTTTTTCATATTGAGCCAAGTTTTTACCAAACTGGTGTTTGGTAACCAAATCGCACTCCACCAATAAGTCAAGAGTATTATAAACCGTAGCTCGGCTTACTTGGTACTTCTTGTTCTTCATGGAAATGTAAAGATCGTCTACATCAAAATGATCTGCCCGGCTATAGATTTCTTCGAGTATAGCGAATCTTTCGGGAGTCTTTCTCAGCTGTTTGTTCTCCAGAAAAGCAGTAAAAATTTGTTTTGCAGAATCGAAATTTGACTTATTCGATTTCATTCTAAATTGGTTGATTCACTCAAAAATTACATACAAATTTACTTTTTTTATTATGGGCAAACAAGATATGAAAGCCTAAAACTTAAGCTCAATTCCTAAACCTCCCGAGTCAGTGATGCCAAAATCAACTTGGAGC
>JBNMFK010000369.1:0-3610 GCA_051269965.1 Algoriphagus sp. | reverse complement strand
TTTTTATTCCAATTCCGTTATCACTCACCGCGAAATCTATGAGCCACATGTCCTCGGTCTCTTTATTTAAATTAACCTTGACCGTTATTTTTCCTTTATTAGTAAACTTTAATGCATTAGAAATAAGATTATTTAGGACTTGATTGAGACGTATTGCATCTCCTATTACTAACTCAGGCAGCCTTTCATCCAAATCTAGCTCAATTTCGTTTTCTTTTTCCTTGTAATTAGCCTTAAACCTATTTGTAACCTTAGTTTGATTTAATAATTCCTTCAGATGAATTGGTCTTTCGTAAAAATGAATGTTTCCATCCTCTATTTTACCATAATCCAATATATCATTAACCAAGCTTAGTAGGTTTTGACTAGCAATGTGAAGACTTTCAATAAACATTTCTTGAGATTTAAGAGAAGTCTCTTGTTTAAGGATATGGATATTTCCGAGGATGGCATTCATCGGAGTTCTAATTTCATGACTCATAACTGATAAGAAGTTAGACTTGGCTTTAGCTGCCTTTTGGGCATCTTCTTTAGCTTGAAATAGCGTGATTTTTAATTCATTCTTGACTGAAATTTGTTTTTGAAGAATATCAATTATTTCTATTAAATCGTCACTGCTGGTAATTATGGTTTCATTGGAGGAGTCTAGCTCTATCAATGTTTGTTTCATTTTAAGAATAGAAGCTTTTTTTAATTCATGTTGATAGTCTAAGCTTTTAAGTACTGATTGGTATTCCTTTTCACTAACTTCAAAGGCATTTTCAGTAATTTTTCTATCTCTATCAAACGACATAAAAGTTTTACTTACGGCATTGAAAAAAACTTTAAAATTTTCTTTACTAATATCTTCTGGAAAATATTTTTTAATCAACCTGTTAAGCAAAGGATGTATTTCCATTTTAAAACTCGGTAAATGTCGTAATGGTCATTGTTTGATTTAGTAATTCACATCTTGCTCTTTCTACGATTGGCGAGATCTCTCCGTACGAATAGAACCCAGTTATGAATACTTCTGTTCCTAAAATTGCCTTGGCTTGTTCTAATTCTTCTTCAACTCTTTCATTAAGAATTATTTTCCTACCAACGCAGCTAATTAATAAAGCTAAATCAGGCTTTCTTTCAAGGTTTATCAAAGACCGATCTGCGGCGGTTCCCGCGGCACTAATCAATTTGTCAAAATTGGCCTTCATTAGCCTCACTTTACTTCCTTCTGGCATGTTTCCTGCAAAAGTCATTGATTGCTTCTCTTCGTCTATAGAAACGATAGTTCTTACATTGCTTTCCTTACTATCTGTTTTTTTTATTGATAGCGGAAAAAGTAATGCAGACGATGGCAATTCGTCTACGTAGGGGCCTAGATACTCTTTGTATAATTCTAAGGCATTTTTCCCGTCCATTTCATGCAATACATTTTTTTCTGATTTTGTGATGGTTCTTTCTAGACCAAATTCATCCCAACCACCGAGTGAACCATGTCCAATCTTTATGTTATCTCCGTACAACCCTATAAGGGCTACATTACCTTCTGAAATATTTTCGTCTACGCCAACTAGGGTTGATACAAAACGAGCACCATCACCAGCCATCCCTCCAGTAATCAAAGCACCATTTTTATTAGAACTTGAAATCCCAGCCACTAATTCAGTTCCATTCACGAGATTACCATCAGATATAACCAAAATATATTGTAAACCTTTAGGTGGCATAAGGGCCGCTAATTTTTTACCTAGAGGGTAGCTTCCACTAAAACTTTTAATGTTGGCATACAACACTTTCGCTTCCGTCTTCTCAAATTGAATTGCAGTCAGGGCAATGCTGCCTTCATATAATTCATCGCCTAAAACCTCCCCTGCAGTAGTAGCAGAAATAACTTTTGCATTTGAGTAGATCGCTTTTATTGCACTAATATTACCTAAATTCAATTGTTCCTTACCACAAAATGCTAAAACTATTTGACAGGCGGATTTATCAAATCCTTCTGACTTATTTTTATTAGTCCATTTGCCGTTGATAAAAAGTTTTTGATTTATTTTCATTTTAGCTTATTTTTTTAAGCTCTTCTTTTATTCTATTCACATAGGTATCACAGTTCTCTATAAAGGCAGTGATTAATTCTACTATTTGTTTATTAATACCTTCAGCCTTAATGGTCGTTTCAATTATTCTTAGGTCCTCTTCTCCAGATGTAAGTCCCACCATTCCCAAAGCAGGTTTCATTTTATGAGCTACTTTGGCTAATTCAGTCCAGTTTTTATTTTTTACGAAATTTCGTATTTCAGCTATCTGTGAAGGTATTTCTTCTAAAAAAGTATCGAAAACCATCTTTTTGAAGTCATTATCTGAACCATATATTTTATTTAACCTCTCTTCGTTAAAATAAACTTCTGTTTTTTCATTCATTTTTGTGTTTATTTTTTGGCTGTCTGCTGAGTTTAAATATTTGACCAAAACTACTTGCATTTCAGTGGGTGTAAATGGCTTGGTCAAAACATCATTCATACCTACATCTATGGCCTTTACTTGGTCATCTGGAGAAGCAGAGGCTGTCAATGCTATTATGGGTATAACTTTATTGATATTGATAGTATTCCGGATCTGAATAGTAGCTTCGTAACCATTTAAGTTTGGCATTTGAATATCCATCAAGATTAAATCAAAATAATGCTTATGAATCATTTCTACGGCCTCCAATCCATCTTTTGCATGTGTTACTTCAATATCCCAACGTTTTAAAAGTTTGGTAGCGTAAAGAGTATTTAAACTGTTATCTTCAACTAGCAAAATTCGTTTTCTTGAGAAATTAATACTCTCTGTTTCTAGAATTTTTAATTGGCTTCCACGTTTGATATTGGTTTTAGTGAAAGGTAAGACAAAACTAAATTCCGTTCCTTCTTCTTTGTTGCTTCTAACTTCCATCTCCTTCCCTTGCATAGATTTCACCAATTCTTTAACAATTGCTAAACCTAATCCAGTACCTCTTGTTTTTGATTGTTGCTTTGAACTAACCTGTCTAAACTTTTGAAAGATTATTTCAAGGTCTTCTTTAGGAATTCCTACACCAGTATCCTTGATAGAAAATTTTATAAAAAGTTTATCTTTTTTATCTTCAATCACATCAGTTTTAATAGTAACTGAACCTCTTTCAGTAAACTTTTCGGCATTACCCACTAAATTAAGAAGTATTTGGTTTAATAAAGTATCATCTCCTTTTATTAGATTACTTATTCTATCATCAGTTATCGTGATTATTTTTAGATTCTTTTTTCTAATTTTTAACTCAAAAGTTCTTTGAACTGTATCAAGCAAACTTAATAGGTCAAAGGGTTCATTTTTGGGCTGTATTTTACCGGCGTCAATTTTCGCCATATCCAATACATCTGATATAAGCGTATGTAAGAAATTGGCAGAATTTTTTATAATTGTAAAATATTCAAGCTGTTCTGCAGAGGGATTAGTATCATAAAGAAGGTGAGATATACCGATAATGGCATTCAGTGGCGTTCTAATTTCATGACTCATATTTGCCAAAAATTCTTGTTCAACTTTTTGAGCATTTTCTGCCTCTTTTTTTGCGAGAAGAAGCTCCTTCTGAACTGCCTTTTGTTGCGTG
>JBNMFK010000368.1:0-3615 GCA_051269965.1 Algoriphagus sp. | reverse complement strand
CTCCTATTTGGTTTTTGTAGTGTAGGATTTGATAAGCGGCTCTTGGTTTCTTCTGGGCGCTATTGAATTTGGGGTAGTATTGTTTGATGAGATCTGCTTCTTGTAATAAAGCGACCAATTCATTACCAGTAGGAATGTGTTCTACATGAAAGATCTCTTGACACATCAAATAGGACTTGCTCGTTTTAGAATAAAAATGAGACAGCACCCGTTTTTTAATATTGATGGCTTTACCGACGTAAATGACCTTTTGAGCCTGATTTTTAAAAAGATATACCCCTGGAGTACCTGGCAATTCATCAAAAAGAGACCGGTCTAAATGCGGCGGAAAAGTTCCTTCTTTATTACTACCTTTTAGAAACTTTGTAAATTCTTCACCATCCTTATCTATTTCTAGTAACCTTTGAAATAAAGTCACTGTTGCATCGGTATCCCCTTCGGCACGATGCCTGTTTTCTAGCGAGATGCCCAAAGAATGACACAACTTTCCTAAACTGTAGGAATTCATCCCTGGAATCAATTCTCTTGAAAGTCTTACGGTACACAACTTTTTACGTTTAAAATCATAACCTAGACGTTTGAATTCGTTGTGTATAATATTGTAATCAAAGTTGACATTATGCGCTACAAAAATACAGTCGCGTGTCATGCGTTTTATTTCTTTAGCCACTTCAGAAAACAAAGGAGCCGCAGCGACCATTTCATTATCAATCCCAGTTAAACTAGTAATAAAATCGGGGATCAAACTCTCAGGATCAATAAGGCTTGTGAATTTTTCAATCACTTCGCTTCCCAGCATGCGCACCATACAGATCTCTGTCATGCGGTTATTACTTATTCTATTGCCTGTAGTCTCTACATCTATAACACAATAATACTGTTCTTTAAAATTCACTAAGTTGCTTTTATTTGGAAATGTTCCAAAATTATGGAATAATTCCTAATAAAAGAGTTCTATCCTTAGTTTTAACAGTGTTTATTTTTATTTCGCTTTCGCGAAAGCGGATCTTAATTCTTAGTTAATACCACATGAGTTGCCCCTTTTGATTTATGGCAAACACAAATATGATAATTCCACAAAAGTGAATGTAAAATTTTATTAAAAACAGACACAACACTTAACAATAGAATTTATAATGATATTGCTCAAGAGGATGAACTCTACACGTAGAGAAGCAAAAAAGCACGAGAACTCATAAAACTGCTAGTAGGTAGTTTTTTAAGCATTAAAATATGCGCTTTAAGTTTTAAGTATCTTTACATTCTAACTATATACTTATGAAATTTACATCTTTCTTTTTATTCATACTACTCTTGTCTTGCCAGACAGAAATCAAAGAGGTTGAACTTTCAACCGCTACTGAAGAAAACATAGAAGAAGTCATAGAATCAATTAAGGAGGTGATGTCTGCTCAAGAAATAGCATGGAACAAACATGATTTAGAAGGATTCATGGACGGCTATTGGAGGGACGAAAACCTTAAATTTTATGGTAGTAACGGCCTAACAAAAGGCTGGAATAACACGCTAGCTGTCTTTAAAAAAGCATATCCAACTAAGGCTGAAAGAGGCATATTACGTTTTGTAATCACTGATATTTCTAAAATTGAAAAGGGGAATTATTGGGTCATGGGAGAATTCCATAATACAGGACCAGCTGTTGATCAAAATGGTGTGTTTATGATTGTCTTTAAAAAGATTAATGGAGAATGGAAAATCGTTGCTGACATGTCCTGCTAAGGACATTTATAATTTTAAACTTGCAATAAAATTAATCGTTTTTTTTTCTTTACACAAATTAGAAATCGAAGATTCATGAGCTTAATATTAGAAAGCATGGGCAAAGTGAGTTGAAAATAAAATATGGCAGGCTCTTGTTGTGAATTGCTTTCAGGCATAATCTTTATAGGATAATTCACAGTAGCTAAGCATCCTAATTGCTGCTGACCACCAAAAAGTTGTAAAGGAAATAAGTCTTTCTAAATAAATCATGAATTTGCATCATTGATAATATACAGTTGTGACACCAATGAAGGTAGCAACGAGGTTTGATGCGCTTTTAACTACTACAACTCCACATACTATAACCTGCTTTAGTGTGTGTTCATTGCGGTAGAAACTACTACCATTATTCAAACTTTGGCTGCTCATCGTAGGGGTTTGCGGCATTTAATATACCTCTACAGGTAATCCATAATCACCTTGGTTAGCCTTATCGATAACCAGCTGTGAGATGTGTTTTCTTAAGACGTATTTAGGTTGGTATTGTTCCTATTTTCTATTTTCTATTCTCGATTTCGCGAAAGCGGAACTGTCATCATCACTTTGTTTTAGATCAAATTCTAGCCTTTCTAAATAAGCTTCCAGCCATTGCAGCCAGGTGTTTTTATGCTTACTATCTTACTGTTTTCACCATTGTTTTAAGTACTAATTTAGCCTTAAAAAGTAAATAGGAAAGCCCAGAGTTTCTTCTTTTTTAATGATCTTAAACCCAAATTTCTGATACATTTGAGCATTACTTATCGATGCAGCATCTATGATGACGGGCAGCTTATTGTTCTTAAACTTATTTCTGACTTTTATCATTAAACGAACAGCAGTCCCCTTACCGTCAGACTCCCTTTTAACCCCGAGTATAACGGGTCTTATATGTTCTTCTTTTGGATAGTTTTTATGTGCTATGTGCTGCCTTTTTATCACACCAAAAATACGTTCTATACTTATACATTTAAATGCCATCTTAACGTCTAGAATGATGGTTCTAAATGTGATTTTTTCTAGATGAGGGAATTTTATTAAGATACATGCTTGGTCATTATCTGATATATAAACTTCTCCAAAAAGAATGGCTCTTTCAAATAAGTATTCCATTAATACTTGCATGCGTTCTGCTCTCTTTCGATCTTGTTTTACCACAAGATTTATAGAGTTTTCTTCTGTCAATGGTAAAAAGGCAGAAACCAGTATTTCGGATACTAGCTTCTTGTCTAAATAAGTTGCTTTTCTCAAATTGACAGCATTATTTTGTTGGGATTGGTAAGGTAAATTGGCATCGTTGTTGGTTAGTGAATAAATCAAATATAATATAATATTTATTTGATAAACAATAGACAGACTAAACTAGTTAACTCTTCAACTTCCTAATGCCCCACCTATTCATTAAATGTATGGCTCTTGTGACATAAGAAGCGTCTTTTTAAAAAGTGAGGTTTGGATAATGTTAAAACCTACTAATTGCTGCTCACCACCAAAAAGTTGTAAAGAAAATAAGTCTTTCTAAACAAATCATGAATTTAAATCATTGATAATATACAGTTGGGCAACATCAATAAAGATAGCAACGAGGTTTGGCGCACTTTTAACTACTACAACTCAACATACTACAACCTACTTTAGATCGCGCCCATTCCGGTCGTAAGGCGTACCATTTTTCAAATTTGGGTTGCTCGTCGTATGGGTTTTGCAACATGGCATACACCTCTCCAAGTAATTCATAGTCACCTTGGTCAGCCTTATCGATAACCAGCTGTGAGATGTAGTTTCTCAAGACGTATTTAGGGTTTGTCTTGTTCATTTTTTCTATTCTCGCTTTCGCGAAAGCGTAGCTGTCATCAT
>JBNMFK010000367.1:0-3659 GCA_051269965.1 Algoriphagus sp. | reverse complement strand
ATAGGCCTCTTTAATCTTATTTGCTTTGCGCTCTTTGATACCCTCAGGAATAACAGTAATGTTTATCCGCTTAATGGCATAGTGTTTCTTCAGCTTAAAATCGAAAAGGTACTTCCAACCTTCTTTATCCTTGTCTGCTATAGGCAATTCTATTTCATTAATAAGTTGAGGTTCGCTAGACATATCAATGGAGAAAATCTTGGCGGCTTCCCGGTCATAAAAGGTATAATGGTTTTTGTGAAGAGAAAATCTAGTAGAGCCATAACTGTTTCGACCCACCCGTTCTACTAGCGACTTCTCTTTGTCGAATAATGGACGAATAGGTAGTTTTTCATAAGTCTTTCCTGTTAACTTCCTATAATCTTCTTCGTTTAGAGCATAAATCTTGGTTGAATCATCGGTATTATACTTACCATATCGAAAAGAATTTAACTGAAGCAGCTCTAACGAGTCTGCGGAAAAGTAGAAATAGGATGACAAATAGTTTTCGGACTTCAGATTTTTTGTACCAATTACATAGCGGTTAACAATAAAATAGGGCCTGATGTAGTCAGAAATGAATACTGCTGATACATCAATGGCCATCTTAGTTTTGAATTTACCTTCAGTAATATAAATTTCGAAAAGGTCGCTAGTGTTCTTAATAGAAAAGCTTGAATCTGACCTCATCAGAAGCAAATCATTTCCTCTCACCGGCATGGTATCTACCACAATGTTCGCTTCGTTTAACAAGTACATAAAGCGCTGATTCTGCCGAATCTCGTCTGCAAAATGTAAGATCTTATATTCTCCTACCCTGTAGAATTCTTCAAAAATCAGGTTTTCGTTGGCGTACAGTAGGTTTTTCGGGAGTTCTTGACTAATGGCACTATTTTGACAAAACAGTGACAATATAACAATGGAAAAAACCAGTGCCACTTTTGAGTTTAACCTTAGACAACAAGTAATTTGATTTTGTTCCATGTGATTTAATTTGAATAATTGTTTACTGTAAAATCAACTCAAGATTCTCCGTTTCAAGCTTCTCTACTCGCATTAAACCATCATTGCCAAATTCAAGCCAAGTAGGTCCAATTAAGCTAGTTCTATATTTTTTCAGCATATAATCCTTATCCCAAAAAATTTTGTAATGTGTGTCTAAGGAAGTGACATAGCCATTTATTGCATCATCGAATGTCGAGCCGGCCAAAACTATATTAACGTCTAATTGATTGGCGGATAAATGTTGTAAAACTTCTTTTATGCACGGGTCACAACCAGCAAGTTGAACAATAACCACCTTGTCATCCTTGTCAAAACTAATTTTATGGACATCACTAAAATACCTTAGTACAGCAGCCTCATACTCAGGAGCCAGAGGTTTTTGCGGAGTAGTACAAGCAAAAGAAAATAACATTAAAACTAAAATACTATTGACCGTTTTCATTTATTGTTGGCTTAAATCGGTAAAACATGATACTATTCTCGTCTGGTGGAAGGCTTGGGTTTTTAATCCATAAATCGTCTAAAGCAGTAAAGGCAATAACTGGTAAGAGTGCATTCTTAGGCAATTCATAGTGCCCTACTCTTTTAAGACCATAGTTGTACATACTGATACACCAAGGGCCGAACCATCTTTCGTTTAGCAATCCATCAATATTCAACAATGGTTGTTTATGCTTAAGAAAACGATAGATAATTTTATTGTTTTCATCATGCAGCAGAACTGGATAGGCAGGCTGTTCGATTAACCAATCACTTTCCTTCTGAAACTCACCTCTCATTGGTAAGGCCTCGGGAGCGCCTTTCCAATGTTCGCAATGCTCATTACTTACATAAAGTAAATCACCAGTTTTGTTGTTATAAGCAGCTAAATATTCTGAAGCGCCAAACTGCACAAAGGACAGCGTATCTACAACAGCTAGCAGTGGATCATTATAAAGGATAAAATTATTCCCTCTAACATAATTCTGCGGGTAGTTACCATAAATAGAAACAAACTTTCTTTCCACAATAGAGTAGCTTGCAAAAGCCTGATAGTCAAAATTATCTTCTGAGGACTTGAGCCATCTATAAGTATAGAACTGTAAGGTATTGTTAGAAGCAACATAGACTGGTCCATTCTTAAGGCCCTGATTAGCATAGGCATCATATTCTGAAAAGCCATCGGGCAGTGGCACATTACTAAAGTCAAAAATATCTACTATTTTTGACCTCTCATTCATTAGATATACCCTATTAGCTTCATTTGATAACAAAAATATAGTATCCGAATTGTGGAAATAAAAACCATCTATTCCTCCTTTAATACCATCAGGGCCTTCCGAATCAAACTGGATAGAACCAAGAGCTCTTTTTTCATCTAATGAATATATATCTAGGCGATAATATTCGGATTTAAGTCCTATCCATAGATGCTGCTTTTGGTCATTGTACGTCTGATGACTCAGGTACTCTCCAGAAAGCGGTGGATCGAAGCGTAGTGTATCCCCGGTGATGCTAGCAAAACCAATAGAATCGACAAAAGGCAGATTCACTATTTTCTCATTAGCAAACCTTACCTCAGTCGTGCTATCACAACTGAGGAAGGTTAATAAAATTGGCAGAGCTACAAGCAACGACTTATAAAAATAACTTCGCATGTTTAATTGTTAATGCCAGTCATCAAAGTATAACTACTAATACTTTGGCCAACTTACCAGCAGTTTCTAAATAAGTGCTACCGTCACACCAATTTTTCTTCTGCTCAAGGCAATTAGTACCTTCTTTCATTCTTCTACATATTTCCTCGTTTTTATCCAAGAAGCAATGACCTATCTTAAAGTCCCTTTTACCACTTCCCTCAGCGCTAGCCAAATTAGGTGAAAGCATAAGACCTCCGCAGAATAAAATAACCAAAAGACTTGCTATGAATGATTTGATTTTAACTGAACTATTTTTCTTTTCTGTTTTCATGATTTGTGTTTTTGTGTATTGTTATCAGCAATTAAGATTAGACTCGTACAACTTTTGATATACGTAGCTTACCAGAAAGTTTTTCGAAACGAAACCCTTTCTAATCTAATTCATTTAGATTACTGTATTAAATAAAAGATAATCCAAGAAGGACGAAACCACTTTTCTGGAAAGTGTACAGAGTGCGTTTATCAATTGTAAATGATATAAATAATATGGTTTAAGGTTAAGTATATTACATTATACAAACAAACATTGGGGGGGGTATTTTTTAATAATTCATGTACAAAGCGTCTTTATGTATGTGAATTGTCATTTAACCTTGTAGCAAGTGGTTAATAGTCGCAGTGAAAAAGGATACTTTGAAAAATTTCAAAGTATCCTTAAGTCAGGTGTCAATGCTTGAATCGGGCTTGTTTATGGTCGTGTTAACCGTGCTTTTCTATTTCTTTTCACTTTGCCTATTAATAGGCCTCTATTCTCCTTGGCGAATGCTTTGGTGGACGAGCCGGCAAAATCGCCTCCTAGTGCTCAAGTACTAGGGAATTCCGCTACTGATTTTATTGCTGATCTACGTTTTTACAGAACACTAATTTTACCGACTTGGTTAATAGTGCCTAAAAGGGACTAATCGCCTTTGTCTGTTATGCTTATTTAACAGCTTTCCATTTTAATTCAGAGATAAGAGCAGCAACTGCTTTTTCTAAATCTTTAAGCGCCTGCGG
>JBNMFK010000366.1:0-3663 GCA_051269965.1 Algoriphagus sp. | reverse complement strand
TGATAATTCCAGCAGTTACGGTAGACTCCAAATTAAAGGGATTGCCAACAGCCAAAACCCATTCTCCCACCTTTACCTCATCAGAGTCTGCGAAAACCATACTTGGTAAGTCTTTCTCCTTAATTCTGATAACAGCGATATCTGTTGACGGATCAACCCCGACAACCTCTGCTATGTAACTCCTTTTATCATATGTGATTACCTCAAGCTCGTCCGCACCTTCCACCACATGGTTATTGGTAGCTATATAACCATCTTTTGAAATAATTACACCAGATCCTGAAGAACGCTGCTCTTGACTTCTTTGTTTTCCACCTAAAGCCTCATCATCAAAGCCAAAGAAATCATCAAAAATAGACGGCATCCTTTGCTGTCTCACCTGCCTTGTAGATGTAGCTTTAATATGAACCACCGTAGGAGTAGAAACACTGGCCGCATAGGTGAAATCACCTGGCACACCTGCCGGTAAATTGGCAAAGTTTATGAGCTTGGACGAAGAATTGCTCTCCGAAGAAACTGCCTCTTTTAGAATAACCGCCTTTTCCTCAAGACCGAGCATTTTATAACCAGCTATAGTGACTATGCTAGTAGCCACAGCTATTAAAACAATTTTTAAGTTACTTTTCATATATCTTTTATATCTGTTGAGTTTATAATGGTCTCAGGAAAAATACTTTCTGTATTATATAAACGCAAGTTATTCTCATTTAATTCGAGGACATACATACCGCTTAACATTATTTAACAGCCATTTAAAGAAAAAGAGGGTTCTAGCCAGCCTAGAACCCTCTTTAAATAACTGATTAAGCTACAGTTATTGACCTTGGCACCTTAGGCTTCGATTCTTCTTTTTTCGGTAAAGTCAGTATCAGGAGGCCAGAATCATATATGGCTTCTATTTGTTCCGTGTCAATAATCTTAGAAAGTTTGAAAGAGCGTATGAAATTCGCATAGTTAAATTCGCGAATTTGGAATTTAACCTCTTTGCTGTCTTCTTCTTCACTCTTATTCTCTTTCTGAGCCGAAATACTTAAAGTAAGCCCTTCAATATTTATTTTAAAATCCTCCTTCCCAAAGCCCGGGGCTGCAAGCTCAATTTTAAATAGTGCATCTTCTTCCACAACATTCGCTAGAGGAACCGACCTTCCTTCTGCTTGTAACAGACCGTTGAGGGTTTGCTCTTCATCGAAAAAAGAATCAAATACGGATGCGTATGATCCTAAAGGCCTAAATGCTTTTACTAATGTGTTCATGATATAATTATCTTTGTTAAAATTATAATAGTTATTACACTTAGTCCTTAACAATACTCATTCCAACACCAAAATGCAGCCATCTTGTCTGTATTGGGTCATTTGCTCGCTAAATAACTGCCACTTTGTCATTTTCAGGCCGTGTATTAAAAATCCCGTCACCATAGATGACAGGATTTTTCACAAGTTGCTTTATTCTATTTTCTTGTTTTTGTTTTTTCCAAGACAAACTGACCTATGCGTATTCCCGCAGCTTGGCCCTCCTCACATCCTGAACGATAGTGGATACCACCATTCATTCTGCTATAAGAACAGTCAGTAGCCGCTTGCCTAAAAGACGGAAACGACTTCACTCCATGTCCATAAGCATACTCGGTAGAGTCCACAAATGCATAGTCATCCCCTAATAAACCGGTAAGAGCCTCCGCAGATGCTGCTGAAATAGTACTGTGACCACTTGTATATTCCGGAAAAGGTGGCGTTTGTAAATACGGTGCCCAGTCCGGGTCAAACTCCGAATTAATAACAGTCTCCGGCCTGATTTTTTCACTTCTATACTTCTCTTCCCAGCTACTAATAAAGGCTTCGTGAAGGGCTGTAGATACTACAAAATACGTCTCTACAGATTCAATTAAAGATCTATTTTGATTCTTCAATGCCGTTTTAGCTATGGCAAGCCAGTGTCCACCCGGAGTCATTTTCTTATTGGCAAACATCACATGACCTTGAACATTCATTACAAACGCATTATCATCCCAAAACCAAGCCATGCTTTCCTGCTCTTCCGTTTTTGTTTTAGAAATATTATATACTTCCATAAGCTCTTTCCAAAATAAACTACTCTTATCCAAATTATAAAGCGGTGGTGGAGGTGGCGTAAACTGTCTGGAAGAATCCAAGACGAGTAGGCGGATGGTCATCCAATATGGCTCCATTGCATCCCCATATTGAGGCGGAGTAGGCACCCACAGGCCTGGTTCGTTTTTCACGGTATATCTTAGCCCGCGCGTTTGTGGATAGTTATCACCCTTTGCATATTCTAAAACATGGTTACCCACTAACTCTCCATATTCTATTGACCTAGCTAATACATCAGAAGGCACACCTGCTTCTTTAAAGTCTGCCATAAAACCTTTCTCAAACTCGTCGTATTTATCTACAGTGAACGTTTGATTTCTAGCAATAGTCATGAATGCCTTTAAACTGGCCAAAGGAAAACAATACTCTTTTTCCTGAACAGGCTTAGGAACGTTAGAAAAGTCTTTAAACTGACCTTCCATGCTCTGGAATCGTTCGTCTGCTGGCACCATAGCCTCATAACCCGCTAAAGTGGCGTAAGAATATATTCTACTTGCTACTGGTGGCGAGAAAATGTCATGTATAATAACGTCTGTTAGCTTATCAACAGCATTATGATAATATACAGGTGAATTAGTCACCTTACCATACTCCTCTGGCGTTTTTCTCTCGCATGAACTCAAAAGAAAGACTATTCCTAGATAGCTTAATAATTTTTTCATATAATTTTTAAGTTAAAGCAATTTGCAAAAATATAAATTAGATTACTGATCAAGGATGTTTTCCTCGACACTCGTGGCTTTCTTTCCACCGTGCAGAACATCAATAATTTCCTTGATTTTATAAACGTCCTTGTTGTATTTATTGCTCAGTAAAATGATGACAAAATCTTCCCTTAAGTCAAAAAACATGATTGTATTATAGCCTTTCCACCAGCCCGTGTGATAAACATAATCTGTCTGTTGTTTATCATTTAACCAAAGCCTAAATCCATAACCATAATTTCTAAGCCCTGGAAACTCAAAGCTCCTTGGCGTATAGGCCTCCCTTAAAGAAGCTTTACTGATAATTTTTTCCGACTTAAGGGCCTGATACCACTTTAGCAAGTCATTTGTGGTAGAATAAATCCCTTTATCACCCCCAATTTTATCATAAATATCGAATGGAATTCGTCTGCCGTATTGATAACCATAAGTTCTAGGCAAAGAATCATTGAGCTCGGTCACAAAGCTCGAATGGTTCATTTTCAAAGGTTCAAAAATATTTTTCTTTAAAAAATGAGCGAAGTCATCTTCCGATACCTTTTCAATAATTGCCGCAAGTATAGCATAATTGGAATTATTGTAGGAAAAATAATGATCTGGCAGATTAAATATTTTAGGTTTCGGAGACGCCTTCTCAAACCACTTCATTAAAAGCTGGTTATCTGGAAACACTTTTTCAGCCCTAGCTTTCTTATCAAAAGTATACTGATAATAAGGTAGCCCTGACCTATGACTCAATAAGCTTCTAAGTGTTACGCCCTCATAGGGGAATTTTGGAAAATAGTCTTTAACAGTTAAGTCTAGGCTCAACTTACCTTCTTCAACAAGCTTCAAGACAGAGATGGATG
>JBNMFK010000365.1:0-3672 GCA_051269965.1 Algoriphagus sp. | reverse complement strand
AGATATCTGGTAAGACCAGCTCATCCAGATCCTCTGACTCTATCAAGCTTTGATGTGGCAGATAACTCACGTAAGTCGCTTTAATGAGGTAGTTTTTACGTGGGATGTTTTTAAAAGAAAATTTGCCATCTTCGTCAGAAAGGGTGTAAGTGACCAAAGCAGAATCTTCTGGCATCAATAATAAAATGGAGGAAAAGTCTAATGGAATCCCAGCGGTGTCAATCACTGACCCGCTAATGTTAAATCTGTTTGATTGAGAAAAGGATTGGATAGAGATAGACCCCAATAGGAAAAGGAGAAGTAAAGCTTTTTTCATGTATCTAAGGTTGAAATGAGTAGATATTGAACCCTTGCTGAGCCAAATATAAATGCCCGAAAAGCTTTACAATGCTTTCATTGAAAGATTTAACACTTTTTTTAACATCTTTTATAAAAGTAACTAAATATGTAGTTAAAGGAATATAGTATGCCCTTTCTTATTAAACGGAGCAGTGTAAGTGTTAGTCCGGGGAAGTTTTGTGATGAAAAAGAGTGTCTAGTTTTTTAATACCGCCATGAGTTCTCCTATCATAAGAGCAGTGGCTCCCCATATCCATTGGCCTTGAATGTCAAACCCAGAAGTATCCATGAAGCCACCTCTTACTTTTATCGTTTTGCGTTTGATGATGGCGGGATTAATAAGATCTTCCCAGTTTATTTCATGAATGGCAGCTACTTCTCTGGCATCTGGAAAGAAAGTGGGTTTATAATCTAAAACACCCACAATAGGCTTAACCCAATAGTTGGATGGCGGAATATAAACTTCTGTAAGACCACCAACTATTTTAACATCTATGGCCTTGAGGCCAATCTCTTCTTCAGCTTCTCTTAGAGCGGTACGTTCGTAAGACTCGTCAAAATCCTCCATTCTACCACCCGGGAAAGCCATTTGGCCACCATGCGTGCCATCATAAGGAGGTCTTAGAATAAGAGGGAGATGGATGTCATTCTCTTGAGGATAAAAGGCGATTAAAACAGCACTTTTTTTAGTTTTTCCAAAATCTGGTTTCCTTCTTTTGGCTAGGTCAAAACCACTTTTACGTAGAAACTCTTCATGACCCGGTAAGGGTCTTTGAAGCTTTTCTTCAAGTTGGTTTATGAACAGGTTAAATTCCAATTGTTGCTTTATATCACCGTTTTAGGTACAAAATTCGGAATTTATTGCCCTTTGAAAAAGGAACTTTAATTATATATTTTGGATAAGGCCTCGGCACAGCGTTCGCCGTCCATGGCGGCACTAATGATCCCCCCAGCAAAACCTGCTCCTTCACCACAAGGGAAAAGCCTTTTTAGAGAAACGTGCTCTAGTGTGTCTTTATCACGTGGAATTCTCACAGGCGAAGATGTTCTACTTTCTATGCCAATTAATTGACCAGCCGGGCTATTGTAGCCTCTCATTTTTTTGCCAAATTGGCTTACTCCATCTCTCAATGGATTAGCCATATGTTCAGGAAGCACATTGTTCATATCTATAGAAACGAGTCCTGGTTGATAAGACGTTTCATTCAGGACAGAAGAAATTTTACCGTTAAGGAAATCTGGAATAAGTTGGGCAGGAGCCCATTGAGATTTAGGACCTTGGGTGGCAGCCTTCCACGCCTTTTGTTCCACGCTTTTTTGGAACTCTAATGCAGCCAAAGGGCCAAATTGCTTATAGGCTTGCCAATCTGGTTCATTTACAGCTACGACTACCCCAGAGTTGGCAAACTGTGAATCTCTCTTTGAAGGCGACATACCGTTTACCACAAGTTCGCCAGGAGCCGTGCTTGCAGGAACTATAAAGCCACCTGGACACATACAAAAGCTAAAAACGCCCCTTTTGATGCCTTTATAATGTGTTTGTGCTACCAATGAATAAGAAGCGGCAGGCAAAATACCACGTTCTTTTCTATGGTATTGGCAGCTGTCCACAAATCCCTGTGGGTGTTCTATTCGCACGCCCAAAGCAAAAGATTTATTCTCAATAGTGATGTTTTTCTTGTAAAGTAATTCGTAAACATCTCTAGCCGAATGCCCCGTAGCTAAAATAACTCCTAGACCTTGTATTTCTTTTCCTGATTGTGTGATGACTCCCTTGAGGACATGGGCTTCTTGGATAAAATCAATCACTTTGGTTTCAAATAGTATCTCTCCACCAGCAGACAATATGCTTTCTCTTAATTCGGAAACTACTTTTGGTAATTTATTTGTACCAATATGGGGATGGGCATCAACTAATATTTGTTCGGTGGCACCATGAGCTACCAAAATCTCCAAGGTTCTTTTTATATCACCTCTCTTTTTTGAACGGGTGTAGAGTTTGCCATCAGAATAGGTCCCAGCTCCGCCTTCACCAAAGCAGTAATTGGAGTCTTGGTCCACGAGATGTTCTTTATTGATGGCTGCTATGTCTCGTCTTCTGGATCTAACATCTTTACCTCGCTCAATCACAATAGGTTTTATACCTAGTTCAATAAGTCTCAAGGCTGCAAATAAGCCCGCAGGCCCAGCACCAACTATAATAGCCTCTTTGGCAGTACTTACATCTGGATAATTCTTTTGGAAATCAATGTTGAGGGGGATTGGAGAGGAAGATATCTCGACTTGGAGATTGATTTTGATTTGCTTTTTTCTCGCATCCACTGATTGGCGTCTTACACGATGGTAAAAAGCATCCGAATCTGAATTTAGTTTGTCTTTTAGTAACTGATGAAGTTTATCCTCATCTAGAGCAATCTCTGGGTCTAAAACCAGTGTTAATTCTTTAAACATAGCGAAAGGTATTTATCCTTTAATATGCACAAAGGTAGATTTTTGATTTGGCCAATAGAATGATTACTGGATACTTTTCTTTAGGATAGTTTAAAAACTTTAGAAGAACTTAGTCTATCAATGTAGTAGATCATCGAATTATGAATTATCTTTATTATACCTTTGTGGCATGTCCTATTTCGGAAACATCAAAAGAGGTATCAAGACTACGGCCAAAGGCATGAGTCTTACCTTGAAACACCTGGTAGATGCTAGGTTTTCAAGGGCTGAAAAGCAGATAGCCGATGATGATTTTTTTGAATTAGATAAGGGACATGTTACTATTCAGTATCCTCATCAAACAATAGAGATACCCGACCATGGTAGGAATCAGTTGGATTGTGAAATCGATGATTGCATCGTTTGTGACAAATGTGCAAAAATTTGTCCCGTAGATTGTATTGAAATAGAGGCTATTAAATCTCCTGAGCTAATCAGGAAGACATCTGATGGCTCTCCGGTGCGTTTGCATGCAGCTAAATTCGACATTGATATGGCGAAATGCTGTTTCTGTGGACTCTGTACCACTGTTTGCCCTACGGAATGTTTGACCATGAACAGTGAGTACGATTATTCGGTTTTGGATGTTACTCAACTCAATTTCGCCTTTTCAAATTTGTCCGAAGAAGTTGCTCAAGAAAAAAGAGAGCTTTATGACCAGTTTGTGATAGAAAAAGAGGCTCTGAAAGCTGAAAAGCTAAAAGAAGCTAAACCAAGACCTACAATGCCATCGCCCGTTTTTAGACCAGGTATGAAATCAACCGCTAAAACAAGCGATGCAACTCAAAACAAGCCTGTATTTAAATCGAAACCAGTTTTTAAGCCTGAGAAGAAAAATCTAGA
>JBNMFK010000364.1:0-3676 GCA_051269965.1 Algoriphagus sp. | reverse complement strand
TATATTTGGCAATTCGAATTATATTTTTAGGTTAATCTAAATATCATGGAGCAATTATCTTTTCTACTAGATTACAATCCCATAGTGCTGGCCTTGGTTGGCACTTTATTTACATGGGCTCTTACTGCCTTAGGATCAGGACTAGTTTTTTTCTTTAAAGAAATAAATCAAAAAATACTCAACTTAATGCTCGGTTTTGCAGCTGGAGTTATGATCGCCGCTAGTTTTTGGTCTCTCCTAGCCCCAGCTATCGAAATGGCAGAAGCAAATGGTCAATCAGGATGGATACCAGCTGTCGTCGGTTTTTTAGCCGGTGGTGCCTTTCTCTATGCCGTGGATAAAACATTGCCGCACTTACACTTAAATAGAAGCATAGACCGAGCTGAAGGTGTGAAAACATCTTGGCAAAGAAGTGTTTTGCTGGTTATGGCCATTACTCTTCATAATATTCCAGAAGGACTTGCCGTTGGCGTCGCTTTTGGTGCCCTCGCCTTGGATCCCTCACTCACAGTTTTATCTAGTGCCGTTGCTCTAGCCATCGGCATAGGTATTCAAAACTTTCCCGAAGGAGCCGCCGTTTCTGTACCTTTAAGAAGAGAAGGTTTCTCGAGGCTTAGGGCCTTTAATTATGGTCAAATGAGCGGTATAGTAGAACCCATTGCAGGTGTTTTGGGGGCTTTATTAGTTCTATACGTAACCCCCATTCTTCCATATGCATTAGCATTTGCGGCAGGAGCTATGATTTTTGTGGTTGTTGAAGAGCTCATTCCAGAATCTCAAACGGGTGATAAAACAGACCTTTCTACGATTGGAGCGATGGTAGGTTTTGCAGTAATGATGACCCTAGACGTTGCATTAGGATAAACGTATCATTAAATATGTAATAAATGAGCCTTAGGAGAAATTCTAAGGCTTTTTGTTTTGGCCTCATTTGATAACAAAGGAAAATCCACTACTGATTTTATGATTTTGACATTCATATCTTTTGAATGTACTTTTAGTCTTCCTTTAAAAACAATTCAATCCTTCCTTACCTTATGAAAAACGAGAGACGCTCTTTTATTAAAAAATCCTTGGCCTTAGCCACAGTTACCGCTTTCTCGCCTAACGTTTTGCTGGCTGCCACTAGACCGGTCAAAGCAAAATTAGGCGTTGCAATCGTAGGGCTTGGCTATTACAGCACAGACCTGATAGCTCCAGCTTTGTTAAACACGAAACATTGTGAACTTAAGGGTATTGTAACAGGTACCCCTTCAAAAATTCCTACATGGCAAGAAAAATATGGCATAGAAGATAAGAACATTTATTCATATACCAGCTACGATGAAATTGCCAATAACTCCGACATAGATATTATTTATGTTATTTTACCTCCATCTATGCATAAAGAATATACTGTTAGAGGAGCCGAAACAGGAAAACAAATGTGGTGTGAAAAGCCTATGGCTCCATCAGTCGTTGACTGTCAAGCGATGATAGACGCCTGTAATAAAAACAAGGTGAGACTTGCCATTGGCTATAGATGTCAGCACGACCCGAATATTCAGGCTTATCAAAAGGTAGTGAAAGAGGAGCGATTTGGAAAGGTTATGATGGTGAATTCTGCTGCTGGCTATAAGGAGAATAGAACTGACCACTGGAAGCAAAGTAAAGCTATGGGTGGTGGTGTTATGGGAGATATGGGTGTTTATGCCATACAAGGAGCAAGAATGGCTACTGGTGAAGAGCCCATTTCTGTTTCTGCTCATACCATGACTACCCGACCAGAAATTTATCATGAAGTAGAGGAGACCGCTACCTACCTCCTCCGATTCCCTAGTGGTGCAATGGCCACATGCCAATCGAGTTTTGGTGTAAGTATGAATCATTTACAAGTCAATTATGAAAAAGGCTGGTTAAAAATGGAACCACAAACAGGGTATGGCGGAAACAGAGGAAGCATGTCAGACGGTACTGAAATTTATACACCAGTGAAGCGTCAGCAGCCTCTTCAGATGGATAATGACGCCTTGGCTTTAATGAATAATACACCTTACATTGCTCCTGGAGAAGAAGGTTTGGCGGATATTCGTGTTGTAGAAGCGGTTCTTAAATCTGGTGCGAACGACAGCTGTGAGGTGAAACTTTAATAACCGCTTATCAATTTCCGTTTAACATGAATCTATGAAATAGCTAAGTTTGTTCCATAGAATTTTACATTATGCTATTGATTGCTGTTTTACTCCCTTGGCTATCCTTCTTTTTAAGAGGTAAATTAATTAGGGGAATTCTGTGCTTAATCCTTCAAATCACGATTTTGGGATGGCTGCCTGCTGCTATTTGGGCAGTAGCCTCTAGACTAGAGGGCAAAAACAAAACACGCCATAAGAAAATGGAAAGGCGAATGACTCATTCCTAAAAATGAGGTTTAATTTCTGCGGCTCCAAAAAATAAATTCGATTATCCCCAGAAAAGCTATCGACGAGATCTTTCAGTTCTTTTATCTCAAATTTTCAAGAAAGCCTACTCTGCTTAATCCCTCTTCCTTCACATTTGTTAGCCTGTTTACAGCTGGGTCAAGAAGCTTATGATCGCAAATGAAGAGAAATCATTCTCTATCTATCCAATAATAGGCATTATTACGAAATTTGTTGAGCTGCTAAATAATTAATTGATAGTGTATACTTAGCAATAAAACTAGAATAAGGCACTCCAACTCTGTGCCCATTGTCTGCTTGATTAAGTAGCAAACACTCTTCAGACGAGGACTCTTTTTTTATGGACAACTCCAATTCGGCTTTATAAAAATGCTTGACTTCGTAATAGCAGCAAAAAAAAGCCGGCCAGCATACCTTGAATTTATCATGAGCTCAGGAATAGGATTCCGAACAATGTTAAAAGTTATAGAGGTTAACAATGAAAGCTGCAATACAACTTCCATAACGGAATCTTTATTTTAAAAAATAAATGCTTTAAATTCTATAAAAAGTATTCCTTGGATTTTTTAATACTACGTTCAAAATCAACCTTAAGTTTGTCTGCATTTGACTAAAAGCCCTTGGCCTCTTCCCAAAAAACGTCCATTTCTGACAAGGTCATATCGCATAGTTCTTTGCCTATTTCTTTGGCTTTAGATTCTAAGTATTGAAAACGTTTTATAAATTTCTTATTGGTTCTTTCTAAGGCTGTTTCAGGATTAATATCTATGAATCTTGCATAATTAACAAGTGAAAACAGCAAATCACCAAACTCCGCTTCTGCTTCCTTCTCATCTATAGTTTCATTGGTTTCAGAATCAAAATGCTCTTTAAACTCCTGCATTTCTTCCTCCACTTTATCCCAAACCTGGGTTTTCTCCTCCCAATCAAAACCTATCCCTTTAGCCTTTTCTTGAATACGCATAGCCTTCACTAAGGCGGGTAAAGATTGCGGGACACCCCCTAAAACAGACTTATTCCCTTTCTCTTTAAGCTTGAGTTTCTCCCAATTTTGTTTTACATCCTCTTCATTCTCCACTTTTACATCGCCATAGATATGTGGATGACGCGATATAAGTTTCTCGGAAATGCCATGAAGAACATCAGAAATGTCAAATGCTTCCTTTTCAGAGCCTATTTTGGCATAAAAAACCATGTGAAGCATAAGGTCTCCCAATTCCTTTTTCACTTCATCCAGGTTTCCATCTAATATCGCATCA
>JBNMFK010000363.1:0-3727 GCA_051269965.1 Algoriphagus sp. | reverse complement strand
CAAATATGGCCGGGAGATGACCTTCCAAGAAATTCAAAGTGAGTTTCAAAAGGAATTTGTTAACCGTAAAGATATCATTGATTTGAAAAAATATCAAATCAAGAGCTCTACAGAAACGGAAGTTCAATCACTTATAAGTCTGACTCATAACGGAAAGGAAATGGAACTAGATGGGAAGGGAAACGGCCCAATCAATTCGGTAGTTTATGCCATGAAACAACAAGGATGGAAGAATTTTAATGTGGAACAGTATAGTTCGCACTCTACCGGGCATACCTCTGCCTCTGTTTCTGTTTCGTACATTCAAATTTCTTTAAATGCAAACCCTGAAATACGGTTTTGGGGCTGTGGTGAGGATACCAGCATTCGCAGGTCTGGGGTGAATGCCTTAATCTCTGCTTATAACAGGGCACACGTCATGATGAAAGAAGTGGTCTTGTAAATTCATAAAGCTTGAATAAGGACTGAGCAAAATTCCTCAAGAATATAGCATACAAAACGCTGTTCTACAATGTCTTTAAACATCTTTATGATGTTTGTTGGTCTTATGCCCAATAAGGTGAATAGTCTGGTAAGTTCTTTTCCTATATCCGCTTCTCATCAGACATACCTCTCTGTATACTCGAGCTGTAAAACCACTCACTAGGACGGAATCCGCCCGAGCAAGTGCATCATAAGATGTTAAAGAGAATTTTTGGCACACCAGATTTTATTGGGAATAGAATGAAAAAAGGCAGAGATTTGCCTTATCGAAAACAGTCTATTATCTCTATACCTTCCTGGAGGTCTTTTGGAATAATTTGGTCTGTCTTACATGTGTAGCTTTTACAAGCTAGCCACTAAAGAAGAAGGCTACAGCATTCATTTAGTGGAGAGGAATATCTTACAAATTGGCTATTCAAGTGATTTGTTTGAGACTAAAAATTTCACTAAACCTTCATTAATCCAAGACTTCCCTGCTAGAGGTAAGTTTATATTTTTGAGTATGAAAAGGCGTCGCTGGCGAGAGAAAAATAGTAAGAATAATATTATACGAAGAGACTTAAGCTTTTTAACCAATGGCATTAAAATGACAGAAGACTTGTCCTCTTTTTTAAAAGGTACTCATAGAATACGATGTCGAATATCTGTAGCTATTATAGAGTTAATGCAGATACTTATAGAAAGTATTATAAACACAGGCAAAGTGGAGTTAAAGATTGGGAGTAATACAGCCATTGTGGCTCTTATATGCTATTTGCCGACAATATTGGTAGCCATCTTAGCATAGATGAAGTCGCCTTATCGAAAGAGGAACTTTATACGATAGAGAGTAATAAATCGGATAAAGGAACGAAAGGTACTCTTGTGGCTTGTATCGCAGGCACTAAAGCTGAAACTATCATTAAAGTCCTAAAAAAGTTAGCGATAGAGAAGAGAATACTCGTAAAAGGAATCACCCTAGATATAGCACCAAATATGGCTCTGGCGGCCGAAGAATCCTTCCCTTTAGCACGTTTAGCAACCGACCGTTTCCATGTAACTAGACTCGCATTAGAATCTGTACAGCAAATTAGAACTCAATTTAGATGGCAAGAAATGGACGTAGAGAATGAATTGATTAAAAACACCAAAAGCAAAAAATCAAATACTCGCCCCAAACACTGAGTAATGGTGATACTCCGAAACAGCTTTTGGCAAGGTCTCGCTACGTATTAGCTAAAAAAGAATCTCAATGGACAGTAAACCAACAAGAAAGGGCTCAACTCTTATTTGAAAGATACCCTAGCTTACAGCAAGCCTATAAACATGTGATAAAATTAAGAGCTATTTACAAAGAGAAACATTATATACACGCACTTTCAAGATTAAAGAAATGGGTAGATGACACCAGGAAATTAAAGATCAAGCACTTTAATTCTGTGGCTAATTCAATCGAAAATCATTTTGAGACCATTCTTAACATCTTTTACCAAAGAAGTACTAACACAAACGCAGAATCATTTAAGCGAGTCGTCGCACCGTTCCAAGATTAAGTATTAAGAGCTAACCTGAGAGGGGTATCCAATACTCGATTTTTGCTATTTAGGCTCATGAATTTATTTGCCTAATCCCCATATATTTCCGCTGACTTCCCATTACACAAAAAAGTCAAGCTCTGCAGACATTTAGATACCAAATAAAATTAGTACACTTTTCCACCAAAAAGGCATTTTGTCAATATTGAACGTTGAATGTCCAGAGCTGCTCAGGTCACCATAACCCTGATCGTCTGTGTATATAACAATAAAATTGGGCTACTCTTTATCTTGATCATAGCTCATTTTAATGCTCAAGCCCATTATAGCGAGAATATCTATTTTAATTAATTCTTATTGGGTTTTTGCCAAGGTGTTTCACCACCTTTTTGTATGTAAGTCAATAGTAATCTATTCAATTCATCAAGCCTTTTAGGCTCTTCTGCTGCCAAGTTTCGTTTTTCATAAGGATCTTGATTTATGTGATACAGTTCTAAAGGAGAGTACGGTGTATTTTGTAATATTTTCCACCCTTGATAAATCAAGGCATGGTAATCATTTCCTCCATACTTTATTCCACCTTCACGTCTGACAAAGTAAACTGGCCGTTCAGGAAACGATGCTTTAGTTTCTAATAAAACTTGCTTAAAGCTTTCTCCATCCCAATTTCCTTTGTTTGAAACATTTGCCAAATCAACAAGAGTAGGAAAAATATCCATTGTTAATAATTGCCGATTAGAAACAGTTCCCTCCTTTATTTTTGCCGGCCAGGTAGCAAAGGCCGGCACTCTTAAGCCACCCTCAAACATACTTTGTTTTCCGTCTCGATAAGGTAAATTATTAGCTAAGTCATCTAAGTTTCCACCATTATCGCTTACAAAAAAAATGAGTGTATTTTCATATTGACCAGTTTCTTTCAAACTTTTCACCACTCGTCCAATACCATCATCTAAGTGTTCAATTAAAGCCACTAACTTTCCTCTTTTGGGACTAATGGAAGGTTCTCTAGCCATCACCTTCTCATACCAATCTTTTGGAGGCTGCACTGGAAAATGCGGTGCATTATATGCCAAATACAAAAAAAATGGTTTTTCTATATTTGCAGCTTTCTCGATAATTTCTATAGACCAGTTTGTGAAAATATCTGTGGCGTGCCCAACTGGTTTAACCTCTTTATCGTCCTCACGCATAAAATTAATTCCATGCCGCTTGTGGTCGTAATAGTCCTCCATCATATCCTCCAACCAACCATGAAAATAATCAAAGCCTTTTTGATTCGGTAAATTTGGTGACTCAAGCCCGAGATTCCATTTTCCCACCATAGAGGTAGCATATCCATTTTCCTTTAATGCAGCAGGTAAAAGCTGGATGTCAGGCTTTAAATAACCCCAGTTGTTAGCTTTGGGATACCTAATTAAGCCAGGTACACCAACAGCATCAGGATACTTCCCAGTCATTAAAGACGCTCTGGTTGGCGAGCATACAGGAGAATTAGCATAGAAATTATCAAATCTCATTCCTGCCTTACACAATGCCTCTAGATTTGGTGTTTTTATATCCTTATTACCATAGTATGACACATCATTATAGCCTAAATCATCAACCAAAATCAATAACACATTCGGTTTTTCACTTTGAGCGAAAGTCAGTTGGCTAAAAAAGAAAAAAAATATTAAGATGAAATTAGTTTTTTGCATGCTTAACGTATTTTTCATTATTCGGGTTTTATT
>JBNMFK010000362.1:0-3729 GCA_051269965.1 Algoriphagus sp. | reverse complement strand
AGGAATACACCCAGAGAATTATAGATTAGTAGCATTTAAGGATATGTCTAATGAAGAAGTTTTCATTACCAAGTCTACTGCAAATACTAGTGAGACCATCGATTTTGAAGGAACACAATATCCTTTGATCAAATTAGAGATTTCTCGCACATCTCACCCATTCTATACAGGAGAGAGCAAACTTATCGATACCGCTGGTCGTATTGATAAATTTAAAAACAAATACTCAAAATTCAAGAAGTAATTTTCTTAGAGTTTTAATTATATTTAAAACGCCTCGCAATTTGCGAGGCGTTTTTATTTTTAAACCTTTCCATAAGTAAAGCGATCAATGCCTTAACTTTTAAGTCGTTGGAGGTAATTGTCCTTGTGTCGATTTTCTTTTGGCCTTATACAGGCGTGGGTACTCTATCATTACTATAGGCTAGCAAATTCTCTTTGATTCCAATTTTTCAAACCTTTTTGAATGGGTAGTTAGCCGCTTTATCAAATCCTGTTCGCTCATAAAAAGTCAACTTCGGCAGTGTGTAAAGCGAGAAATGCATCATCTGAGAATGGGTCTTCTACTATATAAAAAGGAGATTCTAAAGCTCGTTAAAGAATAGATTTCAACTACACAACAGCCACCATCTTCATAGGATTATTTTCTTATAAAGCTATTCATAGATTCAAGGCAGCTATATTTTATTAGTAGACGCTCTAAGGAGCATGTCTTTTTCATATTTATTGTGAACGGTAATCATGGCAAGTCCAAAAAGAACAGCCACCACAATTAGAATAGTGCTAATCGCACCGCTTACTCCGAAAGACATCCTTATTAAAATGGTAGATATGATAAATCCAGAGTTTCTAATGATCTCATGAAATTGGTCGGTATAAAACAATGATATTAATAGAAGTACGACATCAACTAAAATGAGGACTGTAAAAAACTCATCAAAGAATAGGTTATTGATACTCTCAAAAGGTGCTAGTTCGTTAGGAGTCAGAGAAAATCCTATTGCCCAATTGGTTAGCGTATACAAAGCCATAACAAAGAATAATGGCACCAAAATAACGGCAATCACTTTTTTCTTATAAATGAATCTTTCCACTCTTGGCTTTATATTATTTCCTTGAATCAATTTTCTTCTACCTTGCTTTTGAAATAGAAATATCAAATAGAAAAGCAGTAGTGATCCTATTAAGTCATAAGTAAATTGTAAATCTCCTTTTATTTCAAACCATTCGGAAGAAAGTTCTAAAGACGCTAAATCTTTAAATAATTTACGTATAATGATCAATGTTATAATTTCATATTGCTTGGTAATGTATGTTGTAATGGACTTTGGTAAATAATAAATAAGCAAATAAACCTCATAAATAAGGATAAAAGAAAATGGCGTGTAAACAGCAGAGATAGGGTTATTTAATAATCCATTGTCCATAGATAATTCTATAAAATCAAACTTGGATAAATAGATGACTACTAGGTGAACAAAAAAGCTGAGTAGGGCAAGATTGAGAATGACCTTTTCAGTTCTTTCTCGAGTCTTATCAGAGAAAAACTTTTGAAATAGAAATAGTATTTTGTTTTTTTGCATGTTATAGGGTCCGCCTTTTTAAGCAATACTTATGAGGTCAGTCGTAAAGTCTAAGATATACTAAATTTTTAGATTAATAACTTGTCGTATTCCTAAGATAATATATTCAAACTAGTTGAAGAGTTTGGATTAGTGATTGAAAATCAAGGGCTAGCAAGTTGATTTTAACGGAGGTCCTTTCTATTTGTTATGATTTATAGACATAGCTCATTCGGCAATAGCTGTGGTGGTTAATAATGAGTGGACCTCAGATTAGCTGATATCATTGCTCCAACGATTACTAACCTATTGTGGTAACCAAAAAAATTACTGTCTTTTACATTAGGACAACACCGTCCAGAATATTTACGTTAGAAGGAATCCTTAAGTGTCCCTAGCGCAAAAGAGGTGCTTACTCCGTTAATGGCTTTGTTGTAAGTGCTTACCTAGTGCATAGACTCTGGAATAAGAGGCGTAGGAGCTTTACCTGTACTTAGGTTGACGACATTTACCCAACCATTAACAAGGTAAAGGTTAAAATAATCAAGGGGTGTTTTAGAAACTGATTTACGAATAGATTTAAAAATAGCAGATAGGCCTAAATTCTTCAAAACTGTTAGGAGTTAAGATTCTTTTTAAGCTGCCTTAATAAAATATTTTTCTTATTCCTATAAAAATAAACACCATAAATGTATATCCTAAAAAGAAAGGAAGTATAAGAGACTTAAAGCCCAATACCAACATTACAGAAATGAGGAGTAATTGGAAACCCAGACCAAAAGTGGAGATGCTAGTCATTAACCATTTAGGGAATATTTTACCTGTACCTGCATTGGTGTCTAAAGCATAAATGGCTTTATCAAAAGCGCCATAAAAGAACAAGTATAAACTAAAAAGAATATTCACATGTTGTTGTTTTTCGCCTTTCAATGCTAATGGTGTTTTGGTTTCAAACACGCGACTAGTGGTGTCGCCATCAAATTTATTTCGCAAAATAACGTAGTAATAATTGTATAGCGTCCCTTGTAATTGCAGTCCTAAAAAGGCGGCAATACAGATCCATATAGGAGTATCTGTAATGAACCAAATAGACAGGAAAAATAACGCGTTTAAGATAATGTCTGCAACAGAATCTAAATACCGACCTGTGTAGGATGGTTTTTGCTTTACTCGAGCCAGTTCACCATCTGCGGCATCGAGGATGGATTTGAATATCAAAAAGAATCCAGCCAACCAAAAATATTCTTGTAAAATACAATAAATAGCGATGAGCCCAGATATGATAAAACCTATGGTCACATGAACAGGTGTGAACGAAGTGTTTTTTAAGGAGTTGGCGATCATTTTTGCTACTGGTCTTCCATAATCGGAGAGATCAATAAACTTATGCTCTTTGGGTAATTTGGACATGTAATGTCATAGAAAAAGTACTGCGGAATATACCATTTTACAAAGCAGCAAAGATAAGCTTTAATCCCAGTTCGTAAATTGGTTTTATAGAAGTAATGACCTGATAAATGCTCTTACATAAAATAGCGGGTCTAGACCAGTTTTAAAATGATTGCTCAAAAGAAAAGCCAGCCATGATAAACACAGCTGACTTTTATTAAATAAGAAACAAACATTCTTTTTTTTATGCTAATGAAAAGGGTTTAATTCTTCTCAAAAAGAAGTCTGTCAGTACTACCGTCTCCACCGCTTATGTCGATAAGTTCAAGTCTTGTAGCTGTTATAGAAACAACATCCCAATCATCATTCAAATCTTCAAAATCACTGGTGTCAGCAACAGGGAAGAAGATGTTAAAGTCTATATCATCACTCTCACTACTGCTATCATCATTACTGTTATTACTATCATCAGTAACAGACCAGTTTCCTGTAAGTGTATTAGCTGTGCTTGTTGCTGTAAGAGTTCCATTGGTATCGAACCTAAAAACATAGCCAGAAAAGTCTGCAGTTTCATCTATCCCGGAGTCATTAAAGTTGGTCACCACCCAGTCCCCAGATGCTACATTGTTTTCTATAGCAGCTATCTGCTGACTGACGTCGCTAATATTTGCATCATCATTGGAACAGGAAGTAAATAGTAGCGCACTACTTAAAAGCAATAAGGTTCCTAAATAAAATCCATTTTTCATAATCGTAGTTTTAAAAGTTGAGTTTCTGG
>JBNMFK010000361.1:0-3746 GCA_051269965.1 Algoriphagus sp. | reverse complement strand
TCTAGCGAAAATGGACCCATCAGGATGAATCGCATTTTTCTTTATTTCTGGTTCAAATGGAGGTGAGTCCCAGAGCTCATAGGGATCTGCTGGCTGAACATCATAATGCCCGTAAACCAATATGGTGGGCAGCGATGGGTCAATGATTTTTTGTGAAAAAACAATCGGATGACCTTCCGTAGGGCAAATTTCCGAAGTATCCATTCCTGCTTCTTGAAGTTTCTGCTTAACCCAGTTTGCCGCGGAAATCATATCTGGCACGAACTTCGGGTCTGCACTCACAGACGGAATTCTTAGAAACTCGAATAGTTCGTCTAAAAATCGTTGTTTATTTTTCTCGATAAATGCCTTCATAAGATATTGCTATTTTAGATTCAATAGCAAAGGTAAGCATAGAAACAGAGGGTAAATGATTCTTTCGAACTATTTAGGAGGATATCGGTTTTCGTTTCCATCAATAAGTCTCTTTACATTTTGCCTATGTGTAAAGACTAATAATAGGAATAGGATAAAAGCCATTAACTGGAAAAAGTGATCGTTTGGGTTCTGCCAAAAGTTAAAGGGGATGAAAGAGAAAGACCCCAGTAGTGAAGCCAGAGAAACATACTTTGTCAATTTGACAAAAACTAAAAAAACAACAAAACAAACCAAAGCTCCAAGTGGATTTAAGGCTAGTAAAACACCGAACGATGTAGCTACTCCCTTTCCGCCTCTAAAACCAGAAAAAATAGGCAATAGATGTCCGATAACTGCTGCAAAACCAATTATGATAAGCATAGCGGGCTCCACTCCCAAAAAATACTTGGCAAGAAACACCGCCAAAAAACCTTTGAACATATCTACTATCAACACCGCCAAACCTGCTCTTTTTCCCAATACTCTAAGAGAGTTGGTGGCCCCAGCATTACCCGAACCAAACTCTCGGACATCAACGCTGTGAAATACTCTACCATAAAGCACCGCCGTTGGAATAGATCCTAGCAGATATGCTAATAATATAAAGCCGGCAACTGGGAGCATAAGGACTTATGGGGTTAGTTAGACCACAAAATTATAAACATTGTACCATTTAAAGATAAAATTATTTATAATAATTTATAAATAACTAATTATAAGCTAATTGTATAGATTTATTGAAAGAAAGGAATTTACTTATTTCAACTTTACCCCTTTTTTCTTTGTAGCCAAATCATGTGCGGTATCGTAGTAAGAACGAAGGTTCGCCCAATCGAAAATATCTGAGAAATTCTCAACTCTATTACGCTGCTTAATTCTATCCCTTCTGTTCATCGTAACAAAGTTAAAGAGTTGATTCGCTAACTGCTCTGCGGTTTCTTCGAAGCCTTTATCCTTTCTAGTGACCATATAAACTCCTACATTCTCATAGTCCTTCATGATCTGGAGCATAAAGTCCCCAAATCCTGATAAATCGGACGTGACCGTTGGAATTCCCCTAATAACACATTCCAAAGGTGTATAGCCCCATGGCTCATAATAACTAGGAAATATTCCGAGGTGGCAGCCTCTGACAAACTGATCATACTCTAAGCCAAATAGTGGGTTGGTTGTAGAGATAAAGTCTGGGTGATAGACAAATTTGACCCTATCCTCCTCATTATTCTTCATGTTAGACTTCTCAAAGAACTCTGTGATTTCATCTGGACTTTTCAAAAGGTGTGTTGTGGTACGAGGTAGCGTTTTCGTCTTCCACGTTTGAATGGTTCTTCTAAGGCGTAAACGCCAATAATCGTCTACAAAGGTATTTAGGTCTGGTAAAGTAGAATCTTCACTTGCCGCAGAGGCATAAAACAACCTATCCCCCAGCTCCTGCTCAATAGAGTCACATGTTTCCTTAATTTTTTCCATGACCGCCCTAGATTGCAAAACCTGAGGGTCAATAGAATACGTTGGGTTCCTAGTTATAATAAACATCACCACCGTGGTATCTATCTTATTCTTTACCAATTTAAAATTTAACCTTTTGAGTGCCTCCAAAGTCAAATCATATCCCTTGTTTTTAAACTCGTAGCGGCCAGAGGTGAAGAAGTAGAGCGTATTATCCAAATCCCAGCTGTAACTTTGAAAGAAATGCCCCATCACAAACTGGTTTATCTTTTGTTTGTACTTCACATGAAGGTTTTGAAACTCATGCGACGCGGCGAATCGGGTTATGTTTAGGCCATTAGGCAGAATTAAATCACACTTTCGTTCAAAAAACACCTCACACTCTTTCGCGGTTATATCACTAACCGTGGTAAGGACATGACATAGCTGTGCTGCGTTATACTCAATGCCCGCTTGGGCTTCAATGCCATATTGCTTGGCTTCATCTCTCCATTTGTAGGTAGGTAAGTGCTCATAAAAATCAGTCACATTTCCAGCAATATACCTTCCCAGCATCGTAGCATGGGTGGTAAAAATAGTTGCAATGTCTACTTCTTTCCTTCTGAGGTTCAGTAATGGTACGGCAGACATCCACTCATGAAAATGGGCTATTACACTTAATTTCTTCGCGTGGTTTTCAACAAACTCAGTAAGATAAAGCTCAATTAGATGCCCAAAGGCTATCACCTTATTCACTAAGGGCTCTGCATTTATGGTACTAATCTTATAATCTGCCCAAAGCCCAAATTTAAGATTATCCACTTCTTTCATTGCTTTTTCAAAATCAACAAGAATCATTCTTGGGCGTCCAGTAACCAACCAATGTCCATGATGTGCATCTATGCCTTGCTCTCTTAAGGCCTCCGCTGCTTTGCTAAAGGGAGAGTCATCTACGCTTGGCTCAAACTCAATAGAGGCTGTTTGGGCTATATATGGCCCAATAAGACAATAGTCGTCTCCCCATTTCTCCACCATAGCAGGGACTTTAGAGCGTAACACGGTATAAATTCCTCCGACCTGATTACATACCTCCCACGCCAGCTCAAATAAGACCTCCTTTTTTGTCTCTCTTTTTTCGATTTTAATTATTTCTGACGATCCTTTTCTCATTTCTTTCGTTGTAAAGTGTCACAGTTAGAACAGCTCTCCTGCTCTATGTTTTGGTACAATTTTCAGGTGTTTGTAGGCTTTTTCTGTTGCTTCCCTTCCTCTTGCAGTTCTTTTTAAAAAACCCTCTTTGATTAAGAAGGGCTCATAGACCTCTTCAATGGTTTCTGCCTCTTCTCCACAAGCTGTTGAAATGGTAGAAAGGCCAACAGGGCCCCCTTTAAATTTCTCAATAATAGTCAACAAAATCCGATTATCCATATCGTCCAAACCCTGCTCATCAACGTCTAAGGCCCCTAATGCCATTTTAGCGATGTTTATATCAATCTTACCAGAGCCTTTCACTTGGGCAAAATCTCTCGTTCTTCTGAGTAAGTTATTTGATATTCGTGGTGTACCTCTACTTCTTCTAGCTATCTCGTGAGCACCCTCCGAGCTAATGGGTGTTTCCAAAATATGAGCAGAACGAGTCACGATTTGGGTCAACAGTTTAACATCATAGAATTCTAAGCGTGCGTTAATACCAAATCTAGCTCGAAGCGGAGAGGTTAAAAGCCCTGCTCTAGTAGTGGCTCCTACTAAAGTGAATGGGTTTAAAGAAATCTGTACACTGCGGGCATTAGGCCCCGAATCTAGCATTATATCAATCTTATAATCCTCCATAGCCGAATACAAATACTCTTCTACGATAGGATTTAATCTATGTATTTCGTCAATGAACAGCACATCATTCTGCTCAAGGTTAGTTAAAAGAC
>JBNMFK010000360.1:0-3756 GCA_051269965.1 Algoriphagus sp. | reverse complement strand
ATGGAAACAAGGTTCTTTTGATCTGTTTGAAAAGGAATGCTTGGGGTTACGGCTTATCAAAAAAACAGGAAGTCTGAAAGTTCCAAATACCCATCAGGTTGGTGAATTGGAAGGAAAAGGGTTCTTGTTAATGGAGTTTTTAGATTCAGGCATTACCAACAAAAAGTATTGGGAAAAACTAGGAAATGGATTGGCACAGCTGCATAAAAATACTAATTCTCACTATGGACTGGACCATGATAATTATATAGGTTCACTATCCCAACATAACAAGATGAGTAAGACATGGAGTGACTTTTTTATTAACCAAAGACTCATGCCACAGGTAAAATTGGCTTATTCAAAGGGGCTATTAGATTCTAGTATCCTGAAGCTTTTTTACACCCTCTATTTACAAATTCATTATCTGATCCCTGAAGAGAACCCCGCTTTGTTACATGGCGATTTGTGGAGTGGAAATATCCATTGTGGACCAAATAGTGAACCTTATCTCATCGATACAGCTGTTTACTATGGCCATAGAGAGGCAGAACTAGCGTTTACCAAATTGTTTGGTGGTTTCGATGAAGCTTTCTATGATAGTTATGATCAATCGTTTCCCTTGATATCCGGATACAAATCCAGAACAGATTTATTCAATTTATATCCGTTGTTGGTACACCTCAATTTATTCGGCATCTCTTATTTGAATTCAATTCTGAGCACGTTAAAAAAATATTCTTGAAAGTAACCAGTTTAGCAAAGCATAAATTAAAAAAAGCTGGTTGAATACGCGGTTGAATATGCGCTATCTTTGCATAAACTATTATAATTAGAATGGTCAACTCATCCCTAACATCGTCTATTGGCAAGACCTTAGATAGGTTTATAAATAATAAACAAGCTGATTTTCCATATGCTACTGGAGAATTATCTCAATTGTTAAGAGACATAGCTTTGGCTGGAAAAATCATTAACCGAGATGTTACAAAGGCAGGACTTTCGGATATTGCAGGTGGTCATGGAAGCACAAATGTTCAAGGCGAAAATCAGCAGAAACTTGATGTTATAGCTGACTATAGGTTTGTAAAGGCTTTGACTAATGGAGGTGAAGTTTGTGCTATAGTCTCGGAAGAGGTGGATGATATCATTCATGTCAATCGTGATAGCCGATATGTTGTCGCGATGGATCCTCTAGACGGTTCATCCAATATAGACGTAAACGTTTCTATAGGCACAATTTTTTCCATATACAGAAGACTATCACCAGTTGGATGCCCTGTAATAATGGAGGATGTACTTCAAAAGGGAGTGAACCAAATAGCAGCTGGGTATGTACTTTATGGATCATCTACTATGTTGGTTTATACAACTGGACATGGTGTAAATGGGTTTACCTATGAGCCTAGCCTTGGTGAGTTTGTGTTATCGCATTTGGAGATGACATACCCTGAAGATGGAAGAATTTATTCTATAAATGAAGGTTCTTATTACAGTTTTGAACAATCTGTAAGGGACTACATAGAATACTGTAAAAAAGAGAAATATAGTGCCAGGTATATTGGTTCATTAGTATCGGACTTTCACCGGAATATGCTAAAAGGTGGTATATATATGTACCCAAAGACGAAAGATGCACCTAATGGAAAATTGAGATTGATGTACGAGTGCAATGCCTTAGCATTCATTACTGAGCAAGCCGGCGGTTCTGCGACAGATGGGGAAAATAGAATAATGGGATTAGAACTTACCGAACTACATCAGAGGTCTCCTTTATATATGGGGTCAAAGAAAATGGTAGAAAAGGCTCTGTCGTTTAGAAGTTAAGCACGCTAATTGAAATTCTTATACTTTTCCCTTGTTTTTACCTTTTGCAATTCCCTCATGATGATTTCTTGAGCAATTCTTCTACTTAAATTCTCTGGAGCCTCTTCTAAGAGGATTTTTTTGAATTTTAATTCCTCAAAATCTATACGATAGAGCGAATTTAGAAGACGATTCATGTCTTTGTCTAAGAGATGACTCACTATAGATGTAAGTCTATTTTCTAATAATTCATAAGTGTTTTCCAAAAGAGATAACTCATCATTGGGGATAGAAAAGTGATTGCTAATTAGTGAAAGGCTCTCAGAAACTTCTTCTTGCTCCGTCAAGATAATTTATTTTTCATCTTCCTTCTGCCCTTCGGTTGGTGTCTTAAACAAGTCTGGATAGTCTGTTGAAAGAACCATATACCAATTTGCTAATTTTTTTATGTCGGAGACGTAAACACGGTCCTCATCATATTCAGGAAGAACAAATTTCAGAAATGACTTTAATTCTTCTGCGTCAGATGAGCTCGAAACTCCTGTGTCTCCACTAAACTCTTCATGAATCTTCTTCATGACATCAGCCAAGGGTTTTGCCCCTTCTGTGTCCGTAGTGTAAATAGAAATTTCTCCCAAAATGGATACTTTAGAATTCATATTTACAACCAATTTTTTCTTTAGGCTGTCCATAGACTCTAAAATCATTCCTCCTCGTGTTGGGGCGAGTATTTTAAATAATCCGCCTTTACCAGACACAGTTGCTATTTCATTAAAATCCATTAATTCCTATCAGTTTGTTGTTTAGCGTCCAAAATTAGTTATTGATACTGGAAATGAAAGATAATATTTCTTTTTGTCCAATTTTAGTAGCTGAAGAGCTTATAAAGATAGGAGGCAGTTCGTCCCATTCCTCACTTAATTTATTTTTGAATGTCGCCATGCTTGAGTGAAGTTTAGCATTATTCTTTTTGTCAGCTTTTGTAAAAATTATTGAAAAGGAAATTTGGTTTTCCCCTAGCCACTTGATAAAGTCCAAATCAATTTTTTGAGGAGGGATTCTTGAGTCAACAAGAACGAAAACATTGAATAAATTTTTTCTTTGCAATAAATAATTTCTAATCATTTCTTCCCATTCTTTTTTCAGGGATTTACTTACTTTGGCCCAACCATATCCAGGCAAATCTACCAAGTACCATTCATCGTTGATTAGAAAATGATTAATGAGTTGAGTTTTGCCAGGTTTGCCAGAGATCTTAGCCAATTTATTTCGATCTGTTAACATGTTAATCAACGAAGATTTACCCACATTTGATCGTCCAATAAATGCATATTCGGGCTTCTCAGTATTAGGACACTTGAGGTAATCTGTATTGCTGATGACGAATTCTGCAGTTTTGATTTTCATACTATCAAAGAATTGTAAGTCTAATAAAGTCGCAAGTTGTGCAAGATTTGACATAATTCACTAGGCTTACGCTGAATTCATAAGTTCTAAGGACTTAAATTGCATCAAAATTCAAGAAGTTGGAAGTACTACCATATAAAGACAAGAACCTGGGCAAAAAGGAACAGGTAGCCGAAATGTTTAACAACATTAGCAAAAAGTATGATTTTCTGAATCATTTCTTAAGTTTAGGGATTGATATATTATGGAGAAAGAAGGCTATAGGCTTACTCAAAAATGACGCACCTAAAACGATCTTAGACATTGCAACAGGTACAGGCGATTTTGCGATCGAATCTTTAAAGCTTAATCCAGATAAGGTAATAGGTGTTGATATCTCTGAAGGAATGCTGGATGTAGGCAGAAAGAAAATGCTCAGACTGGGGCATGACAAAGTGATCGAATTGCAGTCTGGTGATTCAGAATGTCTACTTTTCGATGACAATAAATTTGACGCAGTAATCGTTGCTTTTGGAGTTAGGAATTTTGAGAATTTGGAGAAAGGACTCAAGGATATGATTAGAG
>JBNMFK010000359.1:0-3765 GCA_051269965.1 Algoriphagus sp. | reverse complement strand
TTAGGAAAACGTTAAAGAGTGGAAGATTTTCTTCTGCTCTTTTTTTATGAAAAAAAACCTAAACCTACTTCTACTTTTTCTAGTCCTTGCTGGTACTGTCTTCTATCTCACTTATTTGAAGGAGGTAAATTATGGGTTAAGACAGATGAAAGGACAAATGAATATTATGTTCAATACTATACCCTTAGGAGAAGTATTAAATGATGCCACATTTCCAGACAGTCTAAAGCAGCGAATAAGGCTTATTAAGGAAATAAAGCAATTCACTGTAGACTCACTTGGACTCGTACCCAGCACTTCATATCAAAACTACTATGATCAAAAAGGAGAGCCTATTTTGTGGGTAATGGCAGCGTGCCCACCCTATTCTTTAGAAAACAAAAAGTGGAAATTCCCTGTAGTAGGTGAGTTTGCCTACAAAGGCCATTTTGAAAAGGATATAGCCGTCAGAGAAATAGAAGAACTAAAAAATGAAGGTTTAGATGTACGTCTAGCAGAAGTTTCTGCTTGGAGTACTTTAGGCTATTTATCAGACCCAGTTTTGAGTAGTATGCTTGAGAGAAGTGAGGGTTCTTTAGCCGCATTAATCATTCATGAATTAACACATAGCACTCTTTTCGTAAAAAATAACTTAGAATTCAATGAGAACCTTGCCGACTTTATAGGAGACCAAGGTGCTCTATTCTTCCTACGCACGAAGTATGGAGAAGACGCTAAAGAGCTTAAAAATTATAAGGCCTTAAAAGTTTATCAAGTACGGTTTTCGAATCATATTGCGAATGGAACATTACAAATTGATAGCCTCTATCAAACCTTTTCCCCCGAAATGTCGTCTATTAAGAAAGACAGCTTAAAATATGATTTAATAGACCATATTATGTTCACTGCCGATTCCTTACAACCAAATCAACGCTATCGTTATAAAGGAAGAGGATCGGTAAACAACGCTTTCTTTACCGCATACAGGACGTACCAAGGAAAACAAAATGAATTCCAAATGGAACTTGACTCAAAGTTTAATAATAACTTTGAGAACTACTTAACCTACTTAAAACAGAAATATCAGAGCTTAGGCAAATGAAAAAACATCTTCTTTTCCTCTTTATAATTGGTCTTTTCACCTTCGCCTTCGTTGGTAAAGCCCCTCGAAGCATTGAAAACAATAGCTTTCAAGCTGGAGAGAAGTATGTCTATAAAGTTAAGTTTGGCTTTTTTACTATTGGTGAAGCCAAAGTTGATGTTCATCAGAAAATCTTCAATGTAAATAACAGACCCTGTTATCGTGTAAATGTAATTGGTAAAACTGCGGGTCTAGCTAGCTTATGGAAAGTGAGTAATACCTATAGATCCTACATAGACACCACCGCATTTATTCCCCATAAGTTTGTCTACAGTGCCAGAGAAGGCGATTTCAAAAGAGATCAGTCCTTTATCTTTGACCATGGCCAGCACCTGGTTAAAAAGATTGAAAAAGACTCCGTTTCACAATTTAAAGTGCCAGAATACGTGCAAGATGTTATATCTGGCTATTACTTTTTACGGACAGTTGATTTCTCCAAAATGAAAGTAGGATCATCAATTTCAGCACCCTTGTTTTTTGATAAAGAAAACTACAGTATGCATGTTCGTTATGACGGAAAAGATGTGATAAAAACTAAATTTGGAAAAATGAAGGTTCTTAGGCTAAACCCCGTATTACCCAAAAATAAACTTTTTGAGGGTCAGGATGGTATAAGACTTTATGTCTCTGATGATATTAATAGAGTCCCTTTGAGACTCGAGATTGATTTCTCTTTCATAGGTGGCACCATCTCCATGGAGCTTATTGACTATAAAAACGTGAAAGAAGAATTTGACTGGCTTTAGCCTTTTTTTAATAAATCACTTCAGAAAAGAACATTCCTTCCAATCTTAGGATATGGCATTCAAGTAGCATTTTTTTTTGTTTTTCAGTATTTTATTAAAAACTTTCCTGGTTATATTCAATGCATAGGTGTAGTTGTATGAGGGTATAACAATCAAAAGAGTATTGATATAAAAGAATTTATGATTATTTTATGTATGGTGAGAAATGACAATTCACCACCATCCCCTGAACAAATGTTAGAAATTATTAAAGTATGTACAATGGGACCGGAAGGATTGTCACTCAAGGAAAACTTGTGGCTACACATGCTTTAAGGGGAGTTGACAAAACCGTAAAAGATAAAGACATGGCAACAAGTGGCCCACACTCGGCAATTACAGAAATAGTAGGAGGTTACATCGAAGTTAATCCAGGTCACTTTAAGTATGTAGTAAGCCTGTCTGAGGGCTACCCTACCCTTAGCCATTGGTGCAGTGAGTTTAAGAAATATGATGGAAAGTACTCCAAAATAAGTTTTGAACCATTCTACTCTTTTACATCATTTGTTTAGGTCATAGTACAGCAAGATAGTTGCTGTAAAGTTTTTGGTTCGTCCAATATACAATTTTCGGAAGACATTATGTCAGTACTTTTTCTAACTACACGTGAAACCTAGAGGCACAAAGGCATACGTGAAAATCCAGAAGGCTAGCTTGACACGAATGCCAAAGACAAAACTAAAGATGGCCTTCTAAGAAAATCTCTCTTCTACAATAAAATGTAAAAAGAGATAACTCCTGAATCAATTGTTGAGGATGAGATTGACATTGATCTGTCTGCAGCTACTATTCGAGATAGTTAGCTTAAAATGCTTTTTAATGTATGAAACCTACTAATTACAATGGAGACTCAGGTTGCTTTAGCTTTAAAAATCTATATAGTTTCGAGATAGAGGAAATGATAGAGGTTTTTATCAGCAATATACTACCGTTAATAAATAAGGACAAAAAAAGCTTTTAAACTAGAATTATCAACCGAAAAAGAAACCTTAGTGTGACTTTCCAATGTCTTAACCATCCTATATTTGCTCTATTTTGAAGGTTAGTACTCCAGAACATCTCATCAAACCATAAGGAAAGACATCTGCTGGGAAGCAATGCAACTTCTAAATTCACTTCTAACAAGTGGCTTCAATGATTTACCTAGAGTGCCAAGAACTTATGACCTTCGTTTATTTTCATTCCCTTGATTTGATCCACGAAAGAACGAGGTAAGCAAATATATTTTACAATAAGTAGAAAGTTATGTAAAATAGGATGCTGATTTAGTCTTGAGAAAGTGAATAATTCCTAAGTAAATCAGCGGTTAGGGATAAAATAAGTGAATATCATTTAGAGGTTGCCATAGCCCACTGTCGTACCAAAGTAGTAGATAGCGAAAAAAAGAAAGGATATTTTACGTCGTTATAACTTTTTATAAAAGCTATAATTTTCAACTATGGCAGCTTTGAGCAGAACCTATGCTCTATCGAGATTCAAAATAAAGCAGTAGCATTAAGAATGGATAGAGAGAATAATCATTTATATCCCAGCTTACTAGCTGAGCAATATATGTAATGGCGGAAATACGTCTAAATGAAAGAATATCTTCAAATCGCCCACAATCTAGCAGGGATAAAAAGCTACTCAAAGAAACAGATAGGATAATATAATTGGGTGACTCATTTTAAGGAAACTTCTGGACTAAATCATAATACACCGCAACTAGACATTCAATTACCAAACTAGCCTTGACTTCATATTTTTAGAAGGCTACTCACAAACTAAATTCAATGACTTTAAGACTTACTAAGTTCCTTGTGATTTCACTTCTGTGCCGATTCATATTCATAAAAACCAGAGCATTCTAGATTTAAGGAT
>JBNMFK010000358.1:0-3767 GCA_051269965.1 Algoriphagus sp. | reverse complement strand
TTCTCATTTTATTCCTGAAAGAACTGTATCAGTTATAGATAGCTTGGAGCGGAAAATAGCTTTTGAGGTGCTTGATAAAATTGGAAGGTGGAAAGGTCCAAGTAGTTATGAAAATTGGGAAAATAGTGAAGGGTACTTTCATACTTTTCTTGTTGCTAGAGGCCCCAAAGTAGTTAGAGATGTTCAATAGCACTTTTCTCTTAGCGGAACTTATGAATTAGAGTTAAACGTAAATGACTGTTTGGCTGGTTTTATTACATTAATTTCAATAGACATAAATTCTACAACTCCTGGGACCGAACAAAACACTTATCCTTGGTTTGGCATTTATTTTAAAAATAGCTCTCTCAGGATAATAGCAAATGCCAAAACTGGATATCTGTTTAAGCATTGGGAGGTTAACGAGAAATTATATCTATTGATACTTTAGAAATTGACCCAAACAGTTACGCTAAAGTTAAAGCTTTTTTGAAGAAAACTTTTATTCCGCAGATCCATTCCCCAAGCCGTTAAGCCTAGATTCATGTGATTTCCAAATGGCAAAATGGGATGATGACAACGCGGCGGGAGACTTTCCAAGACATGCTGCTTTTGTCTTTATGGATGAACTGGATCCACAAATTACTACCAAGGTTGAGGGATTCACAAGTGGGTCTTATGATAATATTTCAAAAACAAGGGTTTCTGGCCTTGGTGAAGACGGGTTTTCAATTATTAATACGGGTAGTGGGAATACTGGCTTTCCGGAAAAAAGTCTTGGCGGCTTTTTATTATCCGTAAATCCTAAGTCACAAAATGAAATTAGACTAGCCTTCAGGGTTAGTACCATAAAAGCAAATGACAGGAAATATGGCATTATTTTAAAGTACAGAATAGGTGATAAACTGCCATTTCAAGATTTCAAAGATGAGGAGGGGGAAAGAGTTCTTTATTACGGTTCTGAAATAGATAATGATGAAAAGGTTTTCAAAGACTTGAAAATTGAGGAAAGTCTAAAGGAGGCTGATTATATACAGTTGTTCTGGCAATATTTCTATACGGAAATAGGCTCTTCGGGTCCCAGAGATGAGCTAAGAATAGATGACATAGAACCTACAGGGATATTATTTTTCTAACGGATGAACAACTCTTTATAAATGCATCCATAATTAAACTTAGCTCTAAAGTTTCTGACGATATGAGTCTAAGAGGATTTAAGCACATTAAATTCAAGCCGGGTTTTGAGACAGGTCTTATTGAGGCTGAGGTTATCAAAGGCAATGAAGATTGAAGAAATTTCATTTTCTAAACATCAAAAAAAGTACCGTATAGAATGATAAAAGTGAATTCAACTTTTTTTATAATCTGAATGAAAAACCTTTGATATGAATCTCAATTATAGTCTCTATATTAAGCTAAAATTAATATATCCATGAAAAACTACTTAAAGGTAAATCCATGCCTTACATTTTATCTCATAATTTTAGTGGCTCCCCTGTTTGGACAAAACGTTGCTAATCCAACAACTAATGGAAATAATATTTCCAGCGGCATAAGAAATACCCTAATAGGAACAAGTGCTGGGGATTCTCTTATAGATGGTTCAGGGAACACAAACGTTGGGAACTTAGCCGGATTGCTAGGTACTGATGTGAATGGTAACGTTGCGATTGGTGACAGTGCAGGTTATAATAATGATAATGATTTCAATGTTTTTGTCGGTGTGTCTGCGGGAAGAAACAATAAGGGTAAAAGAAATGTGATAGTTGGAGCTTCATCGGCAGCTGAAAACCTAGAAGATAATGACAATGTATTTATTGGGTATGCGGCTGGAGCAGTTAGTGATAAAGCAAAGAGAAACGTTGTTATTGGTAGTATGTCAGGCTTTGAAATGGATGATGGCGATGACAATGTCATCTTAGGCTCAGAGGCAGGTAAGAATAATGATGCTGATAATAATGTCTTTATTGGAAGGGAATCAGGAAAAGATAACGACAAGGGAATGAGCAATGTTTTTGTAGGCAAATCTTCTGGTGAGTTTAATTCTGGAGGGAATAAAAACACCTACATGGGCTATCGTGCTGGATATAGTGGCATAAGTACTAATGAGGAGACCTACACAAGTTTTAACGTAGCCATTGGTGATAGTGCTGGAGCCGCTAATCAAGGTGATGGCAATGTTTTTATTGGATCAGTATAAGGTGCAAGTACGGTGAGTGGATTTGATAATATATTTATAGGAGCTAGATCTGCAGCTACAGGAACAAAGGCAGCTAGTGTTAGAAATTCGGTGGCTATTGGAGCCTTAGCAAAAGTAGAAATAAATGATGCTATAATTTTAGGAGATACTTCAAATATAAATATCAAAGTAGGAATAGGTACTGCCTCACCTAGGTATAAATTAGATGTTAAAGGAGTTGTGAATATGCGAGTTGGATACAGTTCTCCAGCAATGAAGATAAATGATAGTCAATTCATAGGTTTAGATAAGAATGGAGACTTTTTGTTGTCTAATTTTAAGATTAAGTATAGCACTCCTCAAGAGTGGTCAGATAGGGTTTTTGAAAATGATTATTCTCTTATGTCGCTTTCGGAACTGGGTAAATACATCGAAGGAAATGGTCATCTACCTAATATGCCAACCGCAGAAGAGGTATCAAATGAAGGTGTAGGGATGTATGAAATAACTTCAAAACTTCTGGAGAAAATTGAAGAGCAAACTCTTTATATCTTGGAACTTAAAAGAGATATAGATGAGCTAAAAATTCTTGTTAATCCATAAATAAGAGCCCACTAAATTTTCTTTCCAAAGGTCATAATTAGATTGGATATTTTTAGGTGTAGATATTGACCTAATTCAGGCATGCTCGCCAAAAATAGGCATTGGCTTGTATTTGAGGCCGAAAGGCTTTATTGTGAATTTTTTAATGTGCTCTACCGCTTCATTTACGCAATCTGTGACTAAGAAAAGGTCTTTGTCTTTGGATGAAATGGTTTTTACTTCAATCATTTTTTCCAAATGGGCAGAAATGTGTTCATGAAAGTCCTTGCCAAAAACTACGACAGGAAACTCCTTGATTTTACCTGTCTGAATTAAGGTCATAGACTCAAAAAACTCATCAAGCGTTCCATAGCCACCTGGGCATATAACAAAAGCATAGGAGTATTTTATGAGCAGCGTTTTTCTCACAAAAAAGTACTTTAAGTCAACCCAGCTATCTAAATAAGGATTTGGGAATTGCTCAAAAGGAAGGATAATATTTATTCCAGCTGATTTTCCCCCAACATCTTTTGCCCCTCTATTCGCCGCTTCCATAATACCCGGGCCGCCTCCCGTCAAAATGGTGAAACCTTCTTTGGCAATTTTACTGGAAAGCTCTCTTGCTTTTATATAATGCTCATTATCTTCTTTAAATCTTGCCGAGCCGAAAACAGTGACGCAGGGTCCAATAAAGTGGAGGCTTCTAAAGCCTTTTATGAATTCGGCAAAAACCTCAAAGGCCATTTTGAATTCTGACCATCTCGAACGAGGGCCTTCCAAAAATCTTATTTGGGATTGTTTCATTAGTGGTTTTATTTAGCGGAGGAGGAATGTTATTGTGGCTTACATGAATACAAAAATGGCACTTTTTATGTCATTTTGGTTCTCGGTAGTAGGCCTAGGGTTAACTTCTTTAAGCTGTAAAGTATGAGATCCAAGTTGAATAATATCTGAAATTCCTTCAATCTCGCCACATTGTAAACAAATTTCTTGTCCTAAATAATTCTCTTTTTCAATACTTATATCA
>JBNMFK010000357.1:0-3774 GCA_051269965.1 Algoriphagus sp. | reverse complement strand
AGAAGCTTAAGGGTTATGCACTATTTTGGATTCTTGTTTTTTACCTTATTTTTCCTACCTAAGTATATCATGAAACCAGAAATTGGTAGACTAGCAGCAACTAAGCTGATTATACAAGCAAGTATTTTACCAAAAAAACCTCCTATTGCACCAATATGGATGTCATAATTCATTCTGATAACCTTATCTGCAATGCTGGCATTGGTATAAGTACTATAAATGCTTTTGGGATCTAATTTATCTCCGGTTCTTTGGTCAAAGAACAAATAGTCAGAATTATAGTAGATACCGTCTGTCTTACTAACCTCAACAAATAAGCCAGTTGAATCTGAATGTGGGTAATGTACTTCAATTTCTTTATAGTCTGGATATTCACTTTTTAAATCTCCCACAACCGTATCTATGAACTTGGCTTGACTTAAGGAGACTTTTCCTGAAATATTCATTGGAGTTTCAAAACGAGGAGATTTATTTCCGCCCCATGCTTTATATGTCATATAATATACCCAATCAAAAGCCATTACCAATCCACTGAAAGCGATAATTAAAGCAATAATCGAGATGTAAAATCCTCCAATGTTATGAATATCGTAGTTCTTTCTTCTCCATTTAGATCTATTCGACCACGAGAAAGTCATCCTTTGTTTCAGATTCTTTTTCTTTTTGGGCCACCAAAGCACTATACCAGAAAAAAGCATGATAACAAAAATCATTGTACCATACCCTGTAATTTGGGAGCCTACATCTTTGGGTAACCATAAATAAAGATGGCCTTTTAAAACCCACCAAAAAAAGCCCTCACGATGGTTCTTCTTACCTAATACAGCACCGGTATATGGATTCAAGTAAAGTGACCAATAAAACTCAGGTTCTGTTTGATAAAAGACAACAGTGACAGGATCTGATTGATTACCATAAATAGTCCCATGTATTTTTTTATCAGGAATTTCAGCACAGGCTATTTCTTTCGCCTTTGTAGGAGAAATAAAGGCTTTGCCTTGATTCTCAATAACATACTTTTTACTAGACAAGGAGCTTATCTCCTCTTGAAAAACCCATAAACACCCAGTTATTGCAACAATGAAAACTACCAACCCAGAAATAATGCCTAGGATGAGGTGAAGTTTATGAGCTATTTTTTTCAAGGGGTCTTTGATTTTAAAATACTGATAGGCCAGTATTTTACAGGCCTATCAGTACAAATTAATATTTGGCTTACTTTGTTAGGCTAAATATTCCTTTAGCATAATTGCCTTCAACTGCAGCTCCTTTTTGAGCAATACCAGTTGTAACATTTATTTCCCATATATCGGCAGAAGTACTACTACTTACACCTAAATAAAGCTTTTCCCCTTCTTTCAAATAAGCTGCATTCCAGCCTCCGCCGGCAAGGGGCACATTATCAAGCATGTTAAAAGTACCTGCGTTAAGATCCACTATGCCTGTCTTTAATAAAGGTGTTTCTGAAGCTGGTGCATATGTAGCCCAAAGAAAGTCACCATTTGTCTCATCTTCTTGAACTACACGAACCACTGCCTTCCCATCAGCCACATAGAATAGGTCTTGAATCTTATAACCGCCACTTATTGCTTCGAAATCAATATGAAAAGAAGGATCAAAGTCGGTTTCTCCATTTCTAATTCTCAGAATACCAGAGTTCGTTTCAGGTACCGGTGCATAGCCACAAGAGAGAGCAGAAGGACTGAAAGTGTATATATCGCCATTTTCTGCTATTTCTAGTGCATTTGTACTATAATACCTACCGATATTTGGAGCTCTATTATCAGATATTATTTTCTCAAATTCGAGGCCAGGGTAACTAAAAACAGCCACTTTTGCTTCATTAGCATTTGGTGTTGAAAAATTTCCCCTAGCTGAAATTAGGTAGTATGCAGCAAAAAGCTTCCCACCCCTCACTTTCATATCTACTGGAAAAGCCAGTAAACTATCTTCTACAACATTCCCGAAGTCTACTTCTACAGTTTGCTCAATAGTCATCGTTTCTGTGTTTACTTTATAAATTTTCTTAGCCACCAAGCCTTCCCTTGCTGAACCCATTAAAAGTAAGGTGTTGTTGTCTACAAATTCAGACGCATAAGTTGATAAGTCGGTGAAGAAGCTCTCTCCTTTTACTAAGCTGCCATTCTCAAGGCTGTAGCTAATAAACTCAGGAGAAGAAGTATAACCCCCTGCAATTATTTGGTTTTCATTTTGGAAAAAACTCATCCATGCAGGTTGTTCTATCCCATTGTTTATAGGTGAAACGGAACCTTCCATAATTGATGAAGCAGTCGAAAGAATATCAGTAGCAGGATCAGTTGCTGCTTCTATCGCAACAAAATATTTTGTAACAAGTTCAGGGATTGGGTCAGGGATGACAGTTGTAGCTTTCTCTTCACAGCTTAATAAAGCAACTGATGTAGATAGGAAAAAAAAAGATAAGAGTATACGTTTCATTTTACGTTTATTTATTTTTGGTTAAAAAAAATACCTAAGTTTTACTAAAAAGTTTCGTCCTGGTCTTTGCTGCTGAAAGTTGTCATAGACAACTGCATCCCATAGATTATTGAGAGAGAAAGACAAATTATATCTTTGATCATTGAATGAATAAACAGACTCGAAATTAGTTACATGTTGCGTAGGAACACTACCCTTATTAGCACTAGCAAGAACCTCCCATCGATAAAAGAAGCGATTAACATAACTCTGTGTTAATGACAAAGAATAAGAATCTTTTGTGGCACATAAACCAGTTCCTCGGTAGGAGAGACTTGCGTTTCCGAATAGATAGGGAACATTTGGTAATCTAGCTTTATATAGAGCATTTGGCTGACCTTTTTGTCCATTCCTAAATGGATTGTTATCTCTTAAATCAAGGAATGTGGCATTGAGAGCGAATACCCACTTTTGTTTATGGCTATAGCCTACTCCGAGGTCTATACCTTGCGACAAAACTTCGCCATTATTGACATGAAAAACTTTAATACCTTGTATTACAGGGATAATAAAGTCGGAAGCATCTCGCAAAAATCCATTAATCGAGACTGTAAAGGGCTGGTCAAAAGAACGAGAATTATAAATAAATCCTAAATTAAAATTATTGCTTTGCTCTGGCAGTAGAGAGGGACTGGGTACCGTATTAAGACCATCACCAAATAGCTCTAAAGCTTCTGGAAATCTAGTTGCATTTTCATAGCTCGCTTTAAGCTGAACAGTCCTCCACGCATAAGTTGCTGTTATTCCAGCTCCAAAGTTGTCTTTGTTTAAGAGGAAAGGCGTAAGCTCTGTTCCTGAATAGTTTGTTTGTAGTGTGCTTATTTTGTAGCTGTAGTATTTACTAAAGACAGTAGCCTTAAATTTTTCTCTAAAAAATTTATTTGTGTAACTGGTGGCATAAACTTCCTTCCGTACTGTATTAGGCACACTAAATTGAGTGTTATTTTGATTTTTAAAAGGATCTTTTCCTGTTAATCTAAGGTCGTTTAAGCTGTAATTTAGAGTCACACTTGATGATTCATCAAGCTGGTATTCTGAGTTCAGGTTTGCTAAAAAGTTTCTACTATTAAGAGAAAACAATGTCTTCCTATTCTCTATCTCCCCTGTAGTATTATTGAGTTTGACGTTCCTATTCCCAAACCAATTGTACCTTACACTAGCAGTATCACGAGCAAGGGTGTTAGAAAAAACACCGACAACGTAGGTGTTTACGCTAAGCTTATTATTTAGTAGGGTACTTTTTCTAAAGGCAAAATTACCAATTACTTTTTTTTCAAG
>JBNMFK010000356.1:0-3833 GCA_051269965.1 Algoriphagus sp. | reverse complement strand
AGTAACTCTTGTTCAGCTATGTTTTTAGTAATATGTAAACTCCACATGGCTCTTAGTCTATGGTCTGGATTACTCTTATTGGCGTATAGAGCGTTTAGGGTTTTAATAGCCTCCGTTGAAATCGACTCTTTAGTAGCTCTATTTTGAAGTATCACTCTAGCTCTTCTAGCATGCCAATCACTCTTGCTGCTTTGCAAAGCAGCCAAATCAAGATCTGAAAATTCATTCAAATCCTTGTATCTATCTTCCCAGTTTTCAGCTAATGAATTTGTAGGGCTTATTCTAAAAATACGGCCCGTTTCCTTATTCAAAACTTCTTTGCCGCAAATATCTGCATCATGCCAATCCAAAACATATAAATCACCGGAGGGCCCTATTTCCATGCTAAAACCTATCCATTGAGCATTATTAGCATACAAGAAATCATCCCCATGATGTGCTACAAAACCAGAGCCTTTCTTCTCCAAAACATCTGAAAGCACGGCATGTTCATGAATATTAGCCATAAACAAGCGATCTTGATGATCCGCAGGGAAGGCGTCCGACTGATAAATACGAGCTCCTCCATGAGCAGAACGATGCCTATGGTCTACAATAGTTCGTATATCACTGTACACATAAGGATTAAAGTGTTGCCCTCCTTGCCTATGATATATACCTCCTGGAATCACATGAAACATGTGGGGTATCACGCAAGCCGAAATAAAGAGCTGGCCTTTTTTATCGTAATCAATTCCCCATGGATTTGAGAAACCATGAGCCACCACTTCAAAACGTTTTTTGGTAGGATGAAAACGCCAAACTCCCCCATTAATATCTACACCGTCTGCTTCTAGTAAATCTTCCGGAAATGCTTCGCGGTGTCTATAAATTTTACCTTTCCCTTTGGGTTTCCTGATTTTTGATGGTGTAGCAAAGCCTTCCAAACCATAAAGCCAACCATCTGGTCCCCAATGTAAACTGTTGATCGTTTCATGTCTGTCTCTAATACCCCAGCCGGTTAACAAGACTTCAATGTCATCTATATCAGCTTTATCATCATGATTAGAATCTGGCACAAAAAGGAAGTTTGGCGGAGCTCCTAGATATAATCCATCAAAACCTACAGCGATAGCAGAGGGAAAAGGTATATTCTCTAGAAACACTTTTCGGCTATCGGCCTGTCCATCATGATCTGTATCTTCTAGAATAACAATCCGACTATCTCCAGAATTTGAAAAACCACCACCGCGGGACTCATAATCACGATTTTCTGCTACCCATAGTCTGCCTTTATCATCCCAACAAAAAGCAATGGGCTGGGTCACCATAGGCTCACCAGCCCATGCATTGGCCTTAAAGCCTTCTAGCATAGTCATTTTATCTGCCGCTTCTTGAGGGCCTAAAAACTTCGCATTTTTAGCTTCTTCCTGAGCGATGCCCCATAGGGAAGCGATACTATACATAGAGTTAGTGCCAACATAGTCATTATACATCTCCGTTAAGGCGATATCACTTAAGTCTCCTGTAAAAGCGGCAACTTGATGCCTGATAATTTCAGTTTCACCGGCTTTTATATGCCAGTCTCCCTTTTTTGCTCTTATTGGCCCTACACCTAATTGACTATCAACTCTCCACCTTTGAGGGTATCCCGTGTTCTCAGGATGGTCAAAAATGGTAATATGTGCTATATCTTCTCTCCCTTCTAATTGCATTCCCACGTCCATCCACATAGCTCTTTGACCGTCAGCCTTTTCATTTTTTTGTCTGGCTGCATTTACAGCTTGGCCAGTCATTCCTTCCTTCCATGGCATTCTTAGGAATAGTCCTCCGTAGTCAAATTCGCCGATGGTGATATCCTTTATTGCTTTTCCTTGCCATTCCAAATTCAGTAAGAATTGACCATTCTTCTCTTTCATCGTCCAAATTTGGGTTTCCTGCATCATAGGCTCCCCATCTTTATCAAGCATGTCGTAAACGGTCTGCCAAGAGACTTCTTGACCTTCTTCTTTTAAAACGGACATAGACACACGACGCCAGTGATCACCCTCTGGATGGTGAAAAAAATCTCGACCTATTTTTTCCTGCATTTCCGGCAAATCGTCTTTCTGATAGAAATATTTCTTTACGGAATCCATAGGAGCACCTGAACCATTAACCCTTGTAAAGCCCCAGTATAATCCCGTTTGATGTTTATGATGACCTGGGCTATATTCAGTTAGAGCACTTTTCCCGTCTGGCGACATCACAGGATGAAGAAATGGTCTAAAATCCAATTTAGCATTTTGAGTTACAAGAGCTTCCTTCTCGTCTTCTCTAAATACCGAAATAGTCTCATCCTTGTCATTTTGAACAAGTCTAAGTTTTTTAGAGTCATTTTTTTGACTTTCACTGTTTTGGCTTGTAGTACAATTTTGAAAGAAAGTAAATGTAAACAACAAAAAAATGGTTGTCTTGAGAGCTTGATTTAACTTCATTAATAATATTTCTTTTTTCGTATAGGGCGTTTCTTCCCTAAAGATAACCTTGACCTCTAGATATTCGAAAGAATTAGAAATTAAAAAGTATTCTTTATGTCCTGACTTAACTAATTTTACTGGATGTCTCAGCCTAAGATTAGTATTTTGATTGCAGCTAGAAATGAAGAAGAAAACCTTCCTTTTCTCCTAGCTTCTTTGGAAATGTTAGACTACCCAAAAGAATCCCTAGAAATTATTTTTGGAAATGATGCATCAACGGATGGTACCGGAAGTTTACTACGTGACTTTGCCATTAAATGGGATAATGTAAAAGTGATTTATCTTCAAGAAAAAGGGCCAATGGAAAAGCTCAGAGGAAAAACTAGAGTTCTGGATACTATATCGAGGGTCGCTGCTGGGGATTTTTACTTTTTCACGGATGCTGATGTGACTTTGCCTCCAAATTGGATAAAAGGAATCCTCAGTGCCTTTGAGCCTAATGATGGCGTTGTGGTAGGATTAAGTACCATGAAATCAAATAGTCTATGGCCAGCTCTTCAAGGTATGGAGTGGCTTTCCACTCTTCATTTCATGCACTTGATTTCACTTCTTAAATTTCCTAGCACAGGTATGGGAAATAATATGGCAGTAAGGAAAGAGGCCTTTGGGGCTACAGGTGGCTATCAAAAAATTGGATTTTCTATTGTAGAAGATTACGCCCTTTATAAAGCCGTAATAGATAAAGGATACGGCTTTAAACAAGTTTTCAATAGAAATGTTTTAGCGTATACTACACCACCACAATACTATTTTGAGCAAAGGAAAAGGTGGATGCAAGGAGCTTTTGAGAGCAAAACAAAACTTATTTTACCCGCCATGATTCAGGCCTTAATCTTGCCTATTTTATGTCTTTTGGCATGTTCGAATATCGCTTTCACCTGGGGAGTAGTTGTCTATTTATTGCTATTTTATTTTTGTCAATTCCTCTATATTCAAAAGAAACTTAAACTCCATGGCTACCTTAAATGGGTTCCATTATTTGTTATTTATATGCCTGTATCATGGTTTTTACAATTATTAAACTATGTACTTAAAAGCAAAACCAATTGGAAAGGTAGAACATACTGATACTAATTATGATTTCACTCGACATTTAGTCCTTATGGCGTAATTTTGCATAAAATTAGTACCACTCTATGACATTAGACTATCTACCACTCATAAATAACTACGGAGATAACCTCGTTAGACTTTATGACTTCGAAAAAGAAGAAGCTGCAAAATTCTGGAAAATCTTAAAAAAGACCTTGGTGGATGATTTACAAGTACTTGACCTCTCCAATGTACCCTTTATTCAGACAAAAAAATGCAACTTGATTTTACGTTTATCCTATG
>JBNMFK010000355.1:0-3839 GCA_051269965.1 Algoriphagus sp. | reverse complement strand
GCAGCTAAAAGAGCTTGGCCCGCTGAAAAAACTAGAGTACAATTAGTTCTTATGCCTTTTTCTGAAAAATACTTAATGGCTTTTATTCCATCCCTTATCATGGGTATTTTAACGACAATTTGAGGGTCTATTTGAACCAAAGCTTCGCCTTCTCTCACCATGCCATCAAAATCTGTAGAAATAACTTCTGCACTTACATCACCGTCCACAATGTCGCAGATAGCTTTATAATGCTTCATCACATTTTCCGTCCCAGCAATTCCTTCTTTAGCCATCAGGGATGGATTTGTAGTAACACCATCTAAAACACCCAAATCTTGAGCTTCTTGGATTTCTGAGAGACTAGCTGTGTCAACAAAAAATTTCATAATTATATAAATCAGTATTTATTGCAAAAAAAATGGCAAATTCACCGCTACGACCACCTACCCTTGCTGCCTTCCGGCCCTGGGGGATTCAGCGGGAGCTGGTAATTTGCCACCACAAAAGTAGAACATTCTAATTTGTAGCCCAATGAAAGCTTGTTTATTTCTTAAAATTTATTCGCCCTGTGTTGAGGTGAATCATTGACAAAGAATTTTGATGATTTTCATTTCATTGAAAAAAATCAGTATGGATTCTCTCTCAAAATGCTTTATTTTATGATCTGTAAATTTTGATTTTTAGGATTTGCTTTATCTGCTTGCTAAGATAAATACGAGCGAAATTATGATGGCCCAAAAACAGCTTTACATAACTACACGAAATAATATTTAACACTATGACATTTAAAAAGATAATCCTTTGGATAACGGTTTCAATGATGGTGCTTTCTGCTGCCGTTCAGCTAAATGACACAGACCCCGCAACTTGGATAGCCGCTTATTTGCTGGTAGCCTTTGTGGGTATCAGGAAGATTAGCGGTAAAAATGACCGCTACTGGATTGCTGCTTTAGTTTACGCCATTTGGGGTATAAATCAGTTTCCACCTGAGTGGGAGGGCGTTGTATTTAGTGATGTAGGTATGAAAACCCTAAATATCGAGCTGGGAAGAGAGTCTTTCGGGCTTTTAATCTGTTCAGGGATACTTTTTGTGTATGAGTTTTATTGAGAACCGTCAGTGTCCTTTATCTCAGATTGCCTGAATTTTCTCGTTTCGGGTTTAAAGATCTGTCTTACTTTCGGCCTAATTTTAAATCGAACAAGTTTGAAATCGCCTTGTGTCGAATGCATGATTGATCATACAGAATGTCAACATGATTGTTAATCAACCCAGGTATTAAAATATGTGGCGTAGAAAAATATTAAGACGAGAATTTCAGTTTTAACAGAGGTATGTTAGCCTTTTTCTTAAATTTCGATTTTAATTCTTCTATCCAACAAACGACCCCTAATGAAAGCTGCTCTAATAGCGTTTTCCTCTCTATTCATCCTTTCGTCTAAAGCCCAATGGGTACTTGGCGATAAGGCTCCTCTACCATTGGTTACAGGCCCAGCCGTAGAATTTGATGCTGCTTATACATGGGATAAAGATGGTAATACCTATTATACTTGGACTGATTATAGAAGCGGGAATGGAGAACTATTCGCTCAAAAACTTAACAAGTTTGGAGAATCAGAATGGCAGAATAATGGTATCCGAATAGGCAAAGTGGTAGATAGGCTTCAATATGTATTGACCAAAAAGGATTTACTGGCTTAAAAATCTAATAGAATTAGACTTCAAGGAACAGGAGGCTTGAATATTGCATGGCAAAGTATACCGAATAGCTCCATGTTATATGAAAGAAATATCAATCTCAGTTTTCGTTCAAAAGTTGGAGGTGAAACAGCAATTGGGGGTTCAAGCAGGGATGACCATGTCATAAACAATTCAGCGGTTCAGGCTTCCAAAGAGGTTAATGATGACATACTGAGAATTAGACTTAAAGGCAATAATGGTATTGGAGTCATATATAATTCTCTGAGTAAAGCTAAAGACTCTTTATTTGTCAATCAGTCCTTTATTTATAATGGAAATGCTTTTTTCAATGAGGAAAAAGTAAATTTTGTTAATGCTGGCAGAAAAGGGACAAAAATTCTCTTTGAAGCCGATAGTATTGATGCAGTCATCTTGAAAACAGATTTACAAAATGATTACTTAGTCGAGAAAAGGGACGATAACTATCAACTATCTATTCCTACTAAAGAATTCTTAAATAATCCTTTTTTAGGTGACTCTAGAATTGATGATTTTTTTATGCAATAAGGTCAAGTTATTATAGGACGTACTTTATCGGGCTTAAAAAAAGAGAGAGTAATAGCTCAAAAAATTGACAAAAACCTCAATAATCTATGGAAGGAAGGAGGAGTTGTTCTTGGAACGGATGATGCCTACGATATTCATGTAGGAACCCATGAAAATGGTGGAGCTATTGTGGCTTGGATAGAGCCTAATCTGTCTGAGACAAAAATGATGGCTGCCCGAGTAGATTCAAAAGGTGATGTTATTTGGCAAAAGCCAGTTTTTAAAGCTCTGCCAGGTAAGAATTATTTTACTCCTCATAAGTTCGCTGCTGATGGTAAGGGAGGACGCTATGTGATGTGGTTCACTTCTAAAGCTGTTGGTTTTGATATGTCAATTCAACATTTAGATTTAGAGGGAAATCTTCTTTTTGGTGATTTTGGCTTGCAATTAACGGACTTTAAATGGTGGGGTGACTTTCGCTTAATTCCTCATAATTCAGGAGGCGTTGTAGTTCTATATTCCGGTAGTAAAAACAATGACAATAATGCAAGCGAATATGATCTATTTACAAATTACATATCTCCAGAAGGCGTATTCTGCCTAGAACAAAAACTTACAACTTCTCTGAATCAAACAGGATACTGCCCAGGCGAAACTATTTCGGCGGAATTACCAGAAGGCGTTTACTCAGCCCAAGTATTTGAAGGCGATTCCATTTATTTGCTTGGAAAAGGTATTTCATACAACCAATTTGTGTTGCCCAATAATCTTGGTGAAACACCTATCAACTCGTCATTTCTAATGACAATCAATTAAGCACAGACCCAATAGATTTTGAGATTAAAACTCTTTCTCCTCCGAGTTTATCAGGGGAGGTCTTAGAAAAGTGTGCAGAAACTGATGACGCATATACATTAAATGGGACCTGTTTTTTAGGTCGTATTCTTTGGTCTACCGAGGATAGCACAGATCAAATTTTTGTGTCACCAAGTTCAACAACTTCGTTCATAGCTACTTGTCAAAAACATCTTGTGCCACCAGCGAAAGCTCAAGTATAGAAGTCAGTATTATTGAAGTTAACGCTACAACAAGTAGCAAAAACACATACTTCACAGACGAGTCTATTGTTTTATCGGCCTCTGGCGGAGATAGCTATGTTTGGACTGGACCTAACGGATTTACCTCATCAGAGCAAAATCCTACTATTCCGGCAGCCACTTTGGCGAATTCTGGAACTTACCAAGTCTTAGTAAGCAGAAATGGCTGCACGGGATCTGCAAGTCTCACATTAGAAGTAAAGGCAGTTTTAAGCATTGAAAAAGTATCAAGTTTAGCGAAGATCTATCCCAACCCAGCCTATGACTTTTTGAAATACAGCAGTGACTTACAAGTAAAAAGTGCTGCTGCTATTGCGATGAATGGGCAGCAGTCTAAACTTTACTTTGACAAACAAGATCGACTTATCAAGGTACATGAACTCGTTCCTGGAACCTATATCTTAAAATTGGGCTATGAGGATGGCACTTTCAGTTTTGCCCGTTTTGTAAAGAAATAAACTTATATTTTTATGATTCCATCTAAGAATTTAGCTGTTTCGGTCTCAACAGTCTTCCAATCCTCTGAAAGGACCCAA
>JBNMFK010000354.1:0-3859 GCA_051269965.1 Algoriphagus sp. | reverse complement strand
TTATGGAGCCTGTCTGCTAACTTGATAAGGATGACTCTGACATCTTCAGACAGCGTCAAAAGCATTTTTCTGAAGTTTTCTGCTTGTGCAGACTGACTTTGCTCAAAATTCTCAGCAATTTTAGTCAGGCCGTCAATGATTCTTCTGACTTTAGGACCAAAATCCTTTTCAATGTCTTCAAGCGTCAACTCCGTGTCTTCTACCACATCATGAAGGAGGGCACAAATAATGGAAGTTGGGCCAAGACCAATTTCTTGGACACAAATCAGAGCCACTTCCAAGGGGTGATAAATATACGGTTCTCCAGACTTGCGACGCATTTCCTTGTGAGCATCCATCGAAATGTCAAAGGCCTTTCTAATCTGCTTGAGGTCGTCCCCTTGAAGATAGGGCTTTGCCTCTTTGAGAATGGTTCTATACCTTACTTTTATTTCTTTCTTTTCTGACTCGCTGTAATATTCTTTTTCTTTTACTTTTCCCAAACTTCTCCGATGTTAAAGGTGCTAAATATGGAATATAATAGGAATCAAAAATAGGAATGAAGTTTTGTTAAATCTTTGTGATAAAAATAAACATTTATTTTTATTGCTAGTATTGGGAAAATCCGAAAAGTAATTTACCTTTGCAGCCCGATTGGAATTCAATAATTCCAATGTATGGATGCGGGCGTGGCGGAACTGGTAGACGTGCTAGACTTAGGATCTAGTGCCGCAAGGCGTGGGGGTTCGAAACCCTCCGCCCGTACAAACAACCCTCCAACCTATCCGGCTGGAGGGTTTTTTTATTTATTAAAATTCCAAAATAAGCTCCTTTAATGGAAACAACATTTGACAAATCTTCTGCCACAAATGGTCGTCTGAAAGTACTACTTACCGAAAGCGATTACCAGGCAGGTGTGGATAAAAAATTAAAAGAATATGCCAAGACGGCCTCTGTGAAAGGTTTTAGGCCGGGTCACGTTCCTTTGGGATATGTGAAGAAATTATACGGGAAAAGTGTCCTAGTGGATACTGTTGTCAATACAGTGGGCGAAACAGTGAATGCCTACATAAAGGATAATGCCCTGAAGGTTGTAGGAGACCCGCTTCCAGATAATGAAGCTTCGGTCTTGGATTGGGAAAATGGCAAAGAATTTACTTTCGAATACGAACTTGGTTTGGCCAGTGATTTTGAAGTAGACCTAGCCAAACTACCTGCTATAGAGAACTATGAGATAGTACCAAGCGACGAGCAGGTCAATAACTCTGTCACAGACTTAAGAAAGAGGTTTGGGGTAGATGCTGAGCCTGAAGAAGCTGAATTGGGAGATTTGCTTTTTGGTACATTACGCCAAGAATCTTCAGAATTTGAATCTCAATCAGGTATTCCAACAGATAAGGTAGAGAAGGACTCTCAAAAGCTTTTTATCGGTCTAGGTAAAGGCTCTAAAGTATCTTTTGACATTCAAAGCATTTTTGAAACAGACAAAGATTTGGGTTTTGCTACTGGAAAATCTGACGAAGAAGCTGCTTCATTGTTAGGTGAGTATGAGTATGAGCTTACTAAAATTTCTAGAGTGGAGGCAGCTGAACTAAACCAAGAGTTCTTTGACAAAGCGATAGGGGAAGGGAAGGCAAGTAATGAAGAAGAATTCAGAGTAGCTTTAAAAGAAGTTATCAAACAAAATTATACAAGAGAGTCAGCTTATTTACTCGATTATGAAATAGAGAAATCTCTGCATGACAATGTCAAGATTGATTTGCCTGATGAGTTTTTGAAGAAATGGCTTTTGGAAGTCAACGAAGGTAAATTTACGGCAGAGCAAATCGAAAGTGATTATGCAGCTTTTGCTAGAGGATTGAAATTAGATCTAATTAAGTCTGATATTGCTGAGAAGAGTGAAATTAAGATAGAATATAATGACGTCCTTGAAGAAGTGAAATCTGAAATTCGTGCCTATTTTGGAAATCAGGGCTACGGCGGAATGGAAGAGTTTGTTGAGCAAATGGCAAAAAAGCAGCTTGATGAAAATAAAGATGGAGCATTTAGGAATTACTACAATAAAGCTTTTGGTAAAGCTGTTATCGCTTTCTCAAGGGACAAAGTGAAAGTAGAGAACAAGGCGGTTCAAGTGGAAGAGTTCAATGAAATTGCCAAGGGTAAGTACGAGTCAATAGCCTAATAGTAGGTTTTAAGTTATGCGAAAAGCTAAGGTTTATGCCTTGGCTTTTTGCTTGTCGAACCCATGATGCTTCTTTTTTGTTTAAATTTGATAGTACTTATAAAGCTAAAATATATACAATGCATTTAGGAGAAGAATTTAGAAAATACGCAGTTCATCATAAAGGAATAAGCGGCACTACAGTTGATGATTATCTAAATCACAGCGTAGATAATATGACAGCAAATATCATTGAAGAACGACCTATGCGTTTCGCGGCCATAGACGTTTTTTCGAGGCTGATCATGGACAGAATTATATTCTTGGGAACACCGATAGATGACCAAATAGCAAATATTGTTGTGGCCCAGTTACTTTTCTTAGAGTCTGTAGATGCTCAGAAAGACATTCTAATGTATATTAACAGCCCGGGCGGCTCGGTTTATGCAGGTTTAGGAATGTACGATACGATGCAATATGTAAGGCCAGAGGTAGCTACCATCTGTACTTCTTTGGCAGCTTCTATGGGAGCTGTTTTGTTAGCTGGTGGTGCTGCAGGGAAAAGAACAGCTTTGCCTCACGCACGAGTTATGATTCACCAGCCAAGCGGAGGAGCCCAAGGCCAATCTAGGGATATGGAGATTTCTGTAAAGCAAATCATCGAACTGAGAAGGGAACTTTATGATATTTTGGCTCTACATACCGGAAAATCCTTTGAAGAAATAGAGAAAGACTCCGATAGAGATTACTGGATGAAGGCTGAAGATGCGAAGGCTTACGGACTTATCGACGAAGTGCTTACAAGGTAATTTATTGGTAGATCGAGCTACCTTTTTAAAATTAAAATCAGATTAAATGGCATATAAAGAAGCTTTTTGTTCCTTTTGCGGGCGTAAGAAAAACGAAGTTGACTTACTTTTATCTGGTACAGATGGTCACATTTGTAACCATTGTATCGTTCAAGGGAATGACTTGGTGCAACAAGAACTTTTTGGCGTAGATGCTGATGTGACTGATAAGAAGAAAAAGAAGAAAAAGGCTGGCATGCCCAAGTTTGATCTTCGTCCTCCTATGGAGCTCAAAAAGTATTTAGACAAATACGTGATTGGGCAAGATGAGGCTAAAAAAGTTTTAAGTGTAGCGGTTTATAATCACTACAAACGCTTAATGCAGCCTAAAAAAGATGACGATGATGATGTGATAATTGAAAAATCAAATATCATAATGGTAGGAGAGACAGGAACGGGCAAAACTTATTTGGCTCGTACTATTTCTAAAATGCTACAAGTGCCTTTTGCTATTGCAGATGCTACTGTTCTAACAGAAGCTGGTTATGTGGGCGAGGATGTGGAGAGTATTTTGAGTCGCTTACTTCAGGCAGCTGATTATAATATAGAGCTCGCTGAGAGAGGTATAGTTTATATTGATGAATTAGATAAAATTGCTAGAAAGTCTGATAATCCATCTATCACACGTGATGTTAGTGGGGAAGGAGTTCAGCAAGGCTTGTTAAAGCTTTTAGAAGGTTCTACAGTAAGTGTTCCTCCACAGGGTGGACGTAAGCATCCAGAGCAAAAAATGGAGCAGATAAATACTCAAAATATCTTATTTATTTGTGGCGGGGCCTTCGATGGCATTGACAGACATATTTCTAAGAGAATCAATAAAACTCCAATAGGTTTTTCTACGGATAAAAAACTTGATTCCTTGTGGGAGAAA
>JBNMFK010000353.1:0-3880 GCA_051269965.1 Algoriphagus sp. | reverse complement strand
ATGGCAAAAGGTTTTGCAATGACCGGCTGGAGAATTGGATATATAGGAGCTGCAGAATGGATAGTAAAAGGAATCACAAAATTACAGGGCCAAGTAACTTCTGGTACGAACCATATTGCACAAAGAGCTTCCGTGGTCGCTTGGGACGACATGTCCGCTTCCGAAGGAATGAGAAAAGCCTACCTAATTAGAAGAGAACTAGTGGTGAAGGGCCTCAAATCAATTGACGGTTTTAACGTCAATATACCAGACGGTGCCTTTTATGCATTCCCAGATATCAGTGCATTCTTTGGAAAATCAAACGGAGAAACTGTAATAAACAATAGCGATGACTTTAGTATGTATTTATTGTTAAAAGCTCATGTGGCAACCGTAGCTGGAGTTAGTTTTGGAACTCCTAATTGCATTAGAATCTCTACCGCTGCTTCAAAGGAAGTTCTAGAAGAGGCTATTGAAAGAATTAGAAAAGTATGTGCTGAACTTAAATAGAGGCCATAAAATAGGTCAAACCCTCTCTAGAGAAACTCTAGAGAGGGTTTTTATTGGTCTAGAACTCTCATAGCCGCATTTCTACCTGGAATACCGCTCACCGCTCCTCCCCGTCTTGCTCCTGAGCCACAAATAGAAATCCAAGGAAATACCGTTTCCACACCCCATTGATTAATATCAGCGTATGATTCTGCATAAAACCAACTTAAATCATTGTGAAAAATATTGCCCTTAGGCAAACCCAATTCTTGCTCTAAGTCCAGAGCACTTTTACATTCAAAACACAGATGATTTTGTGAGTTAACTGCTATACAACTTTCGAAAGGCTCTATTAGATAGGCATTTATACCTTCTAAGAACTTTTCCCAAATAATGGTTTTTAGCTTTTCGTTATTGTCTTTATCAAAAAGCCTAAAGGGCATATCTAAACCAAAAACGGTGATGGTATGATAGCCCTTAAGTTGAAGTTCTTCCGATAGTATACTCGGGTCCGTTAATGTATGGCAATACATCTCACAAGAAAAAATATCGGGTATTTTATCCCTTAAAGTTTCTAGATACGCATTCTCTTGCTGCGAGTAGTTTTGATTGACATGGAAAGTCCCAGCAAAAGCTTCTTCTGGGCTAATATCTGCCTTAAGCTTAGGAAGACGTTTTAATAAAATATTAATTTTAAAAGCTGTTCCATCTTTAGCCTCATACTTAGCCTTCTGAAAACCGTACTTTTCCTTAAGAGGATCTGGCACTAATTCTTGGAGTAATTGTGGAGCTGCATTTAATAGGATGTGCTCACACTTGAGAACTTTACCATTTACTACGACAGCGTGTTCTCGTATTTGTTCAACAGCGGCATTTACTTCAAAATCTACTCCCAAATCTTTCGCCTTTCGATTCAATTCTTGTACCAAAGCTCCCATACCTCCTTCTGGTACACGCCACTCTCCCATTTTATTTCCTATAATATGATAGAGAAAAGTTCTATTCTGGAGCAGAGATTTATCATGGGCATGTGATGCCACACCAATTTTGGCATCCGTTAATAAAACACCTCTTAAAACATCCGAATTTACATGATTTTCAATTAATTCGCCTATCGGCTTTTCTACTATAGCCTGCCATAAGGCTGCTTCACCGTGATCCTCAAAATACGACTCCCAATCACTTTTAGATTTTAGTGGTGCTAAGAATGATTCCCAAATGAGCTCTGCAAACCTAGCCTGCATAGTCAAGATCTTTTGATAGCCTTCCCATTCTGAATTCCCAAAACCTAGCTCCAAAACTGAGGCTTTAGATACCTCCTCTGATCGGTTGCTCATTAGGAGCCCTTCCCTAGAGCCGTAGGGAGTAAAAGAGGCTATTTCTCTTTTTAGTAGATTAATGTTTAAGCCCAGATCCTGCACAATCTCTTTTGGGAAAAGGCTGATTAAATAAGAATATTTAGACAAATAGGCATCAAACTCCGGAAAAGTCTTTTGAGATGTGGTGGCTCCCCCTATATAATTATTCTTTTCAAGCACAACTACCGTTTTACCTGCTTTTGCCAAATAGCAAGCAGCTACCAATCCATTGTGCCCGCCACCAACGATGCATACATCATAACTCTTCTCCAATATTTCTCTCAGATTTTTAGCCTTAATATCGGAAATAGTGGTGATAACTCAATGAACTATTGGCACTCCAAAATGTTTAAGTACATATGAAAAAGAAAATTGACATTGATATAGTTTCTGACGTAGCTTGCCCCTGGTGTTATGTTGGGAAAAGACGCCTAGAAGAGGCACTGAATCTACTCCCCGAATATGAGGCCAAGGTTCATTGGCATCCGTTTCAGCTGGACCCTACTATACCTGCTGCTGGAACAGAAAGAGAGGCTTACTTTAAAAATAAATTTGGTAGTATAGAACGTTACGAAATGTTAGCAGAGAATCTTATTGATGCAGGTCTAGGGGTCGGTATAAAATTTGATTTTAAAGGGAACCCTACCGTTCCAAATACCATGAAAATGCATCAATTGCTCCATGTCGCAAGTCAAAATGGCTTTGCAGATTCTCTGAAAGAAAGGCTTCTGAAGGCATATTTTGAAAACGGCATTGACCTTACAAAAGACCAAGCACTAATTGATATTATGGCAGAGCATGAATGGTCATCAGATTATACGCAATCTGTGATAGATAATAAGGAAATCAGTAATTTGGTCACTCAAGAAATTAAGAATTATCAGAAAATGGGAGTTACGGGTGTCCCCTTTTTCATTCTTGACAAAAAATACGCCTTTAGTGGTGCTCAGCCTCCTGAAGTGTTTATTAATGCCATTAAAGAAATGGAAGCTAAGCAAAAAGAACTAGAAAAAGCAGAGGCCTGTGCCATTGACGACCCAAACTGCTAATGTATCTTTAAGGGATGAAATACTTGATCATTGGTATCGCTCTTCTTTATTCTTTGAATTCATGCAGAGTTCAAAAAGCCTCGAAAACGCTTTTTGAACCTTCTAAAGAGGTACAGCATCATTTTGCATATTTGTTTATTGATATAGCCTCCGGCGATACACTTGGAAAGGAAAACGCCGAAAAATACTTCATACCAGCTAGCACCATTAAGTTATTCACTTGGTATGCCAGTCTGTCCCTTTTAAATGATAGCCTCCCAGCTTTCCGCTATGTAGAAACGCTAGATTCTTTAGTCTTTTGGGGAACGGGTGACCCTAGCTTTTTGAGAACAGGCTTTCATAAAGAAAAAGCCTTTGATTTCTTCAAAAGTAGGCTACATAAAAGTCTGGTATTCTCTGATAGCAATTTTGACGAAAACTCGTCCGGTAAAGGCTGGATGTGGGATGATAATTTGGAGGCTTATCAAACAGAAGTTTCACCATTTCCGATGTATGGCAATCTAGTATCATTTCAATCTCATAGCATAAATCCTCCTTATTTTAAAAGCTTCACAAGTAAAATCAATGGCCTCGTTCCTTTGAGTAGATCCCAAGATAAAAATGAATTTTCCTTCGGAAGCCAATTTATTGAAAAGGATGCATATATTCCTTATATAACTAGTGGACAGCTTACTGCTCTACTTTTAGCGGACACCTTAAAGTCGGTTATTTCTTATGAAAATATACCATTACCTAAAGAAGTTAAAACCCTTTATGCTTCTTCTAGAGATAGCCTCATAATTCCGATGCTAAAGTATAGTGATAATATGTTGGCAGAGCAGCTTTTACTTCTTTGCAGTCAGCAGTTATCTGATACTTTAAAAATAGCCAAGGCCATTAATTATATGCTTAGTCATGAGCTTTCTCTGCTGCCTCAAAAACCTAGATGGGTAGATGGTTCTGGACTGTCAAGATACAATCTATTTAGCCCAGAAGACCTCGTATTTCTCTTGGAAAAGGTAAGGA
>JBNMFK010000352.1:0-3895 GCA_051269965.1 Algoriphagus sp. | reverse complement strand
CAGCCAATATGACAAGTAGTAGTATACAAAAGTCTATCACCCGCTCGGTAATTACAGTTCCGAAGGAAAGAGACATGGATACAGCATCATTTTTATTTAAAACTCCGCACCTCGTAACTTCTCCCAATCTAGGGATAGCCAAATTGACGAGGTACCCTATCATAACGGCTAAAAACGTTCTACCCGTACGTAAGTTATATCCAAAGGGCTCTAGAAGTAGATTCCAACGATACGCCCTTAGCCAATGACTTACTAAGGAAAGAAATATTGAAAAACCTACCCATATATACTCTACCTCGGAAGCCTTAGAGATAAATTCTGGCAAGTCCACCTTTCTAAAAGCCAAGACGAGTAAAACAGTTGCCATTACTAGAGAAATGACATAGGTGGCTATCGATTTAAGACTCACTAAGCTTCATTTTTTAATTAAATACAAATATTGTCCAGTAGCCTAACTCCTGCAACATAGCCAGCAACACAAATAGAAGTTTTGATCTCGGGCATATATTCTCTGATTGATTTTAGATTGTCTGTCTCTACTACTTGTAGATATTCTAATTCGAATCCCTCAATTTCATTATAGAACTCCTCAACCTCTTCTATTGCATTTTTTAAATAAGCACCCGTCAAAATTTTAGCTTCCAATAGCTTTAATCCCTTAAAAACATTTAACGCCGTTCTTAACCCGTTTTCATCTAATCGCTCATTTCTAGAAGATTTAGCAAGTCCGCTAACCTCTCTTACAGTCGGTACTTTGACAATTTCAGTCCGAAAATTTAACTCCTTTTGAAGCGTTCTGATGAGTACTAGTTGCTGCAAATCTTTCTGGCCAAAATAAGAATTATCTGGATCGACAATATTGAACAGTTTACTGACGACCAATGCCACCCCTGCAAAATGTCTAGGCCGAAATTTACCTTCCATTATTCCATCAAAATACCCTACATCAAACCTCAAAAGACTTTCTTCCGATTGATACATTTCATCAACTGAGGGTAAAAAAACTGAATTACACCCAGCATCTCTTAAAAGTTTAACGTCACGTTCAATATTTCTTGGGTATTTATCCAGGTCTTCCTTCTTATTAAATTGTGCAGGATTGACAAAAATGCTAACAACTACAATATCATTATGCTTTTTAGCCTTATCTACTAAGCATATATGGCCTTCATGTAAAGCACCCATGGTAGGAACCAATCCAATTTTTAGTTGTTTATTTCTTTGAACAGCTAAAAAAACACGTATGGTTTCTATGGATTTAAAAACTTTCACGAAATTTTCTGTGTGATAGGCAGCCTTTGTACCGAATTAGGCATTATGTATTGAGAATAAGCCAAAATTAGTGTAATTTTGTGGTCATTTTTAAATAATGTAACTAAAATTCAAGGTTTATGTCTTATAAGATTCTATACGTTGCAAGTGAAATAAACCCCTTTTTACAGACTACTGAAGTAGCGGAGTTCGTTAGACAACTACCACAAGCTATGCAGGAGAGGGGAATGGAGATAAGAATTTTAGTACCCAGGTTTGGTTTGATCAACGAAAGAAAAAACAGATTACATGAAGTTGTTAGACTTTCAGGTATAAATATCTCGATTGGAGACGAAGAGAAACCACTTATTATTAAAGTTGCTTCTATTCCTAACGCTAAGTTGCAGGTTTACTTTATCGACAATGAGGATTACTTCCATAGAAAATCGGTGTTTTTTGATAAACAAGAAAATTTTCACGAAGACAATGATGAAAGAGCTATTTTCTTCTGTAAAGGCGTATTAGAAACAGTTAAAAAATTAGGATGGGCTCCAGATATTGTTCACTGTAATGATTGGATGACTAGCTTGATACCACTTTATATCAATACGACATATAAAAACGATCCAATTTTTAAAAATTCCAAGACTGTATTCACAGTTTATGAAAATTCTTTTGAACATAAATTTGGAAACGATCTCATATCAAAAGTTATGATGATGGATATCGAAGAAGGAATGTTGGATAATTTAAAAACAGCGGATTACGAAGGGTTTATTCGATTGGGAATGGAGTATGCTGATGCTGTAATCAAATCGAAAGAAGATACTGGTGAAGTCCTAAATAGGTTACTTTCAGATGTATCTGATAGTAAAAAAGTAGACACAATAAAAAAAGACGAAAACTTCTTAGACTCTTACTATAACTTATACCATGACCTTGTTGGATAGAATCTGCTGTTCGCTGCTGCTGTTTGTAGTATGCTCTAGCGTATTATCGTGTGAAAACCCTAGTGAAGTTGGACTATCCTTAAATGCTGATGGAACAAGAATTGGTGTATTTGTCAGAGAACTGGTACTGCCTGTAGACAATGTATACATAGACAGCCTAAGAACCGACGGAGACAGACGGCTACTCGTTGGTCGATATGATGATCCCATTTTTGGAAACTCAGTATCTAAAGCTGTTACACAGCTTGGATTGGCAGCTTTTACTTATACAAATCGAGATGCTGGCCGAGTGGCAAATGACGAATTTTTGGATGATTATGTACTAGACTCTGCGATACTGCAATTGAAACTAAACTACTACCATTCAGACAATGTTGGTCAAAGTCAAACTATAAAGGTTGTTCAAATTGAAGACACCTTATTTACAGGTGTGAGTTATTATGCTCACTTTCCTGTGCCCGTAGAAGACAATAGTACAGTTTATGGCGAAACCACATTCCCAGTAAATCCGTCCACCGCAACAGGTGGTATCATTAAGATTAATCTTCCTCTTTTCGGTGAACAGACCATTGATTTTATGCGAAAAGATGCCGCTGGTTCTCTTAGCAGTGACTCCATTCTAAATTTAGTGAAAGGGATAGCCCTTATTCCGGGAGAGGACAATAGTGCTATTTTAGGTTTCGATCCAAACAATGACACGACTTCTTTGAGCGTCTATTACCATATTCAGCATATTGAGAAAGATACACTCGTTCAAGATTCCTTATCTATTGTCTACAACTTTGCTAGTGCCACCACGAAACACTTTAACTCAATAACCACTGACCGTGGAAGCTCTCTTTTATTAAATCCAGAAAAAAGTTTGGAACGATTTGATATAGATGATGAGAATGCATACTTACAATCGGGAACAGGTGTTTTTCCTAGAATTGACCTATCTACTTTCAGACAGTTTTTAGCTGATCAGGGTGATGTTATTATCAGCAGAACGGATATTGAAATACCACTCTCTACCACTTCAGTCAATTCACAATACATAAGCGGAGTAGAAGATGTTAGATTTTTCTTTATTGAAGATGACTCTAATATAACTAATAGTGCAAGAGTTTTGACTAATCTATCGTATTTGACAAATTCTGGCGTTACGCTTTCAGCGATTCCAAAAGAAGGCGAAACAACATTAAAGGCTGAAACTACGCTGTTTACACAGTTGATAAATACAGAAGCGTTTGCTGTAAATAAATTATTGCTAGTACCCACCGATATTACTGGATTTAATCAGAGCAAATTTGATAAATCCGGAATAAAAATGACGATTTACTACACCATACCAAAATAGCTTCTCCTATTCAACTGTTTTCTGATCAGGTGACAGCAGAGGAATCAATGCTTCACACAAACCTTATCAGATAGTAACTATAGAACAAATGCATCAAATAATAAATTCTCAAAATGCACCTGCTCCAATCGGACCTTATAGTCAAGCTACATTAGCGGGAAACACGCTATATATATCAGGTCAAATTCCAATTGACCCAAGCACTGGTAACATCATATCAGGAACAATAGAAGAGGAAACACATATGGTGATGAAGAATTTACAAGCCATACTAAAAGAAGTAGGTGTAAACTTTTCCAACATAGTGAAGTGTTCCATCTTCGTGAAAGACATGAATGATTTTGCCAAGATCAAC
>JBNMFK010000351.1:0-3896 GCA_051269965.1 Algoriphagus sp. | reverse complement strand
AGCACGGGAGGTTACCATGGCTTTCATCATTCTAGCAGGTGCTGGAGGTCTATTTTCATGGAAGTAAAGGAATTTAGGGCTGAGCTCTGGTTTAATAGTTCTCTTATTGACGCTTGCTGTAGATAGACTAAGCATTACATTTTCCCAGTCCAAACCTGTATTTTGAAAAACATTAGCCTTATAGTTGAGTTCAAAGGGTGACGCTGAACTTTCTACTCTCACATCATAAGTAGGAGTCCAGCCCGCTCCATAAACCAAATACTTTAATTCTAGGTTGGCGTTGCTATTGCTGTTGGCTTTCACGGTAAGAAGAATTTTGCCCAGCGGTAGGTTTCTTGAGGGGTCTGTATTTAGCTGGGTTTGTAGATTATTTTTCTGTTCGCGGAGTTCTTCAATTTCTCTTTCTGTTTTTAATCTGGCTAAACCAATGGATGTTAATTTTTTTCGAAAATAGAGACTTAGTTCTTCTAAATGGTCTCTATATAAGTCGTCTGTATCGCTTTTTATTTTTGTGTTATCCATCACCATTTTTTCCTCTAAGTTCAAGACCTTGAGTTTCATATCAAGTTCTCGAAGGTCCTCAGCCAGTTTTTCTATGTCTTCCTGATATTTCAGTGTCCTTTTAGAGATGAAATCTTTTTGAAAACTAACGGATAATAGTGTAAAATCTCCTCTGCCACCTATTTGTATACTTTCAGCATCAATCGTTGAGGCAATATCAGAAATGATAATTTTACTCACTCCTTTTTTAAGTGGTGTGCTAGCTTCGGCTTCTATCTGAGCTCTATTTGTAAAAACAGTGACATGATTTATTTTAGATGTAATATTTACCTCTGACTGCGTAAAAGCTGGGGTAGATATTAAGCAAATGAGGCTAAGGATTTTAAATTTATCTTTCATCATAATGGATTTTGGATCGTAAAATAACATAGAAATCTTTAGTATATATTGAAAACGTCAAAATCAAGCTATTGATATAGACAGGAACGACATATCTTTTTACTTAGCTCCTGTTTTCAAGTTTGGTTCTGTGTATTTTTAATAATTTCGCAGTTGAAATAAAGTAAATTATGTTTGAACCAGCTAATGTTAGGAGATTCACAGAAGAGATTTTTATGGCTATTGGCTGTTCTGAAGAGCACGCTAGATTGTCAGCCGATGTGTTAATTTCTGCAGATTTAAGTGGGGTGGATTCCCATGGTGTAGCTCGTCTAGCGGGCTACGTGAGACTTTATGATAACGGAAGACTAAATCCAAAGCCTGATATAAAAATTATTCACGAAACGCCTTCCACAGCTACTGTTGATGGAGATAAAGGTCTTGGGCTCATAGTTGCTCCTTTTGCTATGAATGTGGCTAAAGAAAAAGCAGAGAAAGTAGGAAGTGGTTGGGTGGCGGTACAGAATTCAAATCATTTTGGGATTGCAGGTTATCACGCTAGTTTGGCCTTAGAAAAAGACATGATTGGCTGGGCCATGACTAATGCGGCTCCTTTGGTAGTGCCGACATTTTCAAAAGAAAAACTTTTAGGAACTAACCCAATTTCCGTCGCTATACCGGCTTGCGAGCAGCCTCCCTTTTTAGCAGATTTTGCTTCTACAGCTGTGGCTTACGGGAAAATGGAGATTTTGCAAAGACAAGGGAAACCAGCTCCTATGGGCTGGGTTCAAGATGCGGAAGGGAAATTGACAGATAATAATAATGCTGTGAAAGAGGGTGGAGGTTTACTTCCTTTGGGAGGTGATAGAGAACATGGCAGTCATAAAGGATATGGCTTAGCTTCTATTGTAGATATATTTTCTGGGGTGCTTTCGGGTGCTAATTTTGGGCCATGGGTACCTCCTTTTGCTACAGCCGGATTTCATGATGTAGCGGCCGAGCAAGTAGGCAAAGGCACAGGCCACTTTTTAGGAGCTATGCGAATTGATGGTTTTAGGCCTGCAAAAGACTTTAAGGAATTTATGGATATCTGGATTAATAGGTTCCGTTCTGCACCTGCTATTGATGGTGAAAAAGTGCAGATTCCTGGAGACCAAGAGCGAAACTTCAAAGCAGAACGATTGGTTACTGGGCTTCCGTTGAATGATAAAGTGGTGGAGAGTCTGGAAGAACTTGGGAAAAGGTTCAAAGTGAAACTTTAGCAAAGCTTCTTCCAAAGCTCAAAATGCTGCATGCCTACTTCTTCAAATACTGGCTTAGAGGTTTGTTGATAACCTAATTTTTCATAAAAGCCCACAGCATAATGGCGGGCATGGAGTTTGATTTCATCTAAATTGATGATAAGGGCATGAAGTTCTAGTGCTTCTACTAATTGACGGCCTATTTGTTTTCCTTGAATTTCAGATTTTACGGCCATTTGTCTCAATTTTCCTATTTTGCCCTCCACTTTCATAAGAACTACGCCTACTACTTCTGAGTTTAGCATAGCCACGAAGTGAATTTGGTTTACCTCATCACCTAAGTCTTCATCTTTAATGTTTAGACCTATTGGTATTCTTAATATCTCATTTCTGAGTAGGAGTTCTCTTTTATACAGCTGATTTTCTGTACTAATCATTTGAATTATTATGCCATTCATTTTTTTTATTCTTCTAATAATTCACTCGAAAAGGTAAAACTTTTAAGAAAATTTCAAATTTCAATGATTCTTACGTCTTTTGTCTTAAATATGTCGTCACAATAATAATGAAAGTAAACGTAGGTTTAGTTCAAATGTCATGTGTCTCTGATGTGGAAGCTAACATTCAAAAGGCATTATTAAAAACTAGGGAAGCAGCCCAAAAAGGAGCCAATATTGTATGTTTACAAGAGCTGTTTACCTCTCTTTATTTCTGTGATGTAGAAGATCCTGAAAACTTCAATTTAGCAGAGGCTATCCCAGGCCCTACCACAGAACGTTTTCAAGAATTGGCCAAAGAACTGAGTATTGTTATCATAGCATCGCTTTTTGAGAAAAGAGCCAAAGGTCTTTATCATAATACCACCGCGGTGATTGATGTAGATGGGTCTTATTTAGGAAAATATCGTAAAATGCACATTCCAGATGATCCAGGATATTACGAGAAATACTACTTTACTCCTGGAGATTTGGGCTATAAAGTCTGGGAGACAAGATATGGTAAAATCGGTGTATTAATTTGCTGGGATCAGTGGTATCCAGAGGCGGCTAGAATTACTTCTTTGATGGGGGCAGAAATTTTATTTTTCCCTACGGCCATTGGTTGGGATATGGCAGAAGAGAGCAAAATCATAAATATGGAGCAATACGAAGCTTGGAAAACCATTCAGAGAAGTCATGCCATAGCAAACGGTGTATACGTGGTTTCCGTAAACAGAGTGGGACAAGAAGCAGGGCAGCAATTTTGGGGAGGATCTTTTGTTGCAAACCCCCATGGCCGCCTTCTTTATGAAGGTACTCATGACAAAGAAGAAGTCCATGTTCAGGAGATTGACTCAGAAATAACCGAGTATTACCGTACCACTTGGCCATACCTTAGAGACAGACGAATAGATAGTTATAAGCCTATTACGAAAAGGTATATAGACTAGGAATTAGTGATATTACATTCAGTACTGTTGACATAAGAACGATATTCACAAACTTTATAAATGAGTATGACTAATTTAAAATCACTTTGTGTCGCCCTGACACTTTTCATCATTTAGTGCATCTAATCAACTCTTTATTAATGAGTAAATGGCCGAAAATGTATCGATCATTGTAGATTCTTGCGGGAATTATAGCGACTGGCTTGAAATTTACAATTCTACTGGTCAGGATATAGATTTGTCTGGCTATTATGTTAGTGATGATAGTGAAGAACTTATTAAGTATCGTTTGCCAATCTCTGATTTTTCTGTCGTTCCTCCTGAAGGATATTTATTGCTTTGGGCTA
>JBNMFK010000350.1:0-3899 GCA_051269965.1 Algoriphagus sp. | reverse complement strand
TTATTAGCAGCACGTTTGACTGCATTAATTCAATAAAACGATTCTAAAAAACAGCATGTAGAAAGTCACTTTTTAAATAACCTTGAACATAAAAATTACAGAGATGTTTGAAACATCTAATACCGCGGTTAAAATAAAACTATAAAGGTCAGAATTTCACCCATTGACATAGAGATCTTTCTGTTTCGCCTCTTTTTTTTGGAAGAAATCAGCTTTTTATTAAAAGCGTGCTCAAAACAAGACAAAAATCATCAATTGAACAGAATATTTCGATAGTTTTACAACAGTATAGCATAAGGATATAGTATTTAATGTATTTATAGACAGCACATTAATATTCTAAATACGCTTCTTATTTTTCCTGAAAATTAGACTTTTATAACATCGAACTCAGGTTTATACCTTTACCGAGATAAATTAGTCTTAGCTAGTAAATGGTCGATGAAAGGCCATTATTCATCTAGTTTCTTTATCCTTCAATCTAATTATAGGTAGAGATTAAATTAAATTTTGAGACCTTTGGTTAAACTAAGAGATTCGGTAGATTTTGTTTGTCGGGTTTTTAATTCTTAAAACACTTACTCAAAAACTAAATGAGACTAGCAGTCAGTATCATCCTGGGCTTAGCTATTTTGGCCGGAGCCTATTTCCTGAAGGGAAACATAGCCGACACTAAAAAGCCTGACCGTGGGGCCGCACCAAAAATCACTAATACCGTTTTCGTACAAAACGTAACTAATAAGGATCTACCTATTTTCATTGAAACAAACGGAACCATCAAAGCCCAAGAGAGAATTGAGCTCTTTTCTGAGGTTCAGGGCGTATTAAAACCGACTAAAAAAGCTTTTAAACCTGGTCAACATTATGTGAAAGGTGAACTTCTGCTTGAAATGGATTCCCAAGAGTTTTATTCGAGCCTTGTTTCTCAACGAAGCTTACTCTATAATAACATTGTTTCTATCATGCCAGATTTGAAATTTGATTTAGCCGAGTCTTTTCAACAATGGCAAAGCTATCTGGATGCTTTTGACATTCAAAAAAACATAAATGAATTGCCAAAAGCATTAAATAAAAAAGAGAAATACTTTATAAACTCAAAACAAATTGTATCGACCTATTATACCATTAAGAACCTTGAAGAGCGATTTGTTAAATATAAAATCAGATCTCCCTTCAATGGCATTCTCATTGAGGCCTTGGTAGATCCAGGTACTTTGGTAAGGACAGGTCAGAAACTTGGAGGTTTGATTAATCCTGCCATCTTCGAATTAGAAGCGAGTATGAATGCGGAGTATTTAGAATTCTTGAAAGTTGGAAAGAGAGTTACAGTAAAAGATTTAAAAGGAAAAAGAACTTGGTTGGGTTTCGTTAAAAGAATTAATGGTGTTATTGACCCAGCTACGCAGACAGTCCCTGTTTATATACAAGTGAGTGGTTCAGGACTTACAGAGGGGATGTTTCTGGAAGCCTCTGTCATGGCAGCTTCAGAACATGATGTTATGGAAATTAGCCGCTCTCTTTTAGGTGCGGATGGTGCTGTATTCGTTGTAAAAAATGATTCTATACTAACAAGCGTACCTGTGGAGGTGGTCAATTATACAGACAAGAGTATGATGGTCCGTGGCCTTCAAGATGGCATGGCTTTGCTTAGTAAACCCCTACCAGGAGCCTACGAAGGAATGGTTGTTCAAATAGCAAATCAGTAAGCCTTTATGAGAAAAGTAATCGCGTATTTTATCAAATACCCGGTAGCGGTTAACGTAGTTATCGCTGCCTTTATCATTTTCGGAATCATAGGATTTAGGAGTCTAAAGTCTTCTTTCTTTCCGCTGGTAGATTCTAAAATTATTACTATATCAGCGATCTATCCAGGTGCTTCTCCACAAGAAATAGAAGAGGGTGTCGTGCTTAAGATAGAAGATAATCTAAAAGGTTTAGTGGGCATAGACAGAGTGACTTCTGTTTCCAGAGAGAGTTCCGGTGCTGTAGTAGTAGAAATAGAGCGAGGGAGAGATATTAATGTAATCCTGGCTGAAGTGAAAAATGCCGTAGATAGAGTTCCCTCTTTTCCTTCAGGCATGGAGCCATTGGTCGTAGAAAAAACGGAGAATATTCGAGAGACCATAAATTTTGCAGTCACTGGAAATAATTTACCGCTCAAAACTTTAAAATCCATTGCTAGGCGTATTGAAAAAGATCTGAGAGCCATGGAAGGTATTTCTCAAGTTGAGATTTCAGGTTACCCTGACGAGGAAATTGAAATTGCGGTAAGAGAAAATGATTTATTAGCCTTTGGCCTAACTTTCCAAGAAGTAGCTCAGGCCGTTTCTAAGGAGAACATTTTGGTAACTGGTGGAAATATTAAAACAGTAAATGAAGAGTATCTCATTAGAGCCAATGGCAGAAATTATAAGGCTGATGATTTAGATAAATTTATTGTAAGAAGTAATATAAATGGTAAAGTAATAAGGCTCCGAGATGTTGCTGATGTTAGAGACCGATTTTCGGAGACACCAAACTCAAGCTATTACAATGGAAGCTTGTCCGTTAACATTGCTATTAGCAATACGAATGATGAGGATTTAGTGAGTTCGGCTATAAAAGTCAAAGATTACATTGAAGATTTCAACACTAATAATAGCAATGTCCAATTGGCTGTTCTGAGTGATTCCTCTATCACATTAGAACAAAGAACTACACTTTTGGCACAAAATGCAGCCATTGGAATGTTTTTGGTTTTGTTGTTTCTATCGCTTTTCCTTAATACAAGATTGGCTTTTTGGGTAGCTGCTGGTTTACCTATTTCATTCTTAGGGATGTTTGTCTTTGCGTCTTTTTTTAATGTAACTATAAATGTTTTGTCTCTTTTCGGGATGATTATCGTTATAGGTATTTTAGTGGACGACGGTATTGTAATTGCAGAGAATATTTACGACCATTTTGAAAAAGGCAAAAGTAAAGTGCAGGCGGCTATTGATGGTACCATGGAGGTGGTTCCCGCCATCGTTTCTGCTATCATAACGACTCTTTTGGCTTTTGGTACATTCCTGTTTTTAGATAGTAGGATAGGGGAGTTCTTTGGAGAAGTTTCTGTCATTGTTATTTTGACTTTAACGGTATCCCTCGTTGAGGCACTCATAATTCTTCCAGCCCACTTGGCTCACTCTAAAGCTTTAGAAAAGCATGATGATACGAAAAAGGTAAGTGGTATCTCGGCCGTTTTTTCTAAGCTAAGGTATTTTAATAAGTTTGGAGACGCCTTTATTAAATTCATGAAAAATAAGGCCTATTTGCCTGTTTTACGTTTTTCATTAAGGTATAAGTTGCTCACGGTCTCTGTTTTTCTAGGCCTACTTCTGATAACTATTGGTTCCATTCAGGGTGGTATTATAAGAACGGCTTTCTTCCCTAATATTGCTTCAGATAGAATTAGCATTACGCTAAAAATGGAGGAAGGTACTAATGCTGATATTACAGACTCCTTGCTATCTTATATAGAGAAAAAAGCTTTGGAGGTAAATGATGTTTATACCAAAAAGCAAGGCAATGGCGTAAGTGTCTTTCAAAACATAATTAAGAATTTGGGACCAGGAACGGCTAATGGAGACTTAGTGATTAACCTACTTCCTGGGGAGTCAAGAGCTTTTTCTTCGCGAGAAATTACGAATGCAATTAGAGAAAAAGTTGGACCAGTCTATGGCACAGAGCTGTTAACCTTTGGTTCTGGTGGAAACTTCGGAGGAAGTCCAGTATCTGTCTCCCTGCTAGGAAACAATATAACCGAGCTAAAAAAGGCAAAAGAGGAGCTTAAAAGCGTCATGATGTCTATCCCTACGCTTAAGGATGTGGTTGATAACGATCCTAAGGGAATCAAAGAGATAAATATCAAACTAAAACAA
>JBNMFK010000349.1:0-3935 GCA_051269965.1 Algoriphagus sp. | reverse complement strand
ATTCTTCTTGCATCGTTATTCGGCTCATAAAATGTTCCGAATGAATAAGTTTTGGGAAAAGTTTTTCTACTTATTTACTTACATCACTCAAGGATCATCTTATCTAAATCCTAGGGCTTATGCTGTGATGCATCGCATGCATCATGCTTTCTCCGATACAGATAAAGATCCACATTCTCCTCATCATTCAAAAAACCTATTTACCATGATGTGGAGGACTAAGGATTTGTACACTAACTTGGTTGACTATAAAACAAAAATAGAAGACAGGTTTGATAGAGATTTTCCTCAATGGCAGATTATAGATAAATTTGGAGACTCATGGATTTCTAGATTGTTATGGGGATTGGCTTATGTAGCTTTTTATGTCGTAGGCTTTTTTTATTTTGATGTCCATTGGGTTTTCTTTTTCCTTTTGCCCATTCACTTTATGATGGGTCCTATCCATGGTGCGATTGTAAATTGGAGTGGACATAAGTATGGTTACCAGAATTTTGATAATAAAGATAAATCAAAAAATAGTCTTCTCATTGATTTTTTAATGATGGGAGAGCTTTTTCAAAATAATCATCACAAACATCCAATGTCCATCAACTTTGCCAAAAGATGGTTTGAAATTGATCCAACATATCCTTTAATCAAATTATTAACTTGGACCAAAGTCATTAGGCCAAAGTAGCATAACACTATGCTGTGTAAAGAAGTGACTGTCTCTAAGGGGCAGTCACTTCTCTTGTTTAAGGCCACATTGTTAATTACTATTCTTGATGTTCATCACTAAGACTTGAGAAATTAATGGCTGTTTCTATGAGAGCCAGATGAGAATAAGCTTGAGGAAAATTACCAAGGAGCCTTTTGCTCTCAAAGTCAATATCCTCACTGAATAAGCCCAGATGATTGCTGTAGCTTAAAATTTGATCAAAAAGTACTTTAGCCTCTTTCTTTTTCCCAATTTTGAACAAACTATTTATAAACCAAAAAGAACAGATGGTGAAAGAAGAAGACGGTAATCCAAAGTCATCATTATTTATGTATCTGTACATAAGCCCGTCTTTACAAAGATCTTTTTCAGTGGCCAGAACGGTGCTTATAAAGCGAGGTTCTTTGGCATCAATAAAGCCATAACTTTCCATAAGGAGGGTAGAGGCATCAAGGTGTGGAGAGCCATAGCTCTGGGTGTAAGCCTGCTTTTCTTCAGACCATGCATTAAGTCTTATGTCTTCGGCTATTTCGTCTCTTAGACTTTGCCATTTGTTAACTTTGTCGTCCATATTTAGCAGCTCTGCTATTTTTACCCCTCGGTCTATTGCCACCCAGCAAAGTAGCTTTGAAAACGTGAAATGCCTTTCCTCTGTCCTGAATTCCCAAATACCTTTATCGGCCTTTTGCCAGTTATTTTTAACAATAACCATGGTAGATTTCACTATAGTCCATAGTTCTTCTCTATAAAAAAGCGTGTTGTTAAAATTAACATACTGTTGATAAAGCACATCCATTAATATTCCGTAGATATCGTTTTGCTTTTGATGGTAGGCCGCATTTCCTATTCTAACAGGTTTACTACCCATATAACCATCCAAATGTTCGAGGATCTCTTCAGTTAATTTTTTCTGCCCATCTATGCCATACATGATTTGCATTTTCTCGTCCTTTTTCGGGACTATTTTAACGATGAACTCTAGAAACTTTTCCGCTATTTTTTTATGCCCTAATTTAGAAACCACATTCACAACCATGCTAGCGTCTCTTATCCAGCAAAATCTATAATCCCAGTTTCTAACTTCACCAATGGTCTCGGGTAGGGAGGTGGTAGCGGCAGCTAAAACAGCCCCTGTTCGTTCATATGTTAACATTTTGAGGGTTAAAGCAGAACGTAAAATTTCATCGTTATAGAGTTTATACGTTGTGGTTTTTTCCGCCCAATTCAGCCAATATACTCTGGTTCGTTGCATTTTAAGATACTGCCTTTCCACATCCTGAATAAGTAATTTTTCAAAGTAGCTAATTAAGAAATACTCATGTTTTGTTAGCGTAAGCTCATCTCCGTTTAGAACCGATTTATGCGAAAAAGAGCTGTAGAGGTAGATGGAGTCATATTCGCCGGTAATGGTTTTAGTTTTTATATAATCTCCTTTATTAGAGTTTTTTAAGTCTTGTTTGGCGTAGCCTATTTTTGGGTCATACTTGACTTTGAAGGTAGGTTTGCCTTTTATGAGTTTAATGTATCTAACAATTTCAGCAGGAGATTGCTGAATTTTGTCATCAGCGATATACCGAGGCATGAAGTCAATAACTTCAAAGATATCTTGTCCATTATCAAATTCTGTAACTAAAATATTGGTCTTATATATGTATTTTTGAGTTGTGCTGTAAGAGGAATTCACAATAATCTCGAACGACCCACCCTTATTTTCGTCGAGTATCTTGCCGAAAACTGATGGTGAGTCAAATTTTGGTAAGCAACACCAATCAATGCTTCCGCTTTTGTTTATCAAAGCGGCACTTTGACAGTTACCAATCATTCCGTAGTCTAAATTTCTCATTAACTTTTTTTTAATACTTAAATAATCCCATGAGTAAAACAATCATCGTCTCCAACAGACTTCCACTTTCTTTGAATATTACTAATAATGAGGTAGAAGCCACACCTAGTGTAGGAGGTCTGGCTACCGGTCTCAAGTCTGTTCATGCCGATGGTAATGGTATCTGGATTGGCTGGAGTGGACTCACTCAAGAACAGGTTGATTCTTCCCTAGCTCCTAAAGTAGAGAATGCACTGGAAAATCAAAAGTGTAGGTCGGTTTCTTTGTCGCAAAAAGAAATAGACGGGTTTTATTTTGGTTTTAGCAATCGCACTTTGTGGCCATTGTTTCATTATTTCACGGAATATTCCGAATTTAACAAGGGAGACTGGGAAATTTATAAAATTGTAAATCAGAAATTTGCAGATTTAGTTATTGCTAATATTGAAGATGGTGATACTGTTTGGATTCATGATTACCAACTACTTTTGGTACCAGCAATGGTAAAAGAAAAAAGGCCAAACGTTAAAATTGGATTTTTCCTTCATATCCCTTTCCCATCTTATGAGGTTTTCAGGAACCTGCCTTGGAGAGAAGAAATCCTAAGAGGGATGCTAGGCTCAGATTTGATTGGCTTTCATACTTACGAGTACGAGAGGCATTTTTTAAGTTCTGTGCAAAGGATTCTGATGTGCGAGCTCAACTTTAACTATGTGCTTTATGATGCCCGAAAAGTTAAAGTAGATTCATTTCCTATGGGCATTGACTTCACTAAGTTTCACAATGCAGCTATAGCAAATCGAAAAAGAGATAAAAAATCGGACTTTCAAGAAAGTCTTGATAAACATAAAGCCATCAAAGGTAATACCCGATTCATTCTAAGTATTGACCGTTTAGACTATACCAAAGGAATAGCCCAACGCATTTTAGCTTTTGAGGTTTTCTTAGAGAAATATCCTGAATATTTAGGCAAAGTAAGATTAGTGATGTTGGCCGTTCCAAGTAGGTCTAATGTCCCTCAATATCAAGATCTTAAGAACGAAATAGACCAACTAGTCGGAAGAATTAATGGTAAATTTTCAGAGGTAAACTGGACACCTATTTGGTATTTCTATCGGTCTATGCCTTTTGAGAATCTCATAGATTTGTATTGCTCATGTGATATTGCCCTTTTAACACCTGTAAGAGATGGAATGAATCTAGTTGCAAAAGAGTATATAGCAAGTAGAGTCGATAATACAGGCGTATTAATATTGAGTGAAATGGCTGGTGCCGCTAAAGAACTTAACGAAGCCTTAATCATAAATCCAAATAATGCGGATCAAATAGCCGATACAATTAAGGAGGCTTTGGAAATGCCTTTGGTACGCCAGAAAAAAGGTAATATTATCATGAAAGATAGGGTGCAGCGGT
>JBNMFK010000348.1:0-3937 GCA_051269965.1 Algoriphagus sp. | reverse complement strand
CTTGTATTGTTGAAGAAGCCCATAAATTTATAGTATTCTTCATGTGTAAAAGGGTCATAAGGATGGCTGTGACACTGAATACAAGCGAAAGTTGTTCCCATGGTAGCCTCCCAGGTAGTGTTTACCCGATCCACTACAGCAGCGACCCGATATTCTTCATTGCTCGTACCACCTTCGTCATTTGTCATGGTGTTTCTGTGAAATGCGGTGGCAATGAGTTGGTCGTCTGTAGCCTCGGGCAGAAGGTCTCCAGCTATCTGTTCTGTTAAAAACTGGTTATAAGGCATGTCCTCATTAAATGCTTCTATAAGCCAATCTCTGTATCGCCAAATGTCCCTATTTCCGTCTCTTTCATAGCCCTTGGTATCTGCATATCGAGCTAGATCTAGCCACATGGAAGTCCATTTTTCACCATAATGGGGGGAGTACAATAGTTCGTCTACAAGGAGTTCATAGTTCTCATCACTTGGGTCTTTGGTGAAATTAGTCTTAGTCTCTGTGTTTTGAGGAAACCCAATGATGTCTAGCTGAAGTCTTCTTGCCAATACACTTGGATCTGCTTTTTCTGATACAGTTAGCTTGTGTTCTTCCGCTTTTGAAAAAACGAAGGCGTCAATTTCATTTTTAGGCCATTCTGATTTCACTTTGGGTACAGCTACTTTATCAAGGGCTTTATAGGCCCAATGTACGCCCCAATTTGCTCCTTCATTCACCCATCGTGTGAGTAGCTCAATTTCTTCGTCTGGTAAGGCACTGTGCTCAAAAGGCATTCTTTCTTCGGGGTCTTGTAAAGAAAGTCGTCTTATCATTTCGCTGGCTCGGGCATCTCCAGAGACTATCCCATAGGCACCAGATTTAAGTTTGGCCTTGGCCTCTTCCTCAAATAGTAAGGAGAAGCCACCTTGCTTTTTTACACCACCGTGGCAGGCTATACAATTCTTATTGATGATGGGCTTTACCTGTGTGCTATAATCAACGGGCTGCTGAGAACGGCAAGAAACCACCCAATACATCAGAAAAAGCAGCATTCCTCCACAGATCCAAAACAAGGATTTCTTAAGCATTGTTATAGGTTGAATATTAATGATTTGAAAGTAGTGGATTTAGATGTAAAAGAAAAGGATAGGTCTTTTTATGAGGGATAACTGAGTCATTAAAACTTCTATTTAGAGAAATGTACAGCCTTATTTCCAACTAAAACCCAGACTCATTGACAGTTTTCTCTTTTATCGCACATAGTTTTAACTCTAAATTAAAGATAATAGCACTTGATTGGATGTTGATTTAAGTCACTATTTCGATGCGGCCAAAATCCTCTGTCCCCCATTTTCTATCGCAATTTGGTTTTCCCGGTTTCTATTTATTTCAAAATAGGTACTGCCAATCGAAACGATGTCATCTAAAGAAAAAGTCATGACTTCATTAAACTTGGGGAAATTTACCCAGGCAATAAAGCGATGATTGCATTCAAAAGAGAGTTCATATGGAGATTGCTTTTCACGTATTCCAATTAGGTGTATTTCTTCCCCTTCATAACCAAGGATTTCTACTCGGAAAGCCACCGGTTCTGAATAGAAAATATTTCGAATTACTTCTTGCTTTTCTTTTAGCGGAATTAGGTAGGTTTCTTCGTTTTGAATACTGGATCGCCTTTCCTTTATGTCATCTTCTTTCGAATTCAAATTTCCCATAAAATCTTCTTTAAAAGTCCTTTTAGATTATGTAAATCTAATTCGCTTTAAATTATGAAACAAGTGTACGAAAATAGGGCTAAACAACTTATATACATATAGTTAAGTTTTAAGTCGACATAGATAATATACTGTTAAAAAAGGATGATGATTTCTTTGTAAAAATCATTTAACGCTATCCCAAATAGCTGAATGGTCACTCATACCAATAGGATTTTAGCCAGAATTGGATAAATTTTCCTTATAACTTAAAGAAGGGATAAAGAGTTAATTAGGAACTTGGAGAGTCCTCGATTAGGCAGGAATCTGACATAGTCCGTTAAGAAAGCTACCCCACCCTAACAATATGATTCTTCTTCCCTTTACCAATTAATAGAAACTTATCATTCAATAAGGTCAATTGAGAAACGGCTAGTTTTTCGTCTTGAAGTTTAGATTTATTAATGCTCACGGCGTTTCCTTTGAGAGCACGGCGGGCTTCGCTTTTTGAGGTGTATATTTCGCCGTTTGTTGTTACAGAAATTAAATCAAGAAGTGATTCGCAGTCCTCATAATCTGCCTTTGAAATATCTGTTTGCGGTACGCCATCGAAAACACTGGTGAAGGTTTTTTCGTCAAGCTCTTGAAGCATTTCTAGCGTAGCTTTTCCGTAGAGCACTTGAGAGGCTTTTACGGCTAGGTCATATTGCTCCTGACCATGAACCCTTACTGTTACGTCTTTGGCTATGGCTTTTTGCACCACTCTTAAATGCGGAGCTTCTTCTTGTTCTGCTTCTCGTTTTTTTATTTCCTCATGACTCAAAAGAGTAAAAACACGAATAAGTTTTTTGCAGTCTTCATCAGACTGGTTTATCCAAAACTGATAGAACTGGTAGGGAGAGGTAAGTTCTGGGTCTAGCCAAACATTGCCAGATTCAGACTTTCCAAACTTGGCACCATCTGCTTTGGTAACTAGAGGCGTGGTTAGAGCAAAGGCCGTATAGTCGGCCGATTCTGCGTCTGTATCAGCGTTTTCTTTTCTTCTTATAAGCTCAGTACCCGTGGTTATATTTCCCCATTGGTCAGAGCCACCCATTTGTATTCTGACATTCTTGTTTTTGTATAAATGGTAGAAATCGTATCCTTGGAGCAGCTGGTAGGTAAACTCGGTATACGAGATTCCAGTGGTCAGCCTGGTTTTGACGGAGTCTTTACCCATCATATAATTCACAGAGATGTACTTACCCACGTCTCTTAAAAATTGTAAGAAACCAAAGTCTTTGAACCAATCGTAGTTATTGACCATTTCTGCAGCGTTTTCACCACAGTCAAAATCTAAGAACTTTTCTAATTGACCTTTTACGCCAGCTTGATTTTCTCTAAGGATGTTTTCATCTAAGAATTTTCTTTCGGAAGATTTTCCAGAAGGGTCACCTACCATCCCAGTAGCTCCGCCCACAAGAGCATATGGCTTATGGCCAGCTCTCTGAAGATGGACTAAAAGCATAACGGTGGCAAGATTACCAATATGTAGAGACTTGGCAGTAGGGTCAAAACCAATATAACCCGAAGTCATTTCTTTTTGAAGCTGCTCTTCTGTACCGGGCATGGTTTGATGTAGCATGCCTCGCCATTTTAATTCTTCTATAAAGTTCATTTTAAATAGCTAAGGTTTGGGCCTTCGGCCCCGAGCAAATGAATTATCTTTTCTTTTTAAGACCATACTTTTTCCACCACTTATAATACTCTGAGAAATTATAAGATATGCCTAAAGAAAAAGTCCTGTTTCTATAGGTCGGAGCGATGGCAGCCTCACTTTCAGGACTGTAGACATTCGTTAAACCTTGTGTATATCTAAGATTTACGCTGAACATAGAAAACATATCCAGGAGGTCTATTCTGGCTCCGGCTACAAAACCTAAGTCGTTCTTAGCATCTGGCCCAAACTGCTGAATTCCATTTTTTTTCCATCCTCGGTTAATCGCCCAGCTAAATTCAGGTCCAGCTTCAATTATAAGGCCTTTGAGGGGAGAAACGCCAAAGATTAGAGGTGTACTTATATATCTGTAAGTATGCTTGCCTTCAGGAGAAGTAGTGGATGCCCCTTTAGTTTGATAGAATACTTCTGGCTGTATGCTGAGTTTTCCAGCGGAAAAACGAGCGAAAACACCTAACTGATAGTGGAAAAGAAGCTTGGTGGTAGTATTGAACTCATTATTTTCAATGGCCAAGTTGTTGGCCTGTACACCTACTCTGGGTCCAAAGAC
>JBNMFK010000347.1:0-3972 GCA_051269965.1 Algoriphagus sp. | reverse complement strand
CCTAACTAATTGACCAGTATAATTAGCCAATTCAGATAGTAAAATGGTTTGTCCTGATATTGCTTTGTTATCATAAAGCTCAATAGGATTTTGTGAATCCCAGTTTAAAACTAATTCCTGATTTAGCTCTGAAATAAGACCATAAAAGTGAACGCTGTCTCCAATATTAAAACCAAAATCACCCTGCAATCTTATCCCTCCTGTTTCGTCTTGCACATAATTAAAGGCAGGAAACTCATTTGCTGAGGCGGATATTCGACCTGCTATTTTTACAGAGTCTCCTTGACTTAGCCTCTTAATATCTTGAACAGACATTGTACAGTTATTCCGCAATGAATAAACTTGATAGGCCTTTTGATACTCTACTAACTCTTCTGACTCTATATTTTCTACTTTGAACAGTACACTTCCATTTATTTCTTTCAATGAACTTGGCAACATTTTAAGGTAAAATACCTCAAAAAAGTTATTATCCTCAGACGTGAACGTCATTTGGCTAAACCAATCTTTCTTATTTTTAGAGAATTGAACAACATCGACTGATGGCGACCTAACATTCAAGGATTGTTCTGGCCAAAATGCCTTCAAATTAACTTCAAACATAGCCTCTTTTTGGCAATTTGATTTAAAGGCATAAAGACTCTCTGGCAATATCAAAGATAAATTTTGCGAACGACTTAAAGAAGTAGCCTCTTCCCAAGACGTTGCCACTTTTATTTCATCTATCCTCAAATTAGCCGCCCTAGAAGAGCTTCCTTGCCTCAGTGCTAAAGAACCTATGTTAGGACTATCGGTTTCTCCAAAAGGTGCTTTGGCTAAAGGAGTTAGTTCGATATCGCTCGGATTTTCTAAAACAAAAATTTCTGCTAAATCATCCAAATTTGAAGTATTCAAAAAGGAGTATTTAAGAACCAATTGATACGTCTTGTTTAGCTTGAATAAGGCCGCAGCATAGTTAGGTCCTGTTGAAGATTTGCTGACGCCAAATTGAATACCGTCATCTGAAGATTTAACGTACACTCTTCCTCTGAAAGTAGTCCCCAAATTACTAGGTCCTAGATGCATAAAATACTCTCCAGAAGAGCTGGCACTACTGACATTCACTAGACAAGAAGCATAAACAGATTTTGTATTCTTGGAATCAAAGCTTCTATGAGCATCTTGACCAGAACCTGAAAGCTGAACAGCACCATTAGTAGTCGCACTACCAAACGTCAATCCATCAGAAACCAAGATTGGGTTAGACCCATTTCCACTATGCTCCGTCCAACCAATATCGGTCAAAGGCGTATTTTCCGGATAAGCAAAAGACTCTTCAAAAAGTTGCGAAAACGCAGAGAATGGTACAAGAAAAAATAGAAAAATGCTGTTTTTAAAATTCACTTGCAAGACGATAAAATGAAAGTCAAAGTTCGGAAATCAGATTTAGCTCTGATAATATTTAGTGTTTATTATTGCAGCCAAAAGTGAATACTTTTTATAAATCGTAGATATCTAAATCAGTTGTCGGACTGTGACTTCTGGAAGACTACGAAACCATTAGTTTCTGAATTATTCATTTTAGACTTGAATAAAAGCTAACAATAGCCATCAAGATCCTTTCTTGATCTAATAAAGAATGTTATACTACTCTAAATTCCCTTAACTGAACCAAGGTTTTAAGTTTAGTCGTAAAGTACTCTATAAATCAAAAATAGAAACTGTTTACTGGGCTATGACTTACTTAACGTCAATATTCCGTTGATTTTAAGTAATATTTAACCTAATATATTGATATTGCTTTTCGGTAAATATTAAGCCATGACTTAATAAACTAAACCACAATTAATATGAATTCAAATCTTGCCGTTCTCATAGACGGTGATAATATACCTTCTTCTCAAGTCAAAGAAATGATGGAGGAGATCGCTAAATATGGTAACCCTACCATAAAAAGAATATATGGTGACTGGACTAAACCTCATTTATCTAAATGGAAAAATCTCCTATTAGAGAATGCTATTACGCCCATACAGCAATACGCTTACACCACAGGAAAGAACGCTACAGACTCTGCCATGATCATAGATGCCATGGATATTTTATATTCAGAAAAAGTGAATGGATTTTGTCTGGTATCTAGTGATAGCGACTTCACCAAATTAGCTACCAGACTAAGAGAAGCTGGTATGCAAGTCATAGGCATCGGAGAGAAAAAAACTCCTAATCCATTTATAGTAGCCTGCGACAAATTTATTTACATAGAAATCCTCCGAGGCCAAGAAGAGAAGAAAGAAGATACTAATACGAGTAAAAAGCCGAAAAATAATATTGATGCCATCACACCAAAGGTGCTAAGGCTCATCTCTGCTACCATTAATGACTTGTCGGATGAAGAAGGCTGGGCTTTCTTAGGTGATGTAGGTAGTTTATTACAAAAAAAACAGACTAATTTTGACTCAAGAAACTATGGTTTCGAAAAACTTACGCCCCTTATAAAGTCGACAGGAAAGTTTGATATTGAGCAAAGGGAAAACGCCAAAAGTAGATACAAATTGATCTTTGTGAAAAATAAATAGAATCCAACATTCTACAATGTGACTTATTTAATGAAAGTTAGCCCTGTAAACTTGTGAAAAACTCGCCTTACTACATATACCAAATTCATATTTCCATGAAAATCAGTTCTAAATCAAGGCAATAATAAACTTTCACTATGGAGAGTTATCCTATACCAAAGAGTCTGATAAGGATATTCTCTGCCTCCAAGTTAGATTGATAAAGTACATTTAAAAAAATCTGCTGAGGCTAGTGCTTAATTCTAGTTATCTTATCTTCACTAAAAATAGATATAAAATGATAAAATGGGGCATTATAGGCGTAGGTGAGGTATGTGAGGTGAAAAGTGGTCCTGCTCTGCAATTGGCAGAAGGCTCAGAACTTATTGCCGTGATGCGTAGAACCGGCCACTTGGCAGAAGACTACGCAAAAAGACATGGAATTTCTAAATGGTATTCGAAAGCCGATGATCTTATAAATGACCCCGATATAAACGCCATATATATAGCCACACCACCTGATGGTCATGCACCGTATACAGCTATGGCGGCCAAAGCGGGCAAGGCCGTTTATGTAGAGAAACCTATGGCTCGAAGTCACCAAGAGTGCTTGAAAATGGTAGACATTTGTCTGCAATCCTCCGTCCCTCTTTTTGTAGCTTATTACAGAAGGGCTTTGCCCAACTTCCTTAAAATAAAGGAATTGATAGATTCTGAGGCCATAGGTGATGTCCGATTTTTGGATATAAAACTACGTCAACCAATGGTACCCTCTATTGTGGGTCAAAATGACAATTTGGATAATTGGCGAACTCAACCTGGTATTGCTGGCGGTGGCTATTTTTATGATTTAGCCTCTCATCAGCTTGACTTTTTAGATTTTCTTTTTGGGCCCGTAATAAAGGCTAAAGGGATAGCCAAAAATATGGGCAAAAGCTATCAAGCAGAAGATACCACCATGGGTGTATTTGAATTTGAAAGGGGTGTTATGGGAACTGGGAACTGGTGTTTTGCTGTATCTCCAGAATCTGAAATTGAGGAAACTACCATTTATGGTAGCATGGGAAGAATTTCATTTCCCTTTTTCACAGGAACCCATGTCACTCTAAAAGTGGATGGAGAAAAAGAGCAGATCTTTAACTTTGAAATGCCTAAACATATTCAGCAGCCTTTAATCCAAAGTATGGTGGACGAGTTAAATGGAAAAGGAGAGTGTCTGTCAACAGGCGTTTCTGCAGCTAGAACTAATTGGGTGATGGAGCAGATTTGTCATCGAGTGGATGTCTAGTACCCTTGCTGAGAATCGTTGTTTTGAACCCAAATTTCGAAGTTAGCTATTTATCATTGTGGACCATTAGATTAGACCCTGCCTTAACAACCCTACATAGCTAGTCAGGTCTTGGTAATAGATGACATAAGTCGACACATAAATTGC
>JBNMFK010000346.1:0-4000 GCA_051269965.1 Algoriphagus sp. | reverse complement strand
TGCCCAAAATGACTCCCCCAGTAACGTTTTTTCAAATCTGCAAAGTCTATTTGAAGTTTCCGAGAAGAAGGCACCTTCAATAGGTATATCAGTGGATTTATCGATTAAGTAGGACAATATTCCAGATGTGTAGGAACATGACCCTTAGACAAAACCCTCAAAAAATGTTCTCTCTCAGCCTCTCAAATCTGTATCAAAAGAATACGACAATGCATCCTTGTATCGTTCAAAAGAAGCGAATGTTTTACATTTAGGCAACTAAACTTTCCGGGCTGTCAGCCTTGATACACTACAGCTATTTGACCTCTTGAAATCCATAAACCAAATCTACATATTTTTAGAAGTTGAAAACAAAATCTTATGAATTATATAGTTTTGACAGTTTCTGAGACCAATTAAGTATTAACTAAAAGCTATATTCCTAAATAAGCAGGAGAAATCATAGAAATGGACTTTGCTTCCAAAAAAGACTCCCCCATTAAGTATTTATCAACCTCTCTGGCGGCTTCACGGCCTTCAGAAATAGCCCAAACCACCAAAGACTGCCCTCTACGCATATCACCCGCAGCAAAGATTTTCTCATTACTCGTTTGATATTTTGGTGCATTAATGTTTCCTCTTTGGTCGTAATCTACACCTAAATCATTTAAAAGCCCCTCTTGCTGTGGATGTAAGAAACCAGCTGCTATCAGAGCTAATTCGCATGGCACTTCTTTCTCAGTTCCAGGTATTTCTTTCATGACCATACGGCCATTATCTTTTACCCATTCAATGTTAACCAATTTCAACGCCTTCAAATTACCATCAGAATCTCCTACAAATTCTTTGGTATTGACTTGCCAATTTCTGTCCGCTCCTTCCATGTGAGAAGAACTCGTGCGTAACTGCATAGGCCATAGTGGCCATGGCGTGCTCTCTGCTCTTTCTAAAGGCGGCATTGGCATTATTTCTATTTGATGTATTTCTTTAGCTCCGTGACGGTTAGAAGTACCCACACAGTCAGATCCAGTATCTCCACCACCTATCACCACGACACTCTTTCCCGTGGCACTTAAATCACCATTTTGATAGGGTACGCCTTCATGACTCACAGAGAAATCCACTTTGTTGCCTTTGGTATCTGCGACTCTCTTATTTTGTTGACTCAAAAAATCCATTGCGAAATGAACGCCCCTTAATTCTCTACCGTCTATGTTTAGGTCTCTAGGAACGGTAGAACCTCCGGTTAATACTACCGCGTCAAAATCTCTTTCGAGCTGACCGGCTTTTACGTCTACTCCAACATTTACACCAGTTTTAAAAATGATACCTTCTTCTTTTAAAACAGCAATTCTCCTGTCTATGATATCCTTATTCAATTTAAAATCTGGAATACCGTAGCGTACTAAGCCACCAATTTTATCCGCTCTTTCAAAAAGTGTAACAGTATGTCCTGCTTTATTCAGCTGAGCTGCAGCCGCCATACCCGCAGGGCCTGAGCCCACAACGGCTATCTTTTTATTTGTCCTAATCTTCGGGGGCTGAGCCACTACCCATCCTTCTTCATAAGCTCTTTCAATAATAGACTTTTCTATATATTCAATGGCCACTGGAGGCTTATTTATTCCTAAAACACAAGAAGACTCACAGGGAGCAGGACAAATCCTACCAGTGAACTCTGGAAAATTATTAGTACTAGCTAAAATCTCGTAAGCTTGTTTCCAGTTCTCTTCGTAAACAGCATCGTTAAATTCTGGAATGATATTACCAAGCGGACATCCGTTATGACAGAATGGGATGCCACAATCCATGCAGCGGGTAGCTTGTTCAGTGGTTTGTTTGACGTCATACTTCTCTTCTACCTCTTGGTAATCTTTTTTACGTTCTTCTACACTTCTATAGTTAGAGGCGTGTCTTTCAAATTCTAAAAAACCTGTAGGCTTTCCCATTTTATTGCTGTTGTACTAATATTCTAAAATTGATTTCCTTAGGCTGCCTTGACAGCTTCTTTTGCACTTCTTTCTAACAAGATACGTTTGTAGTCGCGTGGATAAACTTTTACGAAGTTCTTATGTTCAGCTTCCCAATTGGCCAAAATTGCTGCTGCTACTTGACTCTTTGTAGCCTCTTTATGCTTATTTATCATACCTTTTAGCACTGCCTTGTCATCGCGTGTAAGTCCTTCTAATTCCACCATCTCTTTGTTACACTTATCATCAAAGGTCTGATTTTTATCGTAAACGAAGGCTATTCCACCACTCATTCCAGCGGCAAAATTTTGGCCCGTAGGTCCTAAAACAATCACTGTTCCTCCAGTCATATACTCACAGCCATGGTCTCCAATACCTTCTACTACTACACGTGCTCCAGAATTTCTTACAGCAAATCTCTCCCCGGCTAAACCACTGATAAATGCCTCTCCAGAAGTAGCTCCGTAGAAAGAAACATTACCAACTATCATATTATCTGCCGCAGGGAAATTGGCATCTCTATCTGGATAAGCAATCAACTCAGCTCCACAAAGCCCCTTTCCGAAGTAATCGTTTGAATCTCCTTCTAATTCTAACCTCAGTCCTTTCGTAGAAAAAGCTCCAAAAGATTGGCCAGCAGTTCCTCTGTATTTATAATGTATAGATCCAGCAGGAAGCCCTTCTCCTTTATATTTCAAAGAGACAGCGTTAGAAAGCATAGCTCCTACTGTTCTATCTAAGTTATTTATAGGATAGCTGGCTGTTACGGCCTTCCCATTTTCTAAAGCTTCTTTAGCATCTATAATCATGCGTCTATCCAAAACATTCTCAATACCATGATCCTGCTCCTCTTGCTTGTAAAGGGCTACTTCGTTTGCTAATGGCTCTTTGTAAAGAATCCTAGATAGATCTAAATCTTTATATTTCCAATGCTTGATATCAGGGCGTTTTTCTAATTTCTGAACCTGACCCACCATTTCATTAACAGTTCTGAAACCTAGCTCAGCCATGATTTCACGCATCTCCATAGCCAAATACGTAAACATATTAACTACGTGCTCTGGCTTGCCGCTGAATAGTGCTCTTAGCTCTTTTCTCTGCGTGGCAATTCCTACTGGACACGTATTTAAATGACACTTCCGCATCAAAATACAACCTGCAGCTACCAATGCCGCTGTAGCTACTCCAAATTCTTCTGCTCCTAAAAGTGTGGCAATCGCAATATCTCTACCAGTTCTTATTTGACCATCTGCCTGAACAGTAATTCTTCCCCTTAATTTGTTCTTAACTAAAGTTTGATGGGTCTCGGCCAAACCAAGTTCCCATGGCAAACCTGCATGTCTTAATGAAGAAAGCGGCGATGCACCAGTTCCTCCATCGAAACCCGCTATCAGAACTACATCTGAGTGAGCCTTTGCTACACCCGTGGCAATAGTACCTACCCCTGCTTCGGATACAAGTTTTACAGAAATCCTTGCTTTTTCGTTAGCATTTTTTAGGTCATAAATCAATTGAGCTAAATCCTCAATAGAGTAAATATCATGATGCGGCGGTGGAGAAATCAAACCAACTCCAGGAGTACTGTGTCTCACACGACCAATCCAATCGTCTACTTTGTGTCCCGGAAGCTGACCTCCTTCACCTGGTTTGGCACCTTGAGCCATCTTAATCTGAATTTCTTCTGCCGAAGATAAGTAATGACTAGTTACACCGAATCTACCCGAAGCTACTTGCTTGATTTTTGAAGATAAGTTATCTCCATTTTCTTTCACCGCATAACGTATTTCGTCTTCGCCTCCCTCACCAGAGTTAGAACTTCCTCCTATCCTGTTCATGGCTATTGCCAAAGTAGTATGGGCTTCCCAAGAGATAGATCCAAAAGACATCGCCCCCGTAGCAAAACGCTTGAAAATATTCTCAATTGGCTCCACTTCCTCTAAAGGAATGGATTCCGATTGTTTGAATTGCATCAGGCTTCTTAAAGTCAGTGCCTCTTTTGACTGGTCGTTTATGGCTTTAGAGTATTTCTTGAAGATTTTATAACCTTCCAT
>JBNMFK010000345.1:0-4003 GCA_051269965.1 Algoriphagus sp. | reverse complement strand
TTCTGGAGAACTAACCGCTAAAATCAGGAATGAAGCACTAAACTAAGTTTTAGGAGATTGATTTATTTCAGTTCTCCTTTTTAGTCTCCTGAAGAAGACCTTTTAATTTACGTCAGACAGCGAATTTACAATGGGTAACCAATCGCTGTTTTAAGCCCGTATGAGAAGAGAAATCATACAAAAAAGCATTAAAAAAGGAAGCCTTTGACTAAGCTTCCTTTTTCTTATGGATTATTTTGAAAATTTTTATCCTATCAAGAGGGACTCTCTTCGTCTCATTTTTCCAGCAGGAATACCAAACATCATTTTAAATCTTCTACAGAAATAAGCTGTGTCTTTATAACCGACTTCAGCTCCAATAGCTCTGATGCTTTTCTTAGAAGTTCTCAATAAAGTTACAGCCGCTTCCATTCGTTGATACTCAATATAATCTTGAGGATTAATACCTGTCAGCATTTTAAAATATTGGCCCACATAATCTTCAGACACATTCGCTACGTTAGCCAATTGCTTGTTGGATAAATCACCCTCTAAGTGTTCTTTAATGTAGGCAAATATATCTATTAAACGGGGGTCTTTAAAGTAGGTACTGTTTGTGGCTAATTGCTCTACAAACATTTTATTCCTTAAAATATACCGGATAATCTCAATAACGATTTCCTCCGTCTTATTCATAATAACTCTACCACGACCGGCTTCATCTGTAAAGTCTTCTATCAAAATATCTTTGATAAGACCAGAAAGTTTGCTGTCATTTCTGATAAAGAAAGGCGGAATGTCTAGCGAGGTAAAAAAGTTGACCGAATCAAATACTTTCGCCTCAAAAGCCACGAGTCCAAAAGAGTTTCTAACCTTACCTATCTCATGAGGAATAGTCATGGCATCAAAATAATGCTCCCTCCTTGTCATAAATTCCTCGTAAGAAATTTGTTTAGCCTCCCCGACACCATAAGTAATGTTAGAAGACTTTCCGCCAGGAATAAAAAGCATATCTCCCGCCTCAATCTTCTCTTCAACACCCTCTAAAACTACTTTACCGTCATAAAGAATAAGCAAAGTGTTTTCTACATCGTAGAAATTCTTGATGGTAATGGGTTGAAGAATATTGATATGCCTTGCCTTGGCAAACTTCACCCCGAGAGACTCAATAATTTTATTATAATCTTCCATAAAACTTCTTTCTTATGTATTGTAATGATTGAATTTCCGAGACAGTTCATTCATATTCTTGTACAAAACTAATAATATATTCTAAAGCAACAAATCCAACCTCCTTACCAAATGTTTAATTAGTTATACGAAAACACTTAAAAGAGCTTGGTTTTCTATGAAAAATCTAAATCTTTTAAACGAAACCGGTAAAATAATAGACAGCCAAAATGGTAAGAATCTCAGATAATATGCCCTAGGACATAAAAAAAGCCCTCTTTCGAGGGCTTTCAGACATTTCCATTTTCTTCTAATATTAACTCAAAATGCTGCGAGCTATAACCAATCTTTGAATTTCTGAGGTGCCTTCATAAATTTCAGTAATCTTGGCATCACGCATCATTCTTTCTACATGATATTCTTTCACATAACCATAACCACCATGTACTTGGACCGCTTGGGTAGTAACCCACATCGCCACTTCAGATGCGAATAACTTTGCGATGGCTGCAGATTCTGAGTAATTCTTTCCTTGGTCTTTATCGGAAGCCGCTTTGTATATCAAGTATCTTGCTGCTTCAATTCTCGTACGCATATCAGCTAATTTAAACTGAATCGCTTGATGTCGAGAGATTTCTTTTCCAAAAGCTTTTCTTTCCTTAGAATATTGAAGAGCTCTTTCATAGGCTCCAGAAGCAATTCCTAAGGCTTGTGCAGCAATTCCTATTCTGCCACCATCTAAAGTTCCCATGGCTATTTTAAAGCCATGCCCATCATCTCCCAACCTATTTTCTTTAGCTACTTTAGCATCAGTAAACATCAGAGAGGTTGTGTCTGAAGACCGAATACCCATTTTGTCCTCTTTCTTTCCTACCACAAAGCCTTCGGTTCCCTTCTCTATAATAAGTGCATTTATTCCTCTATGACCTTTCTCTGCATCCGTTTGAGCTAAAACAAGGGCAATGTCTGAAGAGCTTCCATTGCTTATCCAATTCTTAGTTCCATTAACTAGGTAGTGGTCTCCTTTATCTTCGGCCGTCGTTTTCTGAGAGGTAGCATCTGAACCCGCCTCAGGTTCTGAAAGACAAAAACATCCCAATTTCTTGCCAGAAGCAAGCAGGGTTAAATATGTTTCTTTTTGTTCTTTAGTCCCATGTTTTTCTATCCCCCAACAAACCAAAGAGTTATTAACAGAGACTATAACACCGGCAGATGCATCAATTTTTGAAATTTCTTCTAATGCAAGGACATAAGAAATAGTATCCATCCCCCCTCCCCCAAAATCAGGAGAAACCATCATACCCATAAAACCTAGTTCCCCGAGCATTTTAACTTGTTTGGTAGGGAATTTGGAGTTGGTATCACGCTCGATCGCGTCATGAAGCAGTTCTTTTTCAGCAAAATCTCTTGCTGCCCCTTGAACGGCCAATTGCTCTTCTGATAGGTCAAAGCTTATTCCTTGCATTTTATTTGTTGATTATTATTTATACCAAAGTTACAAGAAGTAATAATAGTATGCAAGCATACTATTATGAGCCATGACAATAAAACAACCTCAACGGATACCGCTGAGGTTTTAAATTTTTTGTTTAGGACGAATCGCTACATAACGCCTCCGTTCACGGAGAGGGTATGGCCACTCACGTACCCTGCCTCTTCCGAAGCTAAGTATAAATAAGCGTTTGCTATGTCTATTGGCTCTCCCAGCCTTCTTACTGGTATGCCTGCAATAAAACCCTTTCTAATATCATCTGGAATGCTATCAGTCATATCTGTTTTTATGAACCCCGGAGCTACGGCGTTAGCGGTGATATTATACTTGCCAAATTCCTTAGCCCATGTTTTCACCATACCTATGATGGCAGCCTTAGCCGCTACATAATTTGTTTGACCAAAGCCTCCTGTAATTCCAACAACAGAAGAGGTACAGATAACCCTACCATACTTTTTTTCAACCATGTGTGGGACTACAGCCTTTGTACAATTAAAAACACCTGTCAGATTGATATCAATAACTTTTTGCCAATCTTCTAAGTCCATTTTCAAGAAGCTTTTGTCTCTTAGAATGCCTGCGTTATTTACTAAAATATCAATTTGACCATAACGGCCCATAGCCTTTTCCACCGCTTCAGTAATAGTGGCGGCTTTTGTCACGTCTACGTTCTCAAATTGACAGTCATGGCCCGCGTCACGAATGCTTTGAGCTACTTCAACTCCTTCATCAAGGACATCCCAAATAATAACTTTGGCTCCTTCTTTGACGAATAAATCTGCTGTTGCTTTGCCGATTCCTCTGGCACCACCAGTCACTATAGCCACTCTGTCTTTTAATCTCATTTTTATAGGTGTTAGCGTAATTAAATCACTTATTAAGTTTTCTATAAAATTATTTAAACGCCTTTGGCTACAAAAGGTGGTTTTACTATTTGAGCTTTTAACAACTTGTTTCTCACTTTTACAAAAATCTCCGTTCCGGTTTTAGCATAGGATTTTTTTACATAACCTAAGGCTATGCCTTTTTTAAGGCTCGGAGACATAGTCCCTGAAGTTATCTCGCCTATAACCTCCTCTGCTACATTACAGATTTCATAATGGGCTCTTGGAATACCTCTTTCAAGTAACTCTAGGGCTACCAACTTATTTTTCAGGCCATTTTCCTTTTGTTTTTTGATAATATCGGAGCTCACAAAGTCTTTTGTGAATTTAGTAACCCATCCTAGTCCCGCTTCTAAAGGTGACGTTTCGTCTGTAACATCATTGCCATAAAGGCAATAGCCCATCTCTAGCCTGAGGGTGTCCCTAGCTCCAAGTCCTATCGGTTTAATATCAAACTCTACCCCTGCCTCAAATATTT
>JBNMFK010000344.1:0-4008 GCA_051269965.1 Algoriphagus sp. | reverse complement strand
CTGTAATAACTGTTTTTGGAAAGTCCATGCCAGTTCTAAACATTGGATAAAAAGCTCGATAAGAGAAACCGACTAATTTATCTGAAAATGCAAAGTGTTTTTTTCCTTCTCCTCGCAATAAGAGTGATGAAATCATAGGAATGTATGTCAAGGATAATAATATAGCTATCAAAATGGCGATACTGACCGTCATCGCCATAGGCTTAAACATTTTCCCCTCTATACCACTTAATGAAAATATAGGTAAATAGACCAACAAAATGATAAAGCCACCAAAGACCGCAGAGCTTAGTACAGATGATGCCGACTTGCCTACCATATCATCCATGGTATCCTGTTCTATCAAATTAACTTTAAACACTTTATCATGATGGAGTTTAAATAATACTGCTTCAACCACTATAACAGAGCAGTCTACCAATAAACCAAAATCAATAGCACCTAAACTCATTAAATTGGCAGATATACCAGCTAGGTTCATGACATTGAAAGTAATAAGCATGGTAATAGGAATAACGGAGGCCACTATCAAACCCGCACGAATACTCCCCATAAGCAGAACCAAGACAAAAATAACAATAAGCCCACCTTCTATTAAATTGGTACTTACTGTTTTGATTGATTTGTTTATGAGTTTTGTACGGTCAATAAATACAGAAATATCAAGGCCTTCGGGCAGTGTTTCCTTTATTCTCGTCATTCTTTCTTTTACGTTCTCAATGGTGCTTTCAGAATCTGCTCCTTTTAGCATGAGTACCACAGCTCCTACAGCTTCACTTTTACCATTTCTAGTCATCGCTCCAAACCTTACAGCATGGCCAAAGTTCACCTCTGCCACGTCCTTAATGAGAATGGGAATTCCGTTTCTGTTTTTGATCCATACTTGACTAATCTCCTCCAAGCTTTTCAATGCTCCTTCGCCTCTTATGAAATAAGCTTGGTCATTACGCTCAATGTAACTTCCACCAGCATTAGCGTTATTCGACTTTAAAGCATCATATAAGTCACTTATGCTAATTCCATTAGCTATTAACCTTTCTGGTATTATCTTTACTTCATATTCTTTTAGATAACCCCCAAAACTGCTTATTTCGACTACGCCATCAACACCTGCTAACTGCCTCTTAACTATCCAGTCTTGAATGGTTCTTAGGTCAGTCAATGAAAACTTGTCTTTAAAACCTTTCTGCGGAACTAGGGTATATTGATAAATTTCACCAAGCCCCGTAGTAATGGGTGCAAGCTCTGGCGTACCCATTCCTTCAGGTATATCTGCCTCCGCATTTTTAATTTGTTCCGCTACCATTTGGCGAGCCAAGTACATGTCAATATCCTTGTCAAAAACTACCGTTATAACTGAAAGTCCTTGACGAGAAACCGATCGTATCTCTTCAACACCCTGAAGATTTGCCAATTGTAACTCTACCGGTGCTGTGATGAATTGCTCTACTTCTTCTGTTGCGAGAGAAGGCGTTTGAGTTAAAATAACTACCTGATTATTAGTTACATCTGGAATAGCATCTATGGGCAACTCTTTTAGTGAGAAAATACCCCAAATAATTAATGCTAGCAGCGAAATGCCTACAATCAGTTTGTTTTTTATACTAAAGAGTATGATTTTTTCAAACATCGTTTGTGATATAGTAAATTCAATAAATAAGAGTGGGGATAGTAAAAATGTTCTTCTGAACCATTTAAAAAATCTCTATAGCTAAACCTTTGAGGCTTGTTAAGAATGATCCCAAGAAAACTATTGAAAAACTATTGAGGGGGGTGAATCAAATCTAGGCTGAAAACAAACTGGTAGCCATTTTTGTATTCTGGAAGAAGCATGTTGAGTAAAACAAAATTTGATAACAAGGGATTCAAGGCACTTTCAAAACTCCCATAGATTAAGCCTACAACCGTGTTGCCAGTATTAAGGTCTGGCAATTGCTCATGATGATGTGCTTCATTCTCATGGTCTGAGGTTGGATTATAATGCATCCATACAAACTCGCCGAAACCTATTTGATTAAGAGGCTCCTCAAATACATGCTCCTGATAGTGTTCAATGAGTTTAAATAATTTAGAATATTCTGTTAATGCTAGCCCTCTTGGAAAAAGACTCTCCAACAAAAAGATAAAAGCAAACATTATGAGCAGCACTGTCTTCACCATGTAAATCTATTAAGAAATCTATTCTCTATTTCTATCCACTCTCTATTTGGAAAGGTTCTAATTTGTTAATTCGAAATTTGAAAACATATAAAGAGAGCCCAGATTTTTCAATGTCTCCGTTTCTGAGTAATTTGAGTCACATTGAAACCCTAATAAAATGACAACAAATAATTCCTCCAGAAGAAGTGTATTAAAAAGTTTGGGTCTAGCAGGAGGTTTAGGCATGATGGGCTTTCCCAGCGAAGCCTCTGCTGCAACCTACTCAAAAGCAACAAAGGGGCTTGGTCCCTTAAAAATCACCAAAGTTAAGGCCATTGTGACATGCCCTCATGGTATAGAGCTCATAGTGGTAAAAGTAGAAACCAGCGAACCAGGTTTATACGGATTGGGCTGTGCCACCTTTAGGCAAAGAGCTCATGCCGTAGTAGCGGCCATAGATAAATACCTGAATGATTTTTGCGTAGGTCGCGATGTTGATAATATTGAAGATATGTGGCAAGCCGTGTATCAAAGCTCATATTGGAGAAACGGCCCTGTTTTAAACAATGCTTTAAGTGGTTTAGACCAAGCCTTATGGGATATCAAAGGTAAAAGAGCCAACATGCCTGTTTATCAGTTATTGGGAGGAAAGTGCCGTTTTGGAATTGATTGTTATGCTCATGCCAGTGGAAATACTCCTGATGCAGTAGCCAAACAAGTGAAAGGTTTTATGGCAGATGGTTTTAGGCATGTCAGAATACAAATGGGAGGTTACGGTGCTACCCAATTAACGAAGGAGCCTGACTTCAAACAAAAGGGCTTCGGTATGCCAGATGATAATTATATGGATACCGTAGTTTATACAGAAAGCGTTGTTGAAATTTTTAAGACTGTCAGAGAGCAATGCGGAGATAAAGTGGAGCTACTCCATGACATTCATGAAAGGATACAACCTATGGAGGCCATACGCTTGATTAAGGCTTTAGAACCTTATCGTCCTTTCTTTATAGAAGACCCATTTTCACCTGAGAATAACAGATATTTCAAATTGCTCCGTCAGCAAAGCTCCGTACCTATTGCTATGGGGGAACTCTTCAACAGCCCACATGAATGGGTAGACCCAATGAAAGAGCAATTGTTTGATTTTATTAGAATTCACATTTCGCAAATTGGAGGAATTACCCCGGCTATGAAAGTAGCCCGCTTGGGAGAGTTTTTCAATATCAGAACAGCTTGGCATGGACCAGGCGATGTTTCTCCAGTAGGCCATGCCGCCAATGCCCACATAGACTTTGCGGTATGGAATTTTGGTATACAAGAATCAGTACACTTTTCAGAAAGGCTGCAAGAAATATTCACGGGTGTACCTTATGTAGAAAACGGCTATATGTATGTCAATGAAGTACCCGGGCTAGGTGTAGACATTAATGAAAAAGAAGCCGCCAAATATCCGCTTCCAGACAAGCAAATGAATAATTGGACGCAGGTAAGAAAGAACGATGGGACTTTGATTAGGCCTTAGGGGAGTTGTTTCTTTAACAGTGGTTTGAGTTGTCGAATCATATGAATCTGGCAACGCAATTCAGGCACTTTTTGTAACCAGCAGTATAATATAGAAGAGTGCCACAATACATCGGGAACCTTGTCCTACTTTCGTTTCTAGGAATAACTACCACTATAAAGAACTATTGGAATCTTTAGACTTACGAGATTTCAAGACAGTTTAAAAATCAACTAAATTTAAGCTGATATGAAGAAAAATAAGTTTGTACAAAGCCAATACTCTCAAACACTCTAAATTCAAAAGGAAATTCCAACTAATATTTAGGCCTAACTTATGTAATCTTTGTTACTGAAAATGTCAGAATT
>JBNMFK010000343.1:0-4029 GCA_051269965.1 Algoriphagus sp. | reverse complement strand
AAACTCCGTAGTGCATGTCCTGAAAACTTTCAATTTTATGTGCATCTGGATTAATAGAGAGCATTACTTCTTTCTCCAAGCAATAAGGAATCCACCTCCAATCAATGTCTAATCTATAAGGACTTGCATTTATTTCAATGATAACCTTATTCGCTGCACAGGCATCAATAATTTTCTTAAAATCAAGTGGATAACCTTTTCTTGAAAGCAGTAATCTACCCGTGGGATGACCTAGTATAGTCGTATAAGGATTTTCTACAGCTTTCATAACTCTATCCGTAGCTCTTTCTATGCTCATGTCTAGATTTGAATGTACAGAGGCTACAACGTAGTCAAAAGTAGCTAAGGTATCATTCTCGTAATCTAGGCCTCCATTACCCAGAATATCAGACTCTATTCCCTTTAATACTTTGAAGGGCGTCAATGCTTTATTAATTTCATCAATTTCCATTTGCTGCTGCATTACTTTTCCAGCAGGTAAACCATTTGCATAAGTGGCTGTTTGAGAATGGTCTGCTATACCAAAGTATTCTAAGCCCAAATCTCTACACGCCTCAGACATTTCAAGGAGTGTATTTTTACCATCTGAGTACTTTGAATGGTTATGCAAACTACCTCTGAGAGCTTGCCAAGAGATTAAAGAGTCATTTTTGTTTTCCTTAATCCATTCAAATTCATTTAATCCTTCTCTCATTTCTGGAACTATAAAGTTTGAACCAAAACCTGCATAATAGTCTTCGGAAGCTTCAAAAATATTCGAAGTCACATAATGATAAAAACTTGTTTGGCCATCTTCCACATTTCTTTTCAAATGATCTTCGGAGGCATTAGCCAATAATTCCTCTTGCCCAAAATTCAGCTCCTCTACGAGTTGAATTTCAATCAAAATCTGATTACTCTCGTATTTACCACGCCATGTGTATGGAGAGGAAAGCCGTAAATCCTCTTGATAATTTTCACTTAGTTTAGTCTTATCCAAAAAGCCCCCAACAGCCAAAAAACTAAGTTTATCTACCGTTTCTAATTTTCTTGGAATAGCTCCTACCTCTTTAATCTTTGAAAACTTATTTTTCAAATCTGTAAGTATTTCTTTGGAAAGTTCTGCTCCTTGATTCATTCTTAACTTACCTGATTGCTGCCTTAAGAACTGGAGGGATTCCAAAATCTTATCTTGAATTTTACCCCCAAACCCTTTTAACTCCGATATCTTTCCACTTTCGCAAGCAATTTGAAGATCGTTTAGATTATCAATACCGAGTTCTTCCCATAGTGCTTTGATTTTTTTAACTCCTATACCCTTCACCTTAAACATTTCAAGTACACCTTCAGGCGTTTTATCTATCAATATTTGAAGCTCATCTGTAATTCCTTTTTCTTTTATCAGGGTGATGTTGACCAACATGGATTTACTAACGCCCCTAACTTTTAGTAATTCTTCATCAGACATTTTGAAGAGATCCTCCTCTAGCCTGTCTAAGTTAAAAGCGGTGGCACCGTAAACTTTAGCTCGAGTCTCGTCCTCCCCGTGAAGAGTCATCAATTTTCCAGTTAACTCTATGACGTCAGATATTTCTTTGTTACTCATATTATTTAATAGAATTTCGACTTAATTTTTCATCAAACAGCATTTTTATTTTTATACCAAAAGCCGCAAAAGCAAGCGTCATAAAGGGGCTTATAATATTAAAGAACGCATAAGGAGCATAAGTCATAACATCTACACCCAATACGTTAGATTGATATGCTCCACAAGTATTCCAAGGCACAAGTACTGAAGTAACAGTACCGCTATCCTCTAAAGTTCTGCTCAGGTTCTCAGGAGCTAAACCCTTTTCTTTATAGGCATTTTTAAACATCTTACCAGGCACAACGATCGCCAAATACTGGTCAGATGCTGTAATATTTAAGGCCAGGCAACTAGCAACAGTACTCGCAAAAAGGCCGAAAACACTTTTTGCCAATGACAGAAGGCTTTTTGAAATCTTATCTAAAGCTCCAATTGCCTCCATAAAACCTCCAAAAGTCATGGCACATAATATGAGCCAAATAGTATTTAACATTCCAGCCATACCTTTAGACTTAAATAAATCTACTAATTCTTCCTTGCTTGTTTCTATACCCGCTGGACCAGAAATGGCATTAATGATTCCTTTATAAGCAGACATGAAGGTCAATTCAGATTCTCCAGAAATTTTAACTACAATATCAGGTTGGAAAATAAGAGCCAATACCGCTCCACCAATGGTTCCTATAAATAAGGCTATTAGAGGCTCTGTTTTCCGAACTATTAAGAATATCACTAATACTGGCACCAAAAATAGCCAAGGATTTATGGTAAATGTATCCGTAATTGCCTCTTGCATGTCAGTTACGTCTACATCGCCTTTAGAGCTCTGCAGTAAGCCAATAACACTAAACAGTATTAACGTAATGACTATACTTGGAATGGTGGTATAGAGCATGTACCTGATGTGCGTAAATAAATCTGTTCCTGACATAGCAGGAGCGAGATTAGTAGTGTCGGACATTGGAGATAGTTTATCACCGAAATATGCTCCGGAGAGAACAGCTCCTGCCACCATTCCTAAATCAAACCCTAGTGACTTGCCAATAGCAATTAAAGCAATACCTACAGTGGCTGTTGTGGTCCATGAACTTCCAGTGGCTATAGAAATAATACTACAGATAAGGACACATGCGGGTAGAAATATGGAGGGACTGAGAATATCTAAACCATAGTAAATCATTGCAGGAATTATTCCGCTGATGAGCCAAGTACCTGACAAAGCACCTACGAATAGTAGAATCAGTATAGCTCCCGTGGTGGTTTCAATATTACTCCCCACTTTAGCCATCATATGTTTAAAAGAAACGTTCTCTCTGAAGCCAATTAAGGCGGCAACAGCACCTCCAATAAGCAAGGCAAATTGATTTGAGCCAGAAAGTGCATTATCTCCAAAAACGAAAACGTTAAACGCCAAAGTGGCAACAAGCACAATGACAGGTATAAGAGATTCCGCTAAGGAAATCTTTGAATCAGCTGAAATATCTTTTGGCATTAGGTATTGATTGAAATGAATTTCAAATATATAATTTTTAAGCTAAGCAGGCTTAAAAGCCCATGGTAAAGCTAATTCTCTTCGTTGGAACTTGAGTACACAAAATAAGTAAAAGCATCTTTTATTTTACGATTAAAAATAATAACCTTTATTTTAGCAGAAAATGAGTAATCCCATGTTGACAATGATTGTTCTTTAACACCTAACTATTAGGCGTTTCTTTTCCGAAATCCGTTCCTCTATATTTTAAGAACATTCATTTTATGTCCAATTTTTATCACCTATGTATTGACGCATTTAAAGGCGACGAAGAACGCGACTATACCTCAATAAGTATAAACAAAGCAATTTTCTTACTTTCGGTGCCCATGGTTATCGAAATGTTTTTTGAAGCTACTTTTGCCCTGGCAGATGCTTTTTTTGTAGCACGCTATGTTGGGACCTTAGGCGTGGCTGCTGTAGGACTTACAGAGTCGGTAATTACTATTATTTACTCTTTAGCTTGGGGTTTAACAGGTGCCGCCACTGCTGTTATTTCTAGAAGAATAGGTGAAAAAGAAAACAAGAAGGCTGGAGTAGCTTTGGCTAATGTCATCCTCATTTCGGTTGTCTTAGGCCTAATACTTGCCACTCTGGGAGCTATCTATTCAGCAGATATCCTCCGGCTTATGGGTGGCTCTGAAGAGCTAGTGTCCCAAGGGGAATGGTACATTAAAATACAATTCATTAGTGCCCCCTTCATCATTTTACTCTTCACCCTTAGTGGTGCACTTAGAGGAGCCGGAAGTGCTTCTTTGGCTATGAGATCTGTTATTCTAGCAAACATCCTAAACATAGGCCTAGATTTTCTACTAGTCGCTGTATTTGATATGGGCATTAAAGGAGCCGCTTTAGCCACTCTCATTGGACGTGGATTTGGAGTAGCTTATACCCTTTATATCTTAATCGATGCTCAAAGTAAACTGAGATT
>JBNMFK010000342.1:0-4052 GCA_051269965.1 Algoriphagus sp. | reverse complement strand
AAAATCCGGGTTGGGAGTAAGATTTAGAGTTTATATGTAGATATAATCCCTTCTTTCAGTTGAGAGGAGGGATTTTTTTGTTTTAAGATTATTGCCCATGATTCCCGAAATTCCTTTTTCTTTGTACAGAATTCTGAGTAGGGGTAGTAAAAGACCTAAGACACCTAACATCCAACTACGGAAGGATGTCATTAACATAGACAATTAATATAGAAACATGTCAAAAGTAATCATCATAGGAGCTGGAGGAGTAGGGACAGTGGTAGCTCATAAGTGTGCCATGAATAATACTGTTTTTACAGATATTATGCTAGCAAGCCGTACCAAATCCAAGTGCGATCGAATAGCTGCAGACGTAAAAGAAATGCACGATGTAGCTATTTCTACTGCTACTGTAGATGCTGACAATGTCCCCGAGTTAGTGGCTTTAATTAAGTCTTTTGGTCCAATAATGGTCATTAATGTGGCACTGCCTTATCAAGATTTAACCATTATGGATGCTTGTCTGGAGACAGGCGTGCATTATATGGATACCGCTAACTATGAGCCTAAGGATGTAGCTAAGTTTGAATACAGTTGGCAATGGGCTTATGAGTCTCGTTTTAAAGAAGCTGGTTTGATGGCCCTATTAGGTTGTGGTTTTGACCCTGGCGTAACACAAGTTTTTACTTCTTATGCCAATAAGCACTATTTTGACGAGATGCACTATTTGGATATTGTTGACTGTAACGCTGGAGACCATGGAAAGGCCTTTGCCACGAACTTTAACCCAGAAATAAATATAAGAGAAATCACGCAACCTGGTAGATATTGGGAAAATGGCAACTGGCATGAGATTGAGGCCTTGAGTATTCATAAGCCCATAAGCTATCCAAATATTGGTGAGCGTGAATCTTACGTTCTTTATCATGAAGAGTTAGAGTCTTTAGTTAAAAACTTCCCGACGCTGAAAAGAGCAAGATTCTGGATGACTTTTGGGCAGACTTACATAACCCATCTACAAGTGTTAGAAAATGTAGGTATGACAAGCATAGCTCCAATCAAATTCAAAGGGCAAGAAATTGTGCCCTTAGAATTTTTAAAAGCTGTACTTCCACCTCCAGAATCTTTAGGTGAAAACTATACAGGTCAAACGTCCATCGGGTGCCAAATAAAAGGTACTAAAGATGGAAAAGACAGAACATATTATATTTATAATAACTGCCATCATGCCGAAGCTTACAAAGAGGTGAGGTCGCAAGCTGTTTCCTACACTACGGGCGTACCTGCTATGATAGGTGCTATGCTGATGTTGACCAATAAAGATTGGATGAAGCCTGGCGTTTATAACTGCGAACAGCTAAATCCAGATCCATTCATGGAAAAACTGAAAGAGCATGGATTGCCGTGGCATGAGCAGATAGATATAGATCTACCCCATAGGTATTAATTTGATCAAGTAAATTTGAATAAAAAAAGATACTCCTGATGAGGTGTCATTTTTATTTTTAAGTGGGACCAGAATATTGACATTGGAAGACTTTACTAATTGCTAATTGGAGTGACTTCAGGTCTCGGGTTCTTCCAGGTAATGGAGTTTATCTGTAGAAGTATGACAGTTCTCTTCTAAACGTCGCGTAGGCATGATGAGTATTCACGTCGCATGGGCATCATGAGTATTCCATTTTTGTAATGTCAGATTAATGCCAAAGTTTAGGAATACGGAATTAGCGGCTTTTAATAGTTTAGGGGGAGAAGTAAGTGTGTTTTTATATTGAAAAAGATGGGCTAATCTCTGGTATCTAAAGGCTTAAGAGAATTAGTTATGGCGGTACCCATGAAACTAAATGAGAGATTTAAATATGTCAAAATGGAATCCTGAATTTTAGAGCAGGTCAGTCCACATAGTTGGCAAAACGATGCCTCAGAAATTTCAGATTAATTGCTTCTATTTATCGTTATGAATTCGTGTAATTTGTGCAATTCTCTGTCTAGATTTGTAAGTGAATGTCATACATTATACGAATTTTATGTCTATGAACTATAGTCAAATTCCATCTCCTTGTTATGTGCTAGAGGAATCTAAGCTCATCGATAACCTTAGACTTATAGCTTCCGTTCAAAAACGAAGCGGTAGTCATATTATCTTAGCCTTAAAGGGCTTTTCCATGTATAAGATGTTCCCTTTAGTAAAAGAATACTTGAGTGGAGCAACTGCCAGTAGCTTAAATGAAGCTCGTCTGATATTTGAGGAAATGAAGTGTAAGGCACATTCTTATTCTCCAGTCTATAAAGAGTCTGAATTCGACGAGTTAATGACTTATAGTTCACATATTACTTTCAACTCCTTAAATCAGTTTGAAAAGTATAAGCTCAAAGTTCAAGAACATTCTACCCCTATATCAATGGGGATTAGAGTAAATCCACAGTATGCAGAGGTAGAAACAGAAATGTACAATCCATGTATTCCGGGAAGCAGACTTGGGATCACCAGAGATATTTTAGGTGATAAATTACCCGAAGGAATCGAGGGACTGCATTTTCACTCTTTATGCGAGAATGATTCATTCGTTTTAGAGAGAACTTTAAGTCATTTAGAAGAAAAATTTGGAGATTTACTTCACCAAATAAAGTGGCTAAATATTGGAGGAGGCCATTTAATGACTCGCGAAGGGTATAATTTAGAACACCTGATAAAGCAAATTGAACGCTTGAGAAAGACCTACGATATAGAGGTAATTTTGGAGCCAGGATCAGCGATTGCATGGGAATCTGGGGTGCTGGTGTCCACGGTTGAGGACATCGTAGATGCTCAAGGGATAAATGTTGCCATTCTAGATGTAAGTTTTGCGGCACACATGCCTGACACTTTAGAAATGCCATACAAACCAAGGATTCAAAGTGCGTATCAAACAGAGATCCCTGGAAAGCACAATTATAGAATGGGAGGTACTACCTGCCTGGCAGGAGATTTTCTTGGAGATTATGCTTTTGATAAACCGCTCAAAATTGGAGATAAAATAATTTTTGAAGACATGATTCATTACACTATGGTGAAAACAACCACATTTAACGGTGTTGCCTTACCATCAATTGGTATTTGGTCGACAGAAGAGCAATTTGTATTGCATAAAAGTTTTGGATATGAGACCTTTAAGGAAAAACTATAAGTATTTGCTCTTTGAATCATACAAATTGTCTCAAATATCGTTAACGAGGTTAATTTTCGATTCAATGGGTTTCATAAATAAACATCGAATCTTTGTATAAGAAAATAGTATTTCTGCTTTGCCTTTCTTTATCAGCTTTGAGTCAGGACAATAAGCGAGATTTTTTCATTCTTGCTGAGCAAAACGGTCAGACATTGGGTCAGGTAGCTGAGCAAAAGAAAAAAGACTTTGGGATTGATATTTTATTCCAAAACGAAGGAGTCAAAAATAACACGATTAGAGGTATTTTAGTTAAGAAACATTTTTTCGACTATGTAGAAGATGTGTTTCCTCTCTGGTCCGTTTTAAGGATTAGTAATAACATATACTTAGTCTTTGAAAATAATCTTAGACCTAAAATTTATGATGAGGATGGCAAACTTAATGTATTCTTTATTCCTTCTGAAGCATCGTCCGCCTCAGGAGTTCTTATCAACAAGTTAGATTTTCTGCCTTTAGCAGATGCCGTCGTTTTTAATCCTTTTGACCAGACAGGTATGTCGGTTGGTGATGACGGAGCTTTTGAAGTAAGTGTGAAAAGCAATTTTCTTAATTTAGAGATAAGGCATCCAGGAGTAATTAGACAAAACATCATTTTTTTAAGGCACTCTTCGGGCACTAAGGATCCCGTATCTGTTTCTTTAGATACTAAATCAACCTATTTAGAAGAACTTAGGGTCACTGCTACCAAGGCAAACGATAATGTAAGTAATAATCGCTCGGGTATTCAAAAAATGAGTATTCGAACTATAAAACAGATACCTACTTTTTTAGGTGAAATTGATCCTATACGAAGCATTACTACGCTTCCTGGAGTTACGTCAACTGGGGATTTGGGTGCTGGTTATAACGTGAGAGGAGGGG
>JBNMFK010000341.1:0-4086 GCA_051269965.1 Algoriphagus sp. | reverse complement strand
ATAGACTTTAAGGAAAAGTAACAAACCTAGAAATATCTTCATCTTATTTTTTAAGGGCATTAAAATATTGTTCTCTCAGAAAGGTAAGCTGGTATCCGTAATCATCTTCTTCATTTAGCAAACTTACTTTATAATCTCTTTTGAATACGAAATCATCCAGACTGGCGTAGCCGCCTTTTATTTGGAGCGTAAGAACTAAAGAAGCAGGGTTATAAGTCCAAGTGGATTCGTTCAAATCCATGTCTAAAAAGTTTACACCAGCACAAGCAAAAATCGTGGAGTTACTTTGATAATCATATCCTAGCCTTCCATTAGGCAGAAATTTCCAAATCATAGTATTCAACGTCACTTTCTTTTTTTCGTAATTGACAAATTCCAATTTTTGGGTAGTGATGTCAGGGGTTCTCAATATCCAGTTCCGGGTATCATTTAGAAGTTCTAAATTTTGAGCAGAAAGAGATTGGCTTATGCAGCATAAAACCAACAGAAAGATTTTTTTCATTTAATTATGGAATTAGTTTGAGCGATTCATTCATGAATTTAACAGCTTTTCTGGAGGGAAAGTACGAGGCCAAGAATGCAATAATTACAATACCAATTACAGAAATAAGCACATCAGAACCTTTAAGAAGAATAGGGTATGCATCTACAATGGCAAATTCCATCCCCATTTTTAGCCAACCAAAGTACATCTGACTCCAGCAGATTCCAACACCGAGAATCAAACCTAGGGTCCCGCCCGTCATTGAGATAATTGCACCTTCGGAGAGGAATATCCGCTGAATCAGGGCCTTGTCAGCTCCTAGGGCAGACAAGGTTTTGATATCTTCTTTTTTGTCTAAAACCAACATACTCAAAGCAAAGAAAATATTAAAACTAGCTATGCCAATGATAAACAAGAGTGCAATAAAAATAAAAAGTTTCTCAATTTTGATAGCCCTGTAAAGACTAGCATTTTGTTCATCTCTATCTTTGATATCGAAACCTTTCCCCATGATAGTTTTAAGGTCAGACTTGAGTTTGGATATCTGGTTTTGGTCGGTTGCGGTTATTTCAAAGCTTGTTCGTTTTCCTTTTAGATTGGTTAGTGTTTCCATTAACTCTAAAGGAATATACATATGGTTGTCAAAGGCCTGTTCCAAAACAAATGACCCAGAAATGGGCAATGTTACTTTGCTAATATTACTTTCTGGATTTAATACATTGAGTTTTTGATTTCTTGGGTACCAGAGCTCTAGTTGTCTCAAATAATTAAAGCATTGAAGGTTTAGAGTATGGTAAATTCCCCCACCCACAAAGGCATAATTTTCGTCTTCATATTGAAGCAAAAGTTCACCTTCAATGACACTGTGTGATAATGGAGAATGATTTTGAAAGGTGCTGTCTACACCTTTCACAACCACTATAACTTGGTCTTTATCTCTTTTCGCTAAAGCATTATCTTGTAAAACTTGAATAACATGATCAATGCCCTCAAGGGACCTGATTTTTCTAAGAATCTCAGGGTCCAATAAGAAAGTCTTACGAACAGAGGAGCTTATTTTTATATCAGGGTCGGAGCTCTTGAAAATACTTCGATTGAGATCTTCAAGACCGTTAAATACAGATAAAACGATAATGAGGGCAGCCGTTCCTACACAAACGCCTATCATTGAAATAATAGAAATGAAATGAATGAAACTTCTTTTCTTTCCTGAGAAAAAGTACTTCTTCGCAATATGAAAAGAAAGATTCATACAGACGATTTAATTGGGATATAGGTCTTCGTCTATTTCTGTTTCTTCTTTCGGTATATCTAAGCTAGCGATGAGGTCATCCATTTTTTGTGCTTCTTGAGCCGTTTCATCAATATAATATTGGAAGCTCGGCACTATCCTGAATTGGTTTCTGACACGCGTGCCGAAAAGACCACGGATTTTTTTTCCTTGATCTTTAATTTTTTCAAGGAGGGCATCTTTGTCATCTACCATCATAAAACTTAGGTAAATTCTCGCGATGGCTAAGTCTGGTGTGGTTTGGACATCCGTTATAGTCACAAAGGCCTTGCCAATGACAGCTTTGAGGTCCTTCTGGAAAATTTCCCCAAGATCTTTTTGGATCTGCTTAGCTATTTGTTTCTGTCTCTTATTTTCCATCTTTTTGACATAGAGATATGCCTTTTAATTCTCTACAAATATCTCTGTTTATTTTGGTTAATCGCTGCTCAAAAGCATAATTTTGCTCAGTATATTGCTAACGACCTGTTGGTTCAAATGATTCCTTACGATAAAGTTTCTAATGGTTTTGTGTTTCCAGCAGGTTTTGTTTAAAATTTAATGATAAAAGCCCCATTTTTTGTTGAAGTTAAACTTACATCCCGTTGATTACTTTTTTTAGAGCCGCCACCTATTTTCACTTATTCTCTGTTTTTATTGTACTCATCCTTTTGAGGATAGTCTATCTTATTGATGGATTACCTATCCTAAATACAGAATTAGAATGGATGCTGGTAGGGGAAAGACTTGGTAACGGTTACTCCCTTTATAGCGATACTTGGACCATCACAGGGCCATTGAGCTCTTATGTCTACGGCTTTGTTCATTTTCTATTTGGTAGGAATTCATTTTTTTATGAATTGATGGCTCTCTTATTGGTCTATATCCAGTCCTTATTTTTTACGCTTATCATTAATAGAAATAAGGTATTTATTGAAAGAAACTATCTGCCGGGATTAATGTATGCTATTATGGTCACACTTTCTTTCGATGCGAATAAGTTATCTCCAGCACTTTTAGCTACAACCTTCTTACTTTTTGCTATTAATAGCCTCTTCAAACACATAGATAAGAGCGATGGCGGAACAGAACCCGTTTTTGAGGTGGGTCTCTTTTTAGGAATTGGCTCTTTGTTCTTATACACATTCCCTGTTTTCCTCATTTGGGCAATCTTAAGCCTTCTCATGTTTACTTCAGTGAAACTCCATCAAGTATTACTTCTCCTTTTGGGTTATTTTTTACCCGTTTTGGTAATGGGACTATTTTTTTACTTTAACAATGCCTTTGAGGATTTCTATGTCCAATGGGTTTTGAAAGGTTTTGGTTTTGAAATTTTCACAGGAGCTAAAATATATCAGACCGTGATAGTTTATGGATTACCTTTAATTGTTGCTATACTAGGAATAATTAAGGTCTTTGGGAATGGTCGCTACTCAACTTTTCAAAATAGGAAACACCAGATTATGGTCCTTTGTGGTATTTTCGCAGGGGTCTGCTACTTTTTGGCTGATAATGCTTACACCTATGAGTTGATATGTTTAGCTCCTTTTTTAGCCTTTTTTGTCACAGGATGGTTTATTCATGTCAAAGGTGATTGGCTGCCAGAACTCCTGTTTATGCTTTTTGCCGGCTTTGTCTGTTACATGAACTACTTGGGTGTTTCTAACAAAAATGACAAGAATTATGTACATCTGTCAGAAGCTCGGATAGACCAAACTTCAGATAAGTCTTATATTAAAAATAGGTTTTTATTGATAACAGGTGATAGAAATGATGAATACTATCTGGCCAAACCTGGTTCGGCTTATTTAAACTGGGAGGCCTCTAGATACGATTTAGAACATCCCGATATCTATGAAAGTCTGATTTCTATTCAGCAACACTTTGATGATGAAAAACCTGAATATATCATCGATAATGAACAGGTTTTCCCAGCTATTTTTGAAAGGGTTCCAGAGCTTGCCGACCAATATGTAAGAGTAGAGGGAACCCGAAATTTTAGAATGAAATTAGAACGTTAAAGATTAAAAGTATATTTAGTTTCTCTTCAGGATTAGAAGCAGAATGTATCACTAAAAAAAAAGACTCTGAGGACCAATCTCCACTAACAATGAACAGGTTGCTTTCATTTAGAACATGAAATGGGTATGTTAAATTACCTGAGTAAAGGGAAGCAGAGTCCGGTTTAATACTCTTAAGGTATGTTCTTATGTTATGAATGTGCTCTTGTTCTGGGTTTCTTCAACAATGAGATTTGCTATTGGTATTTAAAATCGAACTCCATTTTTTGGGAAGCAAGGTTTATTATATTACGTAAGCAAGCATGGAGGCC
>JBNMFK010000340.1:0-4124 GCA_051269965.1 Algoriphagus sp. | reverse complement strand
GCTCTATCAAGACCTCATATTTAGCCTTTCGCTCATCTATGATTTTATTTTGCTCGTCGAAAAATGCCTTTCTACGTTGATAAAAAGAATCTAAAAGAAGCTTGAACTCTTCTTCCATTTCTTCATTAAGCTTTTTCTCTACAGGCCCTGTCCGAATCCACCTTGTTCGAATCTCTTGCAATTCATCCGAAACTGGACCCCAGTCGTCATTATCTACAATGGCCTTCGTCTCTGAAAGTAGCTCTTCCTTTACTTTAAGATTATTCTTTTGATTTAATTCAATAAGGCCGTTCAGATAGGCCTCTTTTATATCTAATCTTGACAAAAGCGGAATGAAATTTCCAATACCGTCAAAATTCTCAATTCTTTTTCTTAGTTGTAAGAGTTTGGTTAGATAGGACCCTTTGTTCGCTGCTTCCTCTACTTCCTTTTCTAGCTGCTCTACCTTATTAACAGCTATGTCATACCTGTTAATGAAATATTGAAAAGCCTCCTCTTCTGTTCTTTTTACTTCTCCTATTTGTCTCTCGGGCAGCTCTAAATACCCTTTTAAAAATACCTTACTGTCTTTGATGTAAGCATATTCGTTTTCTAATGTAGCACCTTCCATGGTTAATTTATATTTGATCTGACTGAAGTTACTGGCAAAAAAATCCGCGTAAAACTCGGAGTTTTTACTTACAACCCATAAATAGCCGTTTGTTTGTGACGTTAAAATAAGACGTTTTAAGTTAAAACGTCTTATTCCTTATATTTATTTAAAATATCTTTTGACTTTAACGGCGTCTAAATATCTATTCAATTCTCTCTTAACCACTGGAAATAAGAAGAGTAGACCAACCATGTTCGGAAATATCATCGCAAATATCATCGCATCTGAAAATGCCCAAATAGAAGACATGTTTGCAGCCGAGCCAATGACAATGAATATTAGGAATAATAATTTATAGGCTAAGTCTGCGATGTTACTTCTTCCAAACAAGTATTTCCAAGACTGGATTCCATAATAAGACCAAGATATCATCGTAGACACTGCAAAAAGTACCACAGCCACAGTCAAGAATATATCTGAATAAGGTATGTATTCGGCAAAAGCCATTGACGTAATAGCAGCTCCTTCATAAGGCAATCCATCAATAAGTACCATACCGGTTCCATCACCCCCATATTCAAATGCCCCACCAAAATTAAATATAATGATCACTAAGGCAGTCATTGTACATATAACTACGGTATCAATGAATGGCTCTAACAAGGCTACTAAACCTTCTGACGCTGCATAATTAGTTTTTACAGCCGAGTGGGCGATAGACGCCGAACCAGCACCGGCTTCATTTGAAAAAGCTGCTCTCCTAAAGCCAACCAATAATACCCCGAACAAACCTCCGATACCTGCTTTCATACTAAAGGCCTCCGATAATATTAAACCAAAAGCATCATCGATTAGGGAGAAATTAGCTAGTAGGATGTAAATGCATGCCAGTAAATACAAGCCCGCCATGAAAGGCACCACTTTCTCTGTAACTGAAGCTATTCTTTTAATACCTCCAATAATTATAATTCCTACTAACAAGGCTAAAATTAGACCGATTATTGTTCCCGCACTAGAGCTTTCTAGCCCTATTAAATCCTTGATAACGATCGTAGCTTGATTAGACTGAGCCGCGTTTCCTCCTCCAAAAGAAGCACCAATACAAAAAATAGCAAACAGCACCGCCGCAACTTTCCCTAAAGTGGCATAACCACTATTTTTAAGCCCTTTTGATAAATAATACATGGGCCCACCGTATACGGTGCCATCTTCTCCTATATCTCTATACTGAACACCTAATGTACATTCAACAAACTTGGTAGACATTCCCAACAAGCCACAAATTATCATCCAAAAAGTAGCTCCAGGACCACCTAGTGCTATCGCCAATGCCACGCCTGCAATGTTCCCATTACCTACTGTTCCAGAAACCGCTGCAGTCAAGGCTTGAAAATGACTTACCTCTCCTTGTTTGTCTTCCTGCCTAATAGTACGTGCAATATCACCATCTGTCACGTTCAAATTTTCGGTAGTTACAGGATCGCCACCTTGTTCGATATCGTCATACTTCCCTCTAACAACATTTATGGCCATTGGGAATCTTCTGATATTAATAAAGCCAAAATAGACCGTAAAAAATAGAGCCGTCGAGACTAACAAAATAAGGACAAAGGGAACACCAAAAACTTCGAAGAATATCAAAGCCGAAAAGAAATCAGATACGGGGGCAAAAGCCTGATCTATTTTTTCATCGAGTCCAATTTCGGGTGCAAAAAAGTTTAAAAGCATATTCATTTAAGGTTTTAAAGGGTATTAACTTTAGCCAAATCAATTGGCAAGATAATTTAAATACTTTCCAAATGGCCTTTTTATGATATCAAATTTGGCAAATCATTCATCATCGTGATTGATTACGCTATTTTTTCTTCTATGTGTGAAATAAATCAAAAAGCCCAGACCCCGTCAAAGGGCCAATCTATACCTTAATTCAACAGGCAATGAAGTCATTAAATAAACGCAAACTACAATACCCATTATTGGAATAAAGAGCATCTAAGACGTCTTAAAGACTGTTTTTTAGTTCGGGCCCCTTTACCCTCAAAATCCAAACTCCTACACATATGAGGCTAAAAGCAAGTAGGGTTCCCGTACTTACCATGTGCCCTAAATCACTTACAGGTACGAAACCAGCAAAGAGGTTTACGAAGACCGTAAAAAATAAATTCGCTTTCCATGGAGAGTGAATTTTCGCATGTATACCCCCAAAAAGATTAGATAGAAAATAATCCTTACCCCTCAAAAGGAAAACACGAGTTTGCCCCATCATCGCCGAAGTATACCCTGATGAAATAGCTACAAGGAAACCATTTTGAAGAAGGCCATAGCCTTTTTTGCAAAAAGTTGCTGCTGATGGCTTTGCATCATTGGCAAATTCTGAAGAATGTACGAGTCCCATGATCCCATAAGAGAATAGGATATATTGAAGTAATGTAAATCACCAAAGAACCTAAAGTACTTCTTGGCGTACCCTTCTGAGCTTTTTAGCTTCTCGAGCAATTATAGAAACGGCATCAAACCCTATGAAAGCAAAAAAATAACCGCTGCATCCTTAGAATTACCTGTCCAGCCAAACTCACTTCTAAGGCCCGTATTACTTGGATTATACAGGACTTAGTTTTGTGGCTGAATATGACCCTAATCTAAGGTCATAAACAGCAAAAAAAAACTTACTCTTTAAAACAACTAAAACGTTATTTATTCTAGATTAGTCAAGGGTGCAGAGGATAAGCCGTAAGGATAACAGAACCACGATGATGACAGCCTAAAGGTTAATATATTCACACTACTGTCTTTTGCCAAGGACAGGGTTTCATAAGGCGAACAAAGCAAATTAGCGGTTAAGTGAATCTCCCAAGAACGCAGTAACTCCAGCAAATACCTGGACCAGCTTACCGCCACTTCAGCAGACGCCAAAGCATATTCTAGTCAAATCTCATCCAATTCTCTGTACTGTCGTTTCGCCCATGGTTTCACAAGAATACTTTAAGAGCACTTCCTGCTACAGGAATTATAGGAACAAACTCCGCATAGCAAATCCCAAAGAGGTTAGTGCAACTGAAGTAACGACGACAGAGCCGTCATGATTGAAAATGCTATACTTAGCATTAAAAAAGACCCACACCAAGATGGAACTAACACCAAAGAATACGGGCCTTATACCGCCCAAGGTTCTTTCTAATTGATTGGATTCTCCAAAACCGTCCTTAATAGGTTTGTCTTTAGGCTTTTTAGCCCATCTATTATTTCCAACATCGATTTAGAATTAGTAATACACAGAGTATCAAAAAAAAGAGCTTGGGAAATTCCAAGACCTTAATTATTTCTATACCTCTATGGGGTGTCATATCGCCTAAAACTTGGGGCACGACAATTCCTTTTTTCTCCGCTTCGCACTTGGACTACGTTCAGACTCAAATGCATCAAATTGATAAGCTATTGATATCTCATGAGAGCCTCCAGTGGTTGACCCTAAGCCGCTTATCGTGATGTCATAACTATAGCCAAATGAAAAGCTGTCAAACCTAAAACCGGC
>JBNMFK010000339.1:0-4134 GCA_051269965.1 Algoriphagus sp. | reverse complement strand
GACGCTAAAGGCCAGCAGAGACCAAGTTGGATAAAATATCTTTTTTTCATAGCCAAGTTTTGAAGGAGTGCAGGGTCTAAATAAACGCTGCATGTGGCAGTGTGTACAGGATACAACCATAAACGGACTATTTTGGGAAAGTAGAGTATTTAATCCATTGTTTATCTAGTACGTGGTATGCGGGTTGATAGTTTTTTTGCTTTAAGGTTGATAGGTAAAAGTGTTACCTTTTTGCATGTCAATTTCGACTATATTGTTTTGATAAACGAGATTGAATTTAGTTTTAAATTCAGATTTTATTATTGCCTTTTCTAAGACATTGTCGCTCCAAAAAATATCTAGCGTAAGGCCATTTCTAGCTTTTAAACCTGTGATATGGCCTTTCTTCCACAGCATAGGTAATGCTGGCAAAATCCGAATTATATTTTCTTCATGTGATTGCAGCAGCATTTCTGAGACTCCCGCTGCATATCCAAAGTTTCCATCAATTTGGAAAGGGGGATGCGAATCGAAAAGGTTTTTACCTATGGATTTTTTTAACAGCAATTGGATATGTTTATGTGCCATCTCACTATCGAATAATCGGGCACTGCAGTTAATGAGCCACGCTCTACTCCATCCTGGTCCAGCACCACCACTGGCTAAGCGGTAATCCAATGTTTTTTTGACGGCATCAAATAATTCTGGATTTTTATTCTTGGTGACATTGGTACCAGGATGGAAACCATATAAATGAGACATATGGCGATGTCCAGGCTCTGTTTCTTTGTAAGGCCTGTCCCATTCCAAAATTCTACCTTCCTCTCCAATGACAAAGCCTGGTCTAAGTTGACCGATCTGCTGTTTTACTTTTTTAGTTAAGTCATTCTCTATTTTTAAAATATCGCAAGCCTTTAGGTAGTTTTCGAATACTTCAAATATGATTTGCTGGTCCATAGCACTTCCCAGACATGTAGCCACGGAGTTCCCATTTTCGTTGATAAATCGATTTTCTGGCGAAGTAGAAGGAGCAGAAATGAGTGTCCCATCTCTAGGATCTTCAATAAGCCAGTCACTGTAAAATTGAGCCACTTCTTGCATGGCAGGATAAGCCCTTTTACTTAAAAATTGTTTATCCTTGGTATATTCATAATGTTGCCAGTAATGTTGCATAAGCCATCCTCCTCCTCCTACGGAACAACCCCAGTATGCGGTAGGTGCCCTTAACCATGTAGGTGCCCATAAATCTGTTGCGTGCGGAATAAAGGTACCCCGACATCCGAAGTTTTTGCTAGCCGTTACTTTCCCATTTTCAACCAACTTATCAACGTAATCAAATAGAGGGTTATTAAGCTCGCTCAGGTTAGCCATATTGGCCAACCAGTAATTCATTTGCAGGTTTATATTCAGGTGGTAGTCTGCATTCCATGGTGCTTCTATGTGTTCATTCCATAGCCCTTGAAGATTAGCAGGGTTAGTGCCTTCTCTGGAGGATGAGATAAGAAGATAACGAGCATATTTATAAAGCAATGCTTCTAATCCTAGGTCTACGGAGTCCTTTTTTATAAGCTCAATCCTTCTGTCTGTCGGTATTGCATCTAAACTAGCCTCGGTAAGTTGAAACTCTTGTCTGGAGTAGAGGCTTTGATAATCTTTAATGTGCTCTTCTTTAAGTTCGGTAAAACTCTTAGAAACAATGGCCTCTAAATCAATTACGTTTTGTTTGCCAAAGCCTTCAAAGTAATAGGATGAGTTAGACACCAGATACAAGGTTGCCTTTTTTACATTTTTCAATTCTAGGTAGGTTTCTCCTTTGAGTACTTGTCCACCCTCATTTTTTATTTTTAGACAAGTTTCAAACTTGACACCTTCTAAAATAGGATCAGCTTGAGAATCAAATTGAGCATTTCTTTGCGTTACCTCCCCTTGCATCAGAAGTAGGCTATCCTTTGTGGTAAAAGAGGAAGCTGTTGGAAAGCCTCTATCCATGGGCCTATCAAGTCGTATTTTAGCATTTAAGCCTTCTGGGGCATCAGATTTGAACTCAATAATAATTGCTTTGGCAGGATTTGAGACAAATAGTTTTTCAGTGATTTGATTGCCATTGGATTTGTAAGAAACGGTTGAAACAGCTTTGCTTATGTTTAATTCTCTTCGGTAGTCTGAAACATTTTCATGCTTAAAATCAATAAACAAGTCTCCTAATGTTTGGTGAGATCTGACAACGGTTCCTCTAGAAAACTTTTCTAAGAAAATTTTATCAGCTTTCTGATTGTCACCTTTGAACAACAACTCTCTAATCTCATCAAGGTCTTCCTTGTTTCCCTCAGGTTCATTCCAATCCTTACTATCTGCAGGCCACATAGAATCATCATTTAGCTGAATACGTTCACTTGACGTATTCCCAAACACCATAACTCCCAACTTGCCATTGCCCAATGGAAGTGCCTCGTTCCAATTTTGGGAAGGCTGATCATACCACAATATGTCTTCGCTTGACTTTTCGCTAGAATCGAAAGCTAAGAGTATAAAAGTTAAAATGATAACAGTGAATTTGAAAAGGGAGGTCTTATAATGATGCATTATTTTTACTGGTTCGTGTAGGGGGCTGAAATTACAATCTATATTTGACTTTATCAGTTAGCTTTTGAGTTTTTGGAATAATTCTAATTCTTGGCCTAAGATGCAAGCCTTCTAGCTTAAACTTGTTTTTTCAAGCTTACTTACCACCATTCATTTAGTTAAATCAGTTGATGTCGCTAAGGCAATGACTCTTCCATTGTCACCCACCGCATTATAAAAGTGGTAAACCACTCCATTCCATTTTATGACCCAGGGTTTGTGGGCATATTTTTTATCAAACGCCTCAGAAGAGGCTAATAAATCTTCCCCTTCCCAGTCTGTCCAGTTAATTAAATCGTAGGAGCAGGCAAACCTTTCAAAAGCACCAGGTTTCCAGAATGCTCCAAAATAGAACATGACGTATATATCACCGATTTTTGAAATCTGTGCATCTCCACAAATGCCCTTGCCTCTCGTTATCACAGGGTTTTTTCCATAGCGTTTCCAGTCTACCATATCATCGGATACGGCCATGGCAATACTTTCATAGCTGGCTGTATCTCCCTTAGCGTTATAATACATGACAAAAGGGTACCCCGTGTGTTTTTCTGTATCACGTATAACTAAACTTTTGTAAATGGTTTTGTTCTCGAACCAGCGAACATTTTCATCTTCTGGAGACAAAAGAGGGGAGGTGTTTCTATTCCATTCTATAGCTTCTGTTAAGGTGGAGGTATTGGCTAAACCAATTTTTAAGGCACCGGCCTCGTATCCTGCGGAGTTTCCACCCAAATAGGTCATCCAATATTTGTCTTGGTATGCTTCCACCGAATAATCACCACCCCACTTGGTATTTATGAGCGATACGTAACCTGCTTTTTGGTTGGCATCCCATGTGTTTTCAGTAAAGGATAATATTTTCCCTTTTGACTCCCAATGGAGTAAGTCCTCACTTTCCGACAACCAAGTCTCGTAACCTTGCCCATCAAACACGATGTAAGTCATGTACCAGACACCGTCTTTTTGGAAAATCGTAGGGGAGTCTACCATTTTTGAGCTGTCTGGCTGCTCAATGACCATCCCATATTTAAAAGGCGTTTTAATTTCATCGAAGATTCGCTCCATTTCTTCTTTCGGTACTACCTTGTTTAAAGCACTTTTTGGGCTACAAGCGTTTAATGATATTGTTCCACAAACTACGGCTAACACTAAAACTATTTTATTCATTAAAAAGGGATATGTATGTTTATTTAGTAACTATTTTTTTGCTTAGATCTATGCTTAAACTTATTCAATAGGTTGGCGTTCGCTCCATGTTAAGACGCCGGCTTTTTTAGCCCAAGTTTTCCACATAATTTCCAGCTCTTTCGCTTTCTCTGGTACGGCAGCAATCAGGTTCACGGTCTCGCTTCTGTCTGATTCTAAATTGTACAATTCCCAGTCGTATTCAGAACCTTCTTTGTACATAGCCACTAATTTAAAGTTCCCATACCTCACGGCCTTGTTGCCTTCATGTTCCCAAAAGATCGGTCTATTTTCTAACTCTTTGTTTTTAAATGCGGTAGTGAGGCTGATACCCTCCATAGGAGTGAT
>JBNMFK010000338.1:0-4137 GCA_051269965.1 Algoriphagus sp. | reverse complement strand
CTCTAATCTTCTTTACCTTTGGTTTCTATTCAATTCTCCTCTTTTAAACGGCTCTATCTCGATGCGAAAACTATTCATTCTTATTTTACTATTGATCACTTCTAAATCTATGGCTCAAAAAGACGACTACTTTTACCAAATTCCGGAAGCACCAGAAACGTATACTTCAGGTCATATTTTCGCTCGACTAATAGATGGGCTTGGATTTAGATATTACTGGGCCACTTATGATTTAACAGATGCTGAAATGGACTATAAACCGGGGAACGACACCAGAACGATTTTAGAAACCTTACAGCATATTGAAGGGCTTATAAGCATAAGTAGAAATGCCTTTCTAGGCGAACCCACGGACTTTAACTCTCGTGTTTTAGGAGAAAATTTAAATGATTCGCGAATAAATACCCTGAACAATCTAAAGGAAACCTCTCTCTATTTAAGAAGCCATAAACTTACTCCTGACCATCAAAAAATAGTTTTTCAAAGTGTAGCAGGTTCTAGAGAATATCCTCTCTGGAATCTTATTAATGGCCCAATCTCTGATGCACTCTGGCACATTGGCCAAGTTGTAAGTTTCAGACGCTCCGCAGGAAATCCTTTCCCGAGTGGCGTTAATGTACTTCAGGGTTCAAAAAAAGACTAAAATACTTGCTAACCACGGAAGTGGGCTGCTTCATTAGACTATTCTAATAACCTTATCCCTATTATAGATTAAAGCAATATGCTATTTTCACCTATTACACCATTTGATTTCCAAAAGGAAAACTATTTCCCATTAGATTTCACAGAAAATAATCCTGACTTAGTATCACTAGACTTCGGCGATACTGAGGCTTTTAATACATATGTCTTTGACAAACTAGATACTGCAAAAGTAAAAGTTGGCCTTGGTGGCTGGCTGGAAAAGCGTATCGTTTACAACAATAAACCTCACTTTCAAGGGGAAGAACAACGCTGCTACCATTTAGGTGTGGATATTTGGGCTAAAGCCTATACACCTGTTTTTGCACCTGAAAACTGTACTCTTCATAGTTTTAAAAACAACGATCAAAACGGAGATTACGGTCCCACAATTATTTTGAAGTCATGTAATCAAGACCTATTCTACTTATTTGGGCACCTCTCCATTGAATCTTTGGAAAGTCTTCAAAACAGAAAAGTCTACAAAAAAGGAGAGCATTTTGCCGAAATTGGCCCATATCCAGAAAATGGAAATTGGCCTAATCATCTCCATTTTCAAGTGATGACCTCTATGGAAGGTAGAAATGGAGATTTCCCAGGAGTATGTTCAGAAAAAGAACTGGCACATTTCAAAACTATTTGCATTGACCCTAATCCTTTTTTAGGTCTTTAGAAGAGTTTTGATTGCAGAAAAAAGGGATAGCTAAAAGCTATCCCTTTTTCTTTAAAGAATATTCTTGATTTAATCTCCTATAGGTTTTATTAATCAAGAAGGCTAAATTTTATAGCTAATGCTATTGTTATATCACAGGTTGCCAAGTCTAATTCTTATAAAAAACCCATTTAGAGAGCTCCTTCCACGTTAGCTTCTTTCCATACATTAAGATACCAACACGGTAAATTCTAGCAGCCAGCCAAGTCGTGAAAATAAATCCCCCAATTAATAGCGTAATAGAAAGAACAATTTGCCAGATAGGTACGCCAAAAGGAATCCTCACCATCATAATAATGGGCGAAGTAAATGGAATCATAGAAGTCCAGAAGGCCAACTCCCCATTGGGGTCATTAATGATGAACTGAGCCATAATAAAGGACGCAATAATAGGCATGGTAATGGGTAGGATAAACTGCTGAGTATCTGTTTCGCCATCTACTGCAGAACCTACGGCCCCAAATAAAGAGCTGTAAAGCAGATATCCACCTAAGAAGTAAAACAGGAACGAAATTAAAATAGTGGCTATAGGTAAAGTATCAACGGCTCCCATAACATCCGTCAGTACACCACTCGCTCCGCCATCACCATTTATCTGAGCTACTGCCATTTCTCTGGCCTCAGGAGGCAGATTTTCTAACTGTTCTGCAGAAATATTAGATACGTCTCCGAGTTTTGGACCAATAACTTTAGCCGCCCCTGTGAAAAGAATTATGACGAAAACTATCCATAATGTAAACTGAGTAAGACCTACCATAGCCACACCAACAATCTTACCTATCATAAGTTGAAAAGGCTTTACAGAGGAAATAATAATTTCTACTATGCGACTCGTTTTCTCTTCCATGACGCCACGCATCACTTGAACACCATATATAAAAATAGAGATATAAATCAAAAAGGCGAATAAAAAGCCTGCAGCCATAGAGCCTCCAGAACTACTTTTCTTTTCCTCCCCTTCATTTAGGCTAATCGTTTGAGAGTTAATACTCATTTTGGCATCCTTCAATACTGAACGTGTAATGCCCGCCTCTGCTAATTTGATGTTTTCAATCTCTCGCTCGATACTATTTTCTATTTTGGACTTTAACTCAAATGGTATGCCACGCTCGGCAAATATTTTCACACCGTTAGCATTCTCTAAAACGTCCCCAGGAATATAAACTAAAGCATCATATCCGCTTCTTTGAAATGTTTCTTTAGCAGTATCAATATCCTCGTAGGTGTATTGAAACTTATAAGCTCCATTGTTACTTATTTTGTTTTCAAAATACCCACTATCGTCTACAATAGATATCGTTTTCTGGTCTGAACCTTTCAAAGCGGCCCAAACTATAACTGCATACATGCCCATCATGAGTATAGGAACTAAAAGGGTTAGTATGATAAAACTTTTCTTTTTTACACGGGTGAGGTACTCTCTCTGAATTATTAATAATACATTTTTCATCTTCAATTAGGCGTTTTCGGCGTTTACAGCAGCAATAAAAATATCATTCATATTAGGGATTTTTTCATTGAATCCCATGAGCTCTACCTGATCCATAAGCCTCTGTATCATAGCATTGCTTGAGACCCCGTCTTTAAGTTTTATAAGCCCAGAACTTGTTCCATTCTCATGTTCTGAAGTTTCTAAAATACTATACACTTCTTTGTCTTCTTTGAGATTCCCTTTGAAACTAAGCTGGAAAGTATTAGTCTTAAATTGCTCTTTCAGAGCCTCCTTAGAACCATCTAAGATCTTTTGCGATTTATTTATAAGAGCCACCTGATCACACAATTCTTCTACAGATTCCATCCTATGAGTAGAGAAGATAATAGTACTACCGTTCATTTTTAATTCCAAAATTTCATCTTTAATGATATTTGCATTAATAGGATCAAAGCCAGTGAAGGGCTCGTCCAAAATCAAAATTTTAGGCTTATGAAGTACCGTCGCTACAAACTGAATTTTCTGTTGCATACCTTTTGATAACTCTTCCACGGGCCTATTCCACCAAGTTTTAATATCAAACTTTATGAACCACTCCTTTAACTTATCCATAGCATCTGCCTTTGATAGACCTTTAAGTCTTGCCAAATAAAGTAGGTGCTCCCCTACTTTCATTTTTTTATAAAGGCCTCGCTCTTCGGGTAAATAACCAATATCATAAATATGCTTTTGACTCAAAGGCTCCCCATCTATCAAAACTATCCCTGAGTCAGGTGCAGTAATCTGATTGATAATTCTTATTAAAGAAGTTTTGCCAGCACCATTTGGTCCTAAAAGACCGAAAATAATACCTTGGGATACTGATATACTTACGTCATCCAAAGCCAGATGATTTGCATAGTTTTTAACTATGTTCTTGATTTCTAAAATATTGCTCAAATTGAAGGGTGTTTTACATCTCAAAAGTAAGGAAGCTTACCTGCTTGACATATCATTTTAGATAAAAGGTTAACTCCATGTACAAGTGGCCTTCTTCCATTACACTTAGGAATTAATTCTTAAGGCTTCCAACCTTTCGTTTGGCTATTGAGTCTTGATAGTATACATAAAAATCCACCATTCCAACATGCCAATAACAGAGATAAGATTAGTAGGAAAGAGGCATGTAAAGCCAAGCGAAATAGTTTTGCTCAAAGCGGATGCAAATTACACAGAGGTTTCTTTAGAGGACGGTGAGATGATTATCATCTCCAAAACGCTAAAAGAAATGGAGAAGACATTTACTAAATTCGCCTTCTTTAGAACTCACAAA
>JBNMFK010000337.1:0-4220 GCA_051269965.1 Algoriphagus sp. | reverse complement strand
GATTTCCAAGAAGAACTGTTGACCCTTTTGAAAGAACATAATGTGGAATTTGATGAGAAGTATCTTCTCTGATTTAGATTCAACCCTCTCAGGGTAGTTATTAGGTTTGAAAAGCTTTTTACTCATATTGAAGCCCTTCGGGCTTGAATGGTAGAGAATTAACTCGTCATAAGCCCTAAGGGCTTGAATACGAATAGTTTGTGATGCGAAGAATATGAGAAGCCTGAAGGGCTTCAATAAATCCCAATCATATCATCAATAATTCAAAACGAGCGAAAGCCAATTCTAAATCAATGGCTTTTGGGGTTATATTGTGTCCAATTGGTCTTTGGTTATTTTGGCTAGAAAGACTTAGTAAGTTGAATTTCAGGCCGAATTGTCACTAAAAATGCTAAATATTTTGGTTTAATAATTTCTTTATTTGTTCGAGTTTATATAATTAGCCTTTCAAATTTCGCCCATATCGGTTCTTATTATCAAAAAGTTTGTGTGATATATTTTTCTCTAAGTCAAGGATCTTGTATTCTTGTTCATAAAGAATAATATGTCTCTTATTTTTGACCGATTAAATTTCTTTATTTTCATCTCTAATATCAAGACATGTTGGTAATTCTCTTGGTTGAATATGGAAATAACGATGCCTTAAATCTTCAATTTCAAGGGCTATGACGCTTAATACGTCGAAATTCTCTACTTTCTTAAGAACATTATTTTCAACCAGAAGAATTCTCTCTAACAAAAGTATATGTTTGAAAATTGAAGTGTTTAGTTCTTTTTACCAGTATTCTAGATTGTTGACTGAAATCGTAGTTAAATCAACTTTCCCTTTTTATAAAAGTGCAATTTCCGTTTTGAGTTTTCTTATGCCCGTAATTCCTATGTGAACGTTTAAGTTATAGTCCAAATAAGAAAAAAATCAATTCGCTCGCTTAATAGCTACAAGTTGTCCTTGACATATATGTAAAAAAATGGTCTAATTTTAATTGAGCTTCCTTATCAAATCGTTTTTTAAACTCATTATTCATACTGCTTTGTTCCCTAAAGGTTAAGTAAATTAATGCCGCAGAAATGAGGGTAACAAAAGGACCTAAAATTCCGCCAATCATGTCGCCAATTTCATTTGGGTCTCCTTAATCAATTCCTATACTATTAAGCTTGAGTGACTAGATGTGGAAGAAAAAGCATGCCCAAAATTCCAAATATAAGAAGAGCTATTGCCCATTTGTCTATTTTTTCATTCGGATAATTTTCTAGAATCCATAAATCAAAACCAGAGAAAGCCATTTTCATCTTCAACTTTATTCACAGATTTTTTTCGGCAATAGAGGCCTCCTATTTAAGCTAATGTTCCTATTTTGGAAAGAATCTTTCTTTATGAAAAGTTGATAGCTTTGAATTAGGTAAACTCTTAGTACAAGAATAGCAAACTCAGTTTTGATTATATTTAAATCAGTATTTGCATCTAATTCGGTTGGTTATTTAATGTATGTAGAATAAAGAACTGGTAAGCTTAAAAGTAAAAGAATGATGCCTAAAGAGAGTCCAATTCTCAAGAATTTCGGTTCTAAAAAACTTTTTTTAGGACTATTTTAAACCAATAAAATACCAACAAGAAGTAAGACTCTATTAACCAAGGAAAACGTAAAACAAACCAGGTTAATCCAATATGCCTTTTATTTTCAAGAGTAAAAGCAATTACAATAGGTAGGATGGCCGCTATTGCAATTGACCCTTATTCCAAACTCATTCCAGAAATCACACAATCAAAAATAGATTCAAGCACTATATTTAGGCTTTGTCATTGCAAATATAATTTAGATTTATGTTTTAAATAAAAACACTAATCACTACAAATCAATAATTCAAAACAGGAGAAAGCCATTTCTCGGCTTCTTCTAATTGAATTCCTTTTTTAACCACGTAATCTTCTATTTGGTCTTTTGCTATCTTACCCAAACCGAAGTACTTGCTGTCTGGATGGCTATAATACATGCCACTAACAGCAGCAGCAGGCCACATAGCAAGGCTCTCTGTTAAAGTTAAACCAATCTTATTTTCAACATCTAAAAGCTTAAACAATGGCTTTTTTAACGTATGATCGGGGCATGCGGGATATCCTGGTGCCGGCCTGATACCTGCATATTTTTCTTTGATAAGTTCCTCACTTTCTAAGCTTTCTTCAACAGCATAAGCCCAATATTGCTTTCTCACTTTAGCATGTAATAATTCGGTAAAGGCTTCTGCAAATCTATCTGCCAAAGCTTTTACCATGATGCTGTTGTAGTCGTCAAAATCTGCTTCAAATTCCTTTGCTTTTTCATCTGCACCGAAAATACCGACCGCAAACCCTCCGAAATAATCTTGTTTACCACTTTTTTGAGGTGCCACAAAATCGGCTAGTGATAAGTTTGGGATATTCTTCCCTTTTTTACCTTGCTGCCGCAAATGATGGAAAGTAGCTAGTTCTTTTGTGTTATCAGGAATATATACCTTGTGGTCATGCGTTAGGGGAGAGCAAGAGCTTGAATGTCCTTCATCATTCACCTTAAAGTCAAAAACTATTTGAGCATCTGAACCGTCCGTACTTGAGGGCCAAAAACCTATCACAGCTTTTGCTGTCAACCATTTTTCAGAAACAATTTTTTTCAGCATGGCCATAGCGTCAGCTAAAAGTTTCTTTGCTTCTACACCTACTACCTCATCTTCTAATATTTTGGGATATCGCCCATGTAAATCCCAAGATTGGAAGAATGGTGTCCAATCCATATATTCTATTATATCACTTAAGTTATAGCTATCAAACACCTTTTGGCCTAAGAATGTAGGTTTCTTAATTTCTGTTTTGGACCAGTCAATTGCTAATTTATTGGCTCTGGCTTGCTCTATTGATATGTAAGTTTTGGCAGTTTGTCTATTCAAATATTCTTCTCTAAATCTGGCGTAATCGGCTTTATATTTAACTTTAAAGGCTTCTTCTTTCCCCTTACTTAATAAACTACTGGCGACAGGTACAGACTTTGATGCATCTAACACGTGAATGGCAGGACCAGAATAATGCGGGTCAATTTTCACAGCTGTATGTACTCTAGAGGTAGTAGCACCACCAATTAGGAGCGGAATAGTCATACCACGCTTTTCCATTTCTTTGGCCACGTAAACCATTTCGTCCAACGATGGTGTAATAAGCCCACTCAAACCAATAATATCTACGTCATGCTCCACGGCGGCATCTAAGATTTTATCTGCAGCCACCATAACCCCAAGATCTATAATTTCAAAATTGTTACAAGCCAGGACTACGCCTACAATATTTTTACCAATATCATGGACATCTCCTTTAACCGTAGCCATGAGTATTTTACCATTGTTTTTGGCAGTATTTCCTGTTAAACGTTTTTCTTCTTCAAGATATGGCAATAAATAGGCTACCGCTTTTTTCATTACTCTAGCAGATTTTACTACTTGTGGTAAAAACATTTTCCCTGCTCCAAATAAATCACCTACCACATTCATTCCGTCCATTAAAGGACCTTCTATAACCTGAAGTGGTGAAGGAAATGATGCTCTTGCTTCTTCGGTATCTTCTACTATAAACTCTACCACGCCTCTTACAAGGGCATGTTCAATTCGTTTTGCAACAGGCAAGCTTCGCCATTCTTGGATGGCTTTTTCTGTTTCTACGTTTGTCCCTTTTAAAGACTCAGCTATATCTAGCAGCCTTTCGGTAGCATCGTCTCTTCTATTGAGCAATACATCTTCCACTGCATCTAATAGGTCCTTTGGAATATTATCATAAATTTCCAGCATTGCTGGATTTACAATACCCATATCCATTCCCACTTTTCTAGCGTGGTATAAAAAAGAAGAATGTATGGCTTCACGTACTTTATTATTTCCTCTAAAAGAGAAAGAAACATTACTTACACCACCACTCACATGAGCATGTGGAAGGTTTTCCGTCACCCATTTTGTTCCTTCAAAAAAGGAGATAGCATTGATTCTATGTTCTTCTATTCCTGTAGCCACAGGAAATATATTTAAGTCAAAAATAATATCTTCGGCAGGGAAGCCTACTTTATTGACTAGTACATCATAGGATTTTTGTGCTATTTCTATTCTTCTTTCCGTATTATCTGCTTGCCCGTCTTCGTCAAAGGCCATGACAATGACAGCCGCTCCAAAATTTTTACATACGGTAGCTTGACGAACAAATTCTTCTT
>JBNMFK010000336.1:0-4236 GCA_051269965.1 Algoriphagus sp. | reverse complement strand
CCTTAGGTCGAACTCAGGTTAGAAGATCTTCCTGGAAATCTAAACCTGTACCTATTAATTCACTTAGTAACTATGTGACGGCTAAGGTGTTTTCTATTGTAGTTTGTGTTAATCCTATCGGAACTTTATCGCCCTTTTCTGTTGCTCCCAACACAATGACCATTTGTTGTTTGGCCAGATACTTACCATCTATACAGAGTGCCACAAAGTTCATTTCTGACAAATCTCTTTCATTAAAAATCGTCAAAGCCGCAGTGATGGCTTTAACAAATTGCTGGCTTAGCTTAGTAGCACTAAGTCCGAAACTGACATTTAGTTTTTGAATAACTTGAGGATAATCTCTTAATGACCATCCATGTAAAATAATCACTATCAATTCTTCAGATGGCCTGGAAAGCTCATGAAGGTGCTCATATATTTCTAAAGGCCTATTTTTGAGTCTTTATTGTCAAACATTCGTGGTACCTGAATCGGTACTTTATGAACGCTTACCTATACGCTTCCTGAATTGTAACTCCATCGATGGTATTGTCCTTCATGGGGCTTGTTTCTAAAATATTTTTTACCAGCCAAATCATTCACTTCCTCATCTAGCATTGTGTTAAACATCATTATTACCAAGTCCAAATATTGATTAAACAAACTCACTTTTGTCAATCCTAGATTTCATAAATCCTTTAAGCGTTTCTCAATTAACTTCTCTAAATTTATCTATTGGTTCTTTTGGTTGTTTATTTTTCTTTAGCAAAATCAAATTTAAACTGTCTTAGGAACCTCTTTTTTTATCCCAAGCTACCTGGGAATTTCAACTAGGTTTTGAACATTAACGGAGCATGTGTTTCAATCAAATTATACCATATTTTATTATCTTGCGTTTATGTTAAAACCCTATTTCAATAAAGAATGCATTGAAGCTGGTCTAGATGAAGCGGGTAGAGGTTGTTTAGCGGGGCCTGTGGTAGCGGCTGCAGCTATTTTACCTGCTAACTATAGCAATTCTGAGCTCAACGATTCTAAGCAATTAAATAAAGTTCAAAGAGCAAGGTTGGCTGAAATTATCAAAAATGATGCTCTGGACTATGCAGTAGGCATATGTTCGCATGGTGAAATTGACGAGATAAATATTTTGCAAGCAAGTATACTGGCCATGCATAAGTCTGTGGACGCTTTGCGGCTCAAGCCCGAACATTTATTAATTGATGGTAATCGATTTATTCCCTATCTGTCTATTCCTCATACATGCATTATAAAAGGGGATGGAAAGTATCAAAGTATTGCCGCCGCTAGTATTTTGGCGAAGACCTATCGCGACGAAATGATGGAATCTTATGCTGAGGAATTTCCACAATATGGTTGGGAACATAATGCTGGCTATCCTACTCTAAAGCACAGAGCGGCCATTAAAAAGCATGGTGTTACTTATTTGCATAGGATGACTTTCAGATTACTCAAAGAAGAGGTCTAGATTATTAATTCATTTATTTTTTTAATGGGTGTTATTTTTTAAATATTGTACTTGTTCCCAAAACTGTTGAAATATGAAAAAAAAATTTGTCTCTTTGGCTGTTGTGGTTCTTCTAAGTTTAGGATTTAGAAATGACTTCTCCGATTATCGTCAAGAAATTCCAAATACAAATCAAGGTTTTGATATGGTAGCTATTGAAGGTGGGCAATTCCTCTTTGGTAGCCCAGAGAACGAAGTCTACCATCAAGATAATGAAGGGCCTCAAAGAGAGGTTCAAGTGAGTCCTTTTTGGATGGCGAAATATGAAACTACCTGGGATCTCTTTCTGATTTATCAAAACAGAGAACTAGAAATTGACAAGGATTTAGTTCTAGATGGAATCTCTAGACCTACAAGACCTTACGTAGAGATGTCTTTCGGTCAGGGAAAGATTGGCGGCTTTCCCGTTTGTAATGTTACGCAATATTCGGCGAGATCATTTTGTAAATGGCTCTACCTCAAAACCGGCGTTTTTTATAGGCTGCCAACAGAAGCCGAATGGGAATATGCCGCGAAAGCAGGTTCAAAAATGACTTGGTCTTTCGGTAATGACGAGTCTGAATTAGGAAACTATGCCTTATTTTATGGCAATTCAGATGCTGCGTATAGCCTAGTTGGTCAAAAGATTCCGAACGCATGGGGATTGTATGATATGTATGGGAATGTGGCAGAGTGGACCTCGGATGCTTATTTTGAAGATATACATGAAAGGTTAAAAGATGGGGCGAAAGACCCTTATTTTGAACCAGTAAAGTTATACCCACAAGTTATAAAGGGGGGACATTGGGACGATGATGCAGAACAATTACGTTCTGCTGCCAGACTAGGAAGCACGGAGCGACTGAAGCAGCAAGATCCACAAATCCCTAAATCCGATTGGTGGCTGACTGATGCTCCTTTTCTTGGTTTCAGAATAGTGCGTCCACAAATAGTGCCCTCAAAGGCTGACATTGAAAGGTACTTTGCTCCGCCACCAAAAGACAAATAAGGAATGTTATTGGGGATAAATACATTCTTTTTACTCAGTCCTTCGCTTATTCCTTCGATTTATTTAGTTTTATGAATCAACCATATTAAAACAAAAAATTATGAAAGACTTAAACCGAAGGTCGTTTATTAAGAACTCTGCTTTATTTGCTGGAGGTTCGGCCATTATTGCAAACCCCTTAATGTCGTCAGCGTTTTACGCAGGGGCAGACGAAATCAAAGTAGCCTTAATAGGTTGTGGAGGAAGGGGTTCTGGTGCGGCATTTCAGGCATTATCAGTCAAGGAAAATGTTCGTTTAGTGGCCATGGCCGATGCATTTAGGGATAGAATAGATAAATGCCATGATAATTTGACTTCAGGCAGAGCCTTGGAGGGTCCAGTAGCTTCGAGAGTTATTGTTCCAGAAGAGCATAAATTTGTTGGCTTTGAGGGCTATAAGAAAGCCATGGAACTTGCGGATGTTGTAATTTTGACCACGCCTCCTGGTTTTAGACCAATACACTTCGAAGAAGCTGTACGTCAAAACAAGCATATTTTCATGGAGAAGCCGGTGGCAACTGATGCACCTGGTATTCGTAGAGTATTGGAGGCTGCCGAGGCTGCTAAAAAGAAGGACTTGAAAGTAGTAGTTGGCTTACAGCGTCACTATCAAAAATCTTATTTGGAGACCTATAAAAGGGTGATTGATGAAGGAATGATTGGTGATATCGTTTCTGCAAGATGCTATTGGAATAATGATGGTGTTTGGGTGAAAAAGCGGGAGGAGGGTATGACAGAAATGGAATATCAGATGCGTAATTGGTACTATTTTAATTGGTTATGTGGCGATCATATCACAGAGCAACATATCCATAATCTTGATGTGATTAATTGGTTTAAAGGGGGTTATCCTACAGAGGCTATTGGTATAGGCGGTCGTGAAGTAAGAAAAGGTAAGGAGTACGGCGAAATCTTTGATCACCATGTGGTAGAATTTGAATATGATGATGGTATGATACTGAATAGTCAATGCCGCCATCAACCAGGCACTGTTGCTAACGTTTCTGAGCACTTAGTGGGAACTAAAGGCAAAGCGACTGAAGGAAAGATAATGAGTTTGAATGGGGAAACATTATGGCGTCATAGAGGACGCGAAGACAAGAATGCATATCAAGTAGAGCATGATGTGTTATTTCATAATATTGTGAATAATATACCTGTGAATGATGCTAAGAATGGAGCCATGAGTACTATGACTTCTCTTTTGGGCAGGATGGCTACTTATTCTGGTAAAAAAGTAACGATGGAAGAAGCTCTGAAGTCTGAGATATCGCTAGCACCTGAAGCCTTTACTTGGGATACTATGCCGAAGTCGTTGCCAGACGCAGATGGGTTTTACCCAATTCCTGTTCCTGGAAAGTTTAAGGCGGTTTAGTAGCGGATTTGATATTTTAAAGAGACCATGAATAAAGTTTTATTCATGGTCTCTTTTTATTCCCATATGGTATGATGAGCTTTTCCTGAGCTATCATCCACTCTGTTATACGTGTGTGCACCAAAAAAGTCTCTTTGTGCTTGAATGATATTTGCTGTAGGGTGGGTATATAAATGTGCGTTCAAATAATCAATGGCCGATAAAAGGCAAGGAATTGAAATTCCAGCATGTATGGCTGTTGAGGCTGTCATTCTTAAGGCTTTCAAACCAATTTCCAAGTTGGGCTTATCCATTTTAGAAAGAATAGAGGTGGTCATTTTAAGAGTGTTT
>JBNMFK010000335.1:0-4252 GCA_051269965.1 Algoriphagus sp. | reverse complement strand
TCTAAGCATGTAACTTCTGATAGCCAAGTTACCCATGAGTACCGTTTCGGTCATTGGTCCTGCATAATCAAAAGAAGAAGTAAGACCTTTATGCTCCTTGCTATTAAAACCAGCTTTACAGGCATCTACCCATAATCTTTGATGACCGTATTCTGGCTCGTCGTTTGGCTCTTCATCTGGACCAAACTCTGTGGTGCCATCATTCATATAGAGTCTTGGCATTAAGGCTGAACTATCATTAATATTAGTGCTGATAATTCCATGTTCACCTATGATAAGAACACCATTGGCACTTCCCTTTCCACCAATATCGCTATTGGGAGGAATGATATCTGGATGCGAAGGACGTATACCCCCATCACTCCATGTCATTTCTATTGGTGATTTGCTTTTATCTGTTGCTTTAAAGTTTAGTGTAATGAAAGACGAAGCTGGGCATCCTTCTGGGTGGTAGTCTGGTGTCCACATCTTGGAAAACACGGAAGCTACGCTACACTCTGCATCAGTAGGATACATAAGATTAAGTGTTCTAAAAGGAATGTCTATCAAGTGACAACCTACATCACCTAATGCACCTGTACCATAATCCCACCAGCCACGCCAGCTAAACGGATGAAGATTAGGAACATAAGGTTTTGATTCGTTTGGCCCAAGCCATAAATCCCAATTTAAACTATCTGGCTTTTGCGTTGGATCTGCCTTTGACATTTCGCCACCTTGTGGCCAAACAGGTCTATTAGTCCAAACCTGTACCTTGCTAATTTTACCTAGTTTTCCTGAGTCAATCCAACCTTGAACCATGCCTAATAATGGGTTAGACCCACCTTGGTTACCCATTTGTGTGACTATTTTTTGGCTTCTAGCCATTTGAGTCAGAATACGGGCTTCGCGAATATTGTGCGTTAAAGGCTTTTGCACATACACATGCTTTCCTCTTTGCATGGCATAGGCTGCCGCTGGTCCATGTATGTGATCTGGGGTGGAAATGGTTACGGCATCTATGCTCTTTTCATTATCCAACATTTCTCTGTAGTCTGCATATAATTTTGCTTTAGGAAATGCTTTTACCGAAGACTTAGCAGAACCGCCAAAATCTACATCACAAAGAGCCACTACATTTTCTCTCCCTTTTACGGAGGCGTTTCTAATGTCACTTGCTCCTTTTCCTCCCGAACCTATAGCCGCCAAATTAAGTTGGTCACTCGGTGATAAATAACCTACGCCTCCCAATACATTTCGTGGTACAATAAAAAAAGAAGACGCAATAGCTGATTTTTTGATGAAATCTCGTCTTGAATTTTGGGTGTTTTCGTTTTTCATTAATGATATTTGAATAAATAATGAAGTGAATTTACATAAAAATTAGCTCTGGAGGCAAAATATTTACGATTTCACTAAAATTTAATTGATATCCTGAATAAATGATTATTCGATTTTTGTGACATATATTTATCATAAAACGTCTAGTCTAAAGATTGATTTCATTCGCAAAGACAACCCAACCCATTCTATATGAAATACTTATTTAAGCTTTTTTTAGTCCTTTTATCTATCCAATTAACAGCACAAAAAACGACTGACTGGTTAGTAGAAGAGTCAAGAAATAAAGCCGAAATAATCATTCAAAAAAAAAGCATAATACTATCTAATAGCCTCATTTCAAGAACAATAAATATTTCTAAAAACGCCTCCACCACAAGCCTAAAAAATCTAAATACAGGAGATGAATTGATAAGGTCACTCCGTCCTGAGGCTAGAATTGAAATTGATGGAAATACCTTTAACATAGGAGGGCTTTATGGACAAAAAGAACATGGCTATTTCTTAGAGGAATGGTTACCGACACTCTCTTCAAACCCCCAAGACTTTCAATATTCCTCCTACATCATTGGTGAACTCAGTTCATCATTTCCAACTTTAAGTACGAACTGGAGTAGTGACAGTAGTCTTGCTACAGGTAAAGAATTGACTTTATTCTTTGACGCTCCTAGTAGCATAAAAAACATTAGGGTAGCTGTTCACTATGCCATATACGATGGCATTCCATTAATTTCTAAATGGATTACTATTGAAAATTTGGACCCTAAAGCCATACGAATAGACCAGGTGGTGAGCGAAATTTTAGCAACTGTAGAAGAAGAATCGGCAGTAGTGGGTGAACCAGAACAGATGAAAACGCCCCAGAAACTCTACATAGAAAACAATTTTGCGTACAATAATGCTATGAAGTATCGGCTGAGCGACCAGGCCACACACTGGAAGGTGGACAGTGCCTATACCTCTCAAGTAAATTATAAACTCCTCACGCCATGTGTGGCAGAAGTCTATCCAGATCTAGCTGTTGGTATTACTATTGATCAGCACGAAACGTATACGTCCATTAGATCCTATGAGCTTTTACATGATTCTTATGATAAAGAACGTCAGGGTTTGGCTATTAGGAAAATGTATAGAACCATAGCTCCATGGACTAATCAAAACCCCATTTTTATGCACCTTATCAGTACTAAAGATGACATGGTTCGTGAGGTAATCGACCAATGTGCCGCTACCGGATACGAGATGGTGATTTTAAGCTTTGGTAGTGGACTTAGCATGGAAAATGCCTCAGAGAAAAACATTGCCAAATTCAAAAGACTAGCAGATTACGCTCATAGTAAAGGAATCAAGTTAGGTGGCTATTCTCTTTTCAGCAGTCGGAGTATTGATGATGAAAATGACGTGATTGACCCATTAACGGGTTTGCCAAATACAGGTGCATTTTTTGGCCAAGCTCCTTGTCTTGCTAGTAAATGGGGTTTGAATTATCTAAAAAATTTGAAAAAGTTTATCTCAGAAACAGGATTTGACCTTTTGGAACATGATGGACCTTACCCTGGAGATGTTTGTGCATCTACTGTGCATCCTGGTCATGATGGATTACACGACTCGCAATGGGCTCAGATGAAACTGCAAAAAGAATTATATCAATGGCTGAATGCTCGCGGGGTTTATATAAATGCTCCTGATTGGTACTTTTTAGATGGTTCCCATAAGATAGCATTGGGCTATCGTGAGGTTAATTTTTCGCTTTCCAGAGAACAGCAGAAAATCCTGAATCGTCAGAATATATATGACGGAACTTGGGAGAAGACGCCGTCAATGGGCTGGGGGTTTGTGCCTTTAACTAAATATCAAGGAGGCGGGCCAGAAGCTATTCTGGAACCCTTAGCAGAGCACTTGGATGACTACAAACAACTCATGATGCAATACTATGGAGCAGGCATTCAAGCTTGTTATAGAGGGCCAAGACTTTACGATACAGAGGCAACTAAAAAAGTGGTTAAAGAAACCATTGATTGGTATAAAACCTATCGAGAAATTCTAAATTCTGATATCATTCACCTTCGTCGTGCCGATGGCAGAGACTGGGACGGTATCATGCATGTAAATCCTCAGCTTCCTCAAAAAGGACTTGTTATGCTGTATAATCCACTGCCAGAAGCTTTAGAAAGAAACCTTAACATACCACTGTATTATACGGGTCTTATAAATAATGCCCATGTAAAACTAAACGGACAAAAGGCTACTTTCCACCGACTCAATAGAGACTACTCCATTGACTATAAAGTGACTATTCCTGCGAATGGCTATGTATGGTTATTGATAGAATAAAGGCTTTATTCTTATCCCATTTTATGCTTTTGTTAATCCAAATGCTGGCCTTTTAAGAAAGAAATTTTGGAGCAAAATGACGCTTCACATAAGTTCGTCTTCTCTCCTATACAGGCCTCTTATACCTGTATTTCTTACAGCTTCCTTGACTTATACGGCTAGCTTAATTAATTTCCTAAATCTAACATATATAAGCTACTGGCACTTGCAGCCAATTTAATACGCCTTTAGTCTATTACTTAGGCATAAAAAAATACTCAAATACCAAAACAGACCCAGGTCCTTGTTCTCATTTTATGCATTGCAGTTGGCCGTATCTTCCTTCCCAAAGACCCGCAGACCTGTCAGTACTCTGTAAAATCCTGACTGCATCCCATGATAGAATTGACGATATTAAGTTTTATATTTTAAAAGTTTATACCTTTAATGATGGTTCTATAAGCCGCTACTAATTCTGCTGTAGATTATGTCATTTAAAAAGCTGGCCCTTTTTGACATGCAGGCAGCATTGCAAAAATATCAAAGAGTAGGACTAAAGCGAACTTCATTTATCTACGTTATTATAATAAATCGTTGGCCAAGTTCGTAAGCTCAGAAC
>JBNMFK010000334.1:0-4260 GCA_051269965.1 Algoriphagus sp. | reverse complement strand
AAAAACCTGTGGTTCTCAAGAGAAAAACCTTCGATACGAATTTATGTTAACTTTAAATGCAAGATTTAAATCTCTTTAGCATAGCTTTTCGTATGGTCTAATTAAAAAGTATATGTATGCGGGATGTTTTATTCATCATTGGTCTTCTCTTTAGTGTAATGCCTCAAACAGAAGCTCAGACTTGTTGTTCCGGTGGTGTGCCTCTTTCTAATTCCATTGGTTTACCTATGTTAAACACGAAGGCTTTGCAGGTAAATGTTTCATACGATTATAATAACCTAAGCACCCTAATTCAAGATAAGGAGAAAATAGATGATGACGCACGAACGAGAATTACACATACTATGATGCTTCAGCTAGGAACCGCGATTACGCCGAGGTTAGCAGTCGAGGTACTCCTTCCTTACATAAAACAAGATCGTAAAATTGTTCAGTTTGGTAATCAAGATTTTACGACAACAAGCGGTCTAGGAGATATCACAACACTGCTAAACTTTAGTTTATTAAAACCCAAATCGCTAAAGTCTTTATCAATGGGTCTTGGACTTAAAGCACCTACGGGAGCCATTGACAATAGAAATGATATTGGGATTCTATTAAGCTCAGACTTACAGCCTGGTACCGGTGCTTGGGATGTTTTATCGCTTTTTAGGTTTGTTACAGCTTTTCCGAACAAGAAAAACACAAGCTTTTTTGTTAATGCTATTTTGAACTTTAAGGGTACAGATGATAACCAACAGCAAAACCTTAGCTATAAGTTTGGAAACGAGCAGCAACTAAGTTTAGGAATAAGTTCTCAGGTCGTAGCTCTAAAAAGACTATGGAATTTAGGGGCTGGCTTAAGGCTTAGAAATGTAGGTTCTAATATGACGAATGGTCAGCTAATTGCGAGTACTGGTGGTAGATGGGCCTTTGGCAATGTGAACCTAACACATTGGATTATTCCATCTAAAACTTCTATCAATGTTGGGACGGATATCCCGCTTATTACGTCAGTATCGGGCCTTCAAAATGTGCCAACTTATAGAATAAATATTAGTTTATACAGTTTAATCGAATACAAGAAGAATTGAAATGATGAGAATTAGCAGTTTATTAATTATCCTATTTACGATTTCTAGTTGTACCAAGGAACCAACACCTGGAGCAAGCGTAACTAAGCCCGGTAGTTCAGAGCAATCTTTATGGTCTATTCCTCTCTCTGAAGTTAAAGACGGAGGTGTAGGACAAGATGGAATTCGCTCTATTGACGATCCAACTATTGTAGAAGGTGTAAATGCCTCTACTTTTTTGAATGATGATGAATTGATTTTAGGTTTAAAATATGGTCAATTAGCCATAGCTTATCCGCACAAAATACTGGATTATCATGAAATAATTAATCATCAAATTGATGATTTCGCGTTCTCAGTTTCTTTTTGTCCTTTAACAGGTACAGGAATTCTGTACAACAGAAAGATAGAGAATACGGAAACTACTTTTGGGGTTTCTGGCCTTCTGTTTAATTCAAATCTGATCATGTATGATCGTGCTTCAGGTTCCTTATGGCCTCAAATGATGCTTAAATCTGTCAATGGGGAGCATAAAGACAAAGAAGCTGAATTTGGTCAATTAATTGAGACGTCTTGGGCAACTTGGAAAAAATGGTTTCCAAATACTAAGGTGATGGCTCCCAATCCGGATGGTGGACCAAATTATAATAGATATCCCTATGGTGATTATAGAACCAATGATGATTTCCTGCTATTCAGTGTTCCCACGAAACTTAAAGGATTTCCTCAGAAAGAGAGAATATTAGGCATTGAGAATAATGGCGAGGTTTTAAGCTCTCGTTTTAGTACTTTTTCTGAAGATCTAAGTGGTTTTTTAGTAAGAGAAATAGGTGGAGAAAAGATGTTTATTTTTGGGTCGGAGAAAGAAAACTATATGTTTGCCTACTTTGCAAAAACAGAGATGGGAGACGTCATAGAACTAGCTGAATTGCTTTTAGGATTAGAAGAAGGAGGACTTTTCCTAGACACAGAAGGTAATAAGTGGGACATCATGGGGCGTGCTTATAAAGGCGATAGAACGGGCCAACAACTTAAGGTACCTGTCAATTATATTGGTTATGCCTTTGCGTGGGCTGCTTTTTATCCAGATAATTTTGTAGTTGAATAAATCTATTTCAAAACCTGTATAAACGGATCCTCCGATCCGTCTTAGGTTCTTTTTAAGCTTATTTTAGGCATGAAATAGCATTGGCTTTTTGCTACCTTTACAGAAAAAACATGAAGCCAATTTATAAAGCACATCCATGGCATGGAATCTCTATTGGAGACCAGGCTCCAGATATTGTAAACACTTTTATTGAGATAGTTCCTTCCGATACTATCAAATATGAAATTGATAAGGAGACAGGTTATCTTAGCATTGATAGGCCACAGAAATATTCCAACATTGTTCCTTCGCTTTATGGCTTTATTCCAAGAACCTTTTGTGGAGAAAGAGTCGCAGATTACGCAAGAAATAGTGGTGCCGCAGGCGTCAGTGAAGGAGACGGGGATCCGCTAGATATATGCGTTTTGAGCTCTCATCATATTCCTCACGGAGATATTTTACTACAGGCCAGACCTATTGGAGGCCTTTGTTTGGTGGATAAAGGAGAAGCAGACGACAAGATCATTGCGGTTTTAGTAGGAGACCATATTTATGGTAAATATAAAGACTTGAGCGAAATGCCCCGTGACGTTGTAGAGCGTCTAAAGCATTACTTTTTGACCTACAAAAACCTCCCAGATGAGCCTAAACAATGTGAGATTTCCCATGATTATGGCGTTGAGCAGGCTAAAGAGGTTATTAAGCTGGCAATGAAAGATTATCGAGATACCATTTTTAGTCCAATTTAGGAATTCCTTAAAGTTCACATAAAATCCGAATCTAAAGATAGATTCGGATTTTATACGGCCTAGAGTTTAGCAAGAAAGTCTAGCGTATTTACCTTATCTGCAAACGCATCAATTTTGGGAGTCTGGCTTTGGCCAAATGGCGTATAATCTGTGCCAACAATGCATTGAAGTTTCTCTGTATGATTAAGCAGCATTTCATCTAATTCTTTTTTATCCGAGTATTCTTCATAAAAGAGTACCGCCAGTGGACTTACAAGTCCTTCATTCTGTGTAACCAATAAGAAGCCGTTATCATAGTGATGGTTCCCGTTTATGAGATAGATTGACTTGTTATAGTCGTAATTATTGACATATTTATGATGAATACTGATGGTATTCCAATATTCAATAGATTCAAAGAATGTATCGAATTTATAGCCTTTTGGTACATAGACTTTGGAGATATTCCTGCAGCCCAGTCCAAAGTATCGGAATAGGTCATTTCCAAGATTCCTGAGGTCTGTAGTACGCTCGTTTCCGGTAAATACAGCCACTGAACTTCGGTTTTTACGAATGATGCTAGGTTTATCTTTAAAGTAGTATTCAAAGTACCTCGCCGAATTATCACTGCCAGTAGCTATAAACGCATCGGCCGAGTTTAAGCGTTCTGAAATCTCAATAGAATCTTTAATTTCTGGATCAAGATCGATGAGCTTAGCGATGATAAATTTCATCAAAACACTATCTGAGCTACTCAGCTTCAATAATGCCTTATGGCCTGCTAGAAGAACACATAGTAGATCATGAAAGCCAACCAAAGGAATATTTCCGGCACAAATTAGCCCAACAGACTTTGTTTGGGTAGGTTTTATTTTATGGCTAAACTCTTGTAATGATTCTTCCGATAAAAAAGCATGAGCTATGCTGTCAAGAGCCATAGCAACATTGTCTTCTGTGAACCACCCGTTTTCGTTTCGAGCTCTGTATGCCCACTCTTTTAGCGTCTCTTTTGACGTCTCATTTCTAAGAAAATTACCTAATTTTACAAATAGAACTATTCTGTTTTTTAATGTCATTTTTTAGGCCCGTCTTCGCCTTTTTTTGTTCTGCTGGCAAAATTACTAAGGTCTTGAAACTTTGTGGGCCTATATTTGTTCTTTATTTGAATTAAACTTACAAATTTCAAATGGCTATTATCATAACAGACGAATGTATAAACTGCGGAGCGTGTGAGCCAGAATGTCCTAACACCGCTATTTATGAAGGTGGCATTGAATGGAAGTGGGCAGATGGTACAGAACTTAAAGAAGTAGATTTCGGAGAAGGAACAGTCATAGATGCGGCGGATGATCAAGATCCAGTATCTGATGAGTTTTATTATATAGTGTCAGAT
>JBNMFK010000333.1:0-4321 GCA_051269965.1 Algoriphagus sp. | reverse complement strand
GTAGGTTAGTAATATTTGGCAAATGTGTTTTAAAATGAATTATTGACGAACTATCAATCTTTCAATTTCGGAATCCTCTCGGATAAATACATTAAAATCTACGAGGGTTTCTATTCCTTCTAGTTTGCCTGTCATGCTATGTTGCCAGAAATAAACTTGACCTAAATCATAACCCGTTAGTTCAGGTACGTCGTAGTGCGAAATCCAAAGAGGATATTCCGCAAAATGTTGCTTTATATAATCTCTGTAGATATGCTTATTGGTATAGATGATTGGCTTTATGCCGTAATACTGTTCTATCACATCTAGCCAAGTTTTTACATTTGATACAATGTTCATTTTGTTTCTTCCCCTTCCAAGCACTTCCCAGTCCAGCACAGGGGCAAAGTCTCCGTCATGAAGATTAACATTAAGAATGTAATTTAGAGCCTGAAGACGTGGGTTAGTGGAAGGATTAAAGAAATGATAAGCCCCTCTTTTAATAGTTGTTTCCTTTAGTGCTTCCCAGTTTTTAAGAAAACGGTGGTCCACTAAATCAGCACCTTCTGTAGCCTTCACAAAGCAAAAACTTATTGCTGATTGGTGCTCTTTAAATGATGTGACTTTTTCCCAGTTTATTTCGCCATTGTAGTGCGATATGTCTATCCCATGGGGCCTAGACTGCTTAGGCATTTTAACCTCCACTTTTTCTTTTTGTGGCTTTCGCATTCCATCTGTAACAGACGATGGATAGGCAACTAATAAAAGAAGTAATGTAAATCCATAGATGACATTGAGACGTGAAACACGATTCAATAATTTATCTATCAAGGTGGTATGATTATTTCTTCTTTTCAATTTTACGCAAATTTAACGTTAAAGAACATCAATTTCAAAAGAAAAAGAGCCGCATGTTTAAACGCGACTCTTCCCTTAACCTTATATGATTTTTTTCTACTTATTCGGCTGTGGTGTATACCTCAGGTAAGGCTTCACCTCTCTTACTCCCTTAGGGAAAAGTTTAATGGCATCTTCTGTAGAAATACTAGGAACCACTATGGCATCATCGCCATCTTGCCAGTCGGCAGGCGTTGCTACGCTGTGATTTGCTGTTAACTGTAGACTATCAATAACCCTTAGCAACTCATTGAAATTCCTTCCTGTGGAAGCAGGATACGTTAATGTCAATTTAATTTGTTTATCTGGTCCAATAATAAATACTGAACGAACCGTTGCTTTTACAGAGGCATTTGGATGAATCATATCATAGAGTTCAGCCACCTTTCTGTCTTGGTCGGCAATAATCGGGAAGTTCATCTTTACATCACTTAATTCCTCAATATCTGGAATCCATTTATTATGTGAAGCCAAATCATCTACAGAGACCGCTAAAACTTTGACATTTTTCTTTTCAAACTCTCCTTTTAAAAGTGCTGTTTTACCAAGTTCTGTGGTACAAACGGGCGTAAAATCAGCAGGATGAGAAAAGAGCATCCCCCACGATTCCCCCAACCATTCATGAAAATTAATAGGGCCTTGGGTCGTTTCTGCTGAGAAGTCTGGTGCTGTATCTCCTAATCTTAAAGTCATTTCTCTGTTATTTAAATTGAATAAAACCTTTGCTAATTTAACGTCTTATTCCTACTAAAAAATCCATATAAGTCATAAATGTTTCTACACTTATATCATATCACTATTTTTGTCACTGAATGAATATAATAAAAGCAGAAAATTTAGAATACAGCTATGGCTCAGAGCTTATCCTAAAGTATCCAAATATCACTTGTGGGCCTGGCGAACAGCTTCTAATTCTGGGAGATAGCGGTTCTGGAAAGTCGACATTACTTCACCTTTTAGGATTAATTCTCCCTTTTAAGAAAGGCGTTGTAGCTATAAACGGAACGGAGGTCCAAAATCTATCTGCCAAAAGCAGTTCAAGATTTAGGGCTGAGCACATTGGCCTTGTGTTTCAGCAGCATCACTTTGTAAAATCCTTGAATGTCAAGGATAATCTTTTCCTAGCAAATTATTATGCCAAAAAGATGCCAGACAAAGAGGGATTAAAATCCATTGCAAAGCGTCTTGAAATCACATCACTTTTAAAGAAATCAATTTTTAAATTAAGCGGTGGCGAAATGCAACGAGTGGGCATCGCAAGAGCATTGATGAACAAACCCAAGGTGATTTTAGCAGACGAACCCACTTCGAATTTAGATGACAAAAACTGCGAAAACGTTTTCAGCCTTCTGAGAGAGAGCTCTAATGAAATGGGTGCAGCTCTGATTATAGTGACGCACGACCAGCGATTAAAAGAAAAAGTGAAAACCCAAATCCAATTATAGTTATGCTTGTAAAATTGGTGTGGAATAAAATATGGCATAAACGATTAAGCAGTTTCTTATGTATTCTTCTTATGGCCATTGGCGTAGCTATCATTACACTGGTGGCTAATTTGAGTAAACAATTGGAAGGTAATTTCACGAAATCAATTGCTGGAATTGATATGGTGGTCGGAGCTAAAGGATCTCCCCTACAGCTTATTCTTTCTTCTGTTTTTCATATTGATGCCCCCACGGGCAACATCCTTTTAGAAGAAGTTCAAAAATTAGGGAAGAATAGATTGGTCAAAGAAATTGTACCTCTTTCTTATGGTGATAATTATCGTGGTTATAGGATTGTAGGTTCAGACCAAACACTAATCTCTCATTATGAGGCACAAATAAATGAAGGCCGTCTGTATGCTAAAGAGCTAGAGGTTGTTTTAGGATCCAAAGCAGCAAGACTTCTGACTCTCAAAATTGGCGATAGCTTTGAAAGTGCACATGGCTTAGATGCCGAAGGCCAGGCTCACGAAGAAGAAGCTTACAGAGTCGTAGGTATTTTGAAACCTAATAACACCGTTTTAGACCAGCTAATCCTGTGTAATTTAGAAAGTATTTGGGCCATTCATAATCATGAAAAAGACGAAGGCCTAGATGCAGAAGCTCATGGAAACGAATCCATAACGGCGGCTTTAGTCAAGTTTAGATCACCCATGGGTTTGATGACTTTACCAAGAATGATTAATGAAAAAACAAAAATGCAGGCGGCTCTACCTTCCATTGAGATTAACAGATTGTTCCAATTATTTGGAACAGGCATTCAGATAGCGAAGTATTTGGCCTACTTAATTGTCTTTATTTCAGGTATAAGTGTTTTCATTTCTCTTTATAACTCCCTAAAAGAACAACGAAACGAGAAGGCCCTTATGCTTACGCTGGGAGCTAGCCGTGGAAAGGTTTTCATTCAGCTCCTATTAGAGGGTTTATTTCTAAGTTTTATAGGCTACCTGATAGGTATCTTCTTGTCAAAATTGGTTCTGCTAGTCCTTTCAAACGTCTTGGGCGATATTAACATCAGCAAACTTAAAATTTGGGAATTTGGACAAAGCGAAATTTATCTTTTAATAATGGCGTTATGTATAGGAATACTATCCGCCGCTATTCCGGCTTCAAGCATTTACAAAATCAATATTTCTAAAACGCTGGCCAGAGACTAGCAAGTCATTTATGAAAAAAACTCTTTTATTGGGCTTATATGTATCGCTTACAAGCTCTTTTATTTTGAACACAGGCTTTAAAAGAGAGGAACCTGTTTCGCTTACATGGAAAATCTTAAGTGATGTAGATTTCAATAAAAAATGGAATAAGTCCGAAGGCATGTTTATTTTAAAACCTATTTTTGGTAGCTCTGTGGCTCCTTTGAAAGATAAGATGGTGAAGATTACAGGCTATATGATTCCAATTGACCTATCTTCAGATTACTATGTTTTATCTTCTAACCCATATGCTTCATGCTTTTTTTGTGGAGGAGCGGGTCCTGAATCTGTCATGTCTATAAAATTTAAAGATAAACCTAAACGTTTCAATACGGATGACCGGGTAACTCTAATAGGAAGATTACATTTAAACAAAGACAACCTAGACGAACTTAACTACATCCTGCAAGAAGCTGTTTTTATAGAATAGCCACCGAACGATTCAATTATTAAGAAAAACACAGAATGAAAAATAATTTTGTCCTCATTACCTTATGCCTTTTTACCATAGCATTTGAAACCTCCGCTCAGTATGATAAAAATATAGCAGTAGGATTCAGAGTAGGCGAGCCCCTAGGTATTAATGTTCGCAAGTATTTCCAATATGGAGACAAGGCCTTTGATGTTAATATAGGTACCTATGGTTGGTTTTATGGTCAGCACAGAAAATACAGAGATGGCGGGTACCATTTATTAGACAATAAAGGAAATTTTCCTTCCTCCCAACCTGTAGGCGCTATGGTACAAGGTATCTACTCTTGGCAC
>JBNMFK010000332.1:0-4331 GCA_051269965.1 Algoriphagus sp. | reverse complement strand
TAACTTAGTAATTTACAAAATAAATTCATATTTTTAAATCCTAATACCCTTTAATTATATACATTACCCAATATTTAATACTTTGTTTTAGAATTGTTTCAGTCAAAATTTATAAACCAGATTAACTTAAATATTAATTAACATTTATGCAAAGAAATTATTTTTGAGTATTGATTTTCCTTTAGAAATCATATTGTTCAGTTCAGCTGGTGCAAAAGATTCTATTATTTTATTACGGCTTTGTTTGACCGTTTGACCATTTGCTAAACTTTGTTCAGTATGTTCAGATATCTTATGCGGCAACGATTTATAGTCCGCACTACTATCACGGGTTAAATTTAGTTTATTGTCTTGTCTTTTAGGCTTACTTTTCATACCTCTTCTGATTGGCTTAAATTTAATATTATTTTTCTTTAAAACGAATCCGTTATTCGACTTCTTAGAAGTAGATATAGGCATTATGTCGTCTAGTGCTTGCAAAGAATCACCACCATTACTTAAACTGAAATCTGCTTTGGAACTCATATGTTTTTCCTTATTTCTTGTGTTTGACTTGGATTTGCTACTAAGACTATCTAAGAGAGAATCCTCAAGGCCTTTCTTTATATTCACTTTCTTGTCCTTATTTCTAAGTGTAATCATATCTCTATCAGCTTCAGCTACATGGAATATGTCAGTGTCAATCTTATGTTTGACAGGTTTCCTACCTGTCGAAAGTGCTTTATTACCAGATTTGGCTGAGTCTAGAGTCAAGTCATTTGCAGAATTTTTATTTTTGCTTCTCATATATTTTTCAAAATTTTTACGGATTTTAGTTGGTAAATCTGATACATCAATATTATGTAAAGTCATATGATGCTCTAAAATATGAACAGGAAGACCTTCAAGGATCCATTCATGGCTTAATGCAGTAGTAGGTGTTAGTCTGTTTTCAGGAGTCCATTCAAATCATTGCTCAAGAAAATCTAAAAAGGACTCATCTGTACAGTCTAAAACTTCATGCAAATATTTCGTATTTGGCATTCTAATTTTTCCTTCAGAATTTGGTACAGCAATTGGTAACCCGTCCGGTTCAAAGAATAAATGAGATCTCTTTCCTCTTCTCAATACCTCAATTGGTGGCAGCCCATTTAATTCCATTATATAACCTATCTGATCATGTTCATTTTCTCCTGGAAATATCGGATAACCAGTGAAGAGCTCTGCAAGAATACACCCAAAACTCCACATATCAATTGCATTTGAATACCTTATTCCAAAAACAATCTCTGGAGCCCTATAAAACCTACTCTGAATATAAGTATAAAGCTGCTCATCCGCAAAACAAGAACTTCCAAAATCTATAACTTTCAGACCAGATTTATTTTTGTCTTTTAAGATAATATTCTCAGGTTTTAAATCGCAATGAATAATATTTTCACACTTAACGTAATTTAAAGCATACAAAATCTGCATTGCAAATCTTCTTATCAACCCAAGAGATAGGCCTCTGAAGTTACCTTGCTTCAAAAAGTCATATAAGTTTATACTCAATAACTCAAATACCACTCATAAATGTTCTCTGAAAGTGAATACTTCAATTAGCCTAATAATATTATTCTTGTCATAAGGGTCTTTATCCCTTAAATGAGTTAGTATTTTGACTTCGACTCCTGCTTGGTACTGAAAACTAGGATCGTTTTTGATAATTTTGACTGCAATCGTATCTCCAGTTTTCTGATCGAGGCACTTATAAGCTTGGCCGAAACTACCTTGTCCCAGTCTCTCCATAATCTCGAATCTGTAAGCAAGGTGGTCTTTTACAATGACATTATAATCACCCCTATCATCATCAAACCCTCAATTATTATCCTTGAGTAAACTCCCTTTAATTTTCTTATCTGCTGCCCCTTCTCCAACTCAGTATATTTCTCGATAGTTCAATATTTCTCCTTTCTCGTACTCTGTTAGGACGTTTTTAAACATCTTAATTGCCTTTCCAGGCTTCAATGGGTAATTATCCTGGGTATTGCTGTTATTCAAACTACTCCCAAATCTACCTCCTGGTTGTTGTGGGTTTGTAAGAACACTGCCTCGGGAAGGAGAAGACGCAGTTACTACACTTTCATGTATTTTATGAGGCGCTTTAGTGTTCAAGATCGTCTTCTTCTCTTCCAACACCTGCTGTTCTTTCGCACCATAATCTTCAATAATTTTTACTTTAACCATCTCTTTTTCTACTTTTGGTTTTTCTCTATAAGTTTTCTCTGCATTTATTTTATAACTTGTGCTATATTTCCGTTCTTCATTTAAAGTCGCAGTACCAATAATGTTCTTAGATAAACTAGACCCATCTGATCCTATTCCACTATTAGAATCGTGACTATTGGGTAATGCATAGTCATTAACGTAGCTATTTCCCCTTGGATTCTTATTCCCGCTTTCAATATTAGAATCTCCAGATCCAGATGTTCAATATGGACTTTCCTTACTTTTCTTATGTCTTTTAAAATATAGAGTATGTGGAGAATACTTTTTATCAGCTGGCTTTGATACTGACCCAAGAATTCACATATTAGCTGATGGCTTTACTTGCCCCATTCCTGAACTCGCTCAGGCTGCGGTATATGCCAATGTCGTATTTGCATCTGGAACTTGCTGCTGACTTTTATTTGAATCTCTGGTGATGCTCGCTTGATGCTTTGCTTTCATAATGTTTGAGTCAAATGGTAAAGATGAATTCTCCTGTCTCAAGTTCACTGGTCCAGATAGATTAAAATTAGTGTTTCTAACTTTCGGATCATTCAGCTTTGCATTATGCTGTTGATCCATGAAAATCAAATGAGTTTTGTTACCTCTACTATTGCTATTGTCTCTGTTCTTCCGACTAATATTTGAATTTTTCCTAATGAGAACGTTTGATCCAGAATCACTTGATTGTTTTGTTCGACCACTTAACTTACAATAGTTGTTATACTGAGATACTCGGTCGATTGCAATATTAAAGGCAGACTTATCAACTTTCCTTACATCGCGCTCTATTGAAATCTTTTTCAATACTTTCAAGGGGTTCTTTTTAACTAGTTTTGGGCGAGTCAAAATACTATCCTTGACTTTTTTAGAAAATCTTAATTTTCCTTCACCTGGTTTCAAAATATAATCTCTTTTAACAATTTTGATTGACTTTTTACTTTCCTTTGATCCACTTGGAGCACCATTTTTACTTCGAGCAGAATTCATGTTGCTAACATTATGCCCAGATTTCTTTAAAATTATATTATTCATGAACTTATTATTCCGTCCATTCAACTTTATCTTACTCAGTTTCTTCTTTCCCAAGGAATGCGCTTTAGGACTTTTCTTTCGAGATTTGCTACTTCTCAACAAAGATTTTGAATTGGAAAATGGATTGATAATATTCAGAAGTTTATTTTTTCCTTTGCTATCTACTAATGTTAGTGTTTTATCTCTCATGGGAGAAACATCTTTCTTCAACATTTTAGAACTACGCTTATGAGAACTTCTTATCGAGTTCTTTAATAACAAACTTGAGTTTTTAGATAGTATTTTTGAACTAGATCGGTTTCTTGCAGATGTTTTCTCTGACCCGTTTTTACAACTTGATTTTTTGTAAAATATACTTCTTAGATCTCGTAATTTACTTCGTTCATCAGATTTCAACGTGTCTTTACCACTTTTATTACTCTTCCTTCCAGTACTCGGTCCATCACCTCTAGCTGACTTCTGAACTTCATGCAAAGCCAATTTTATAATGGAGGAATTAATGGGAAAAGCCATAATGCTAGTACTTGATTCATTGGATTCATTATTCTTGTACTTTCGTGTTTTTGCTAGATTCAGATTTTTCTTGCTTCTGTTTGCAATTTCTCGACTTGGGATGAGTCTCTTTTTATTTATCTGCAATATTTACTGAAACATTCTTTGTTCAAAGTAGATTAGTGATTGTAGAAGCATCAGTCTCATAGTTATCATTGTTCAAATTTTGTCTATCATAGTTACTGCCATCGATTCAGTCTCTTGGAATGGATGTATTATAGTCAGTCAAGTTAGTAGTTTCCATATTTAATCTGTTTAGCTTTAATTGCTTCTTTTTGCCAAAATTTATATTTTTCTTTTGTATCAAAAGCGATCTCTCCCTCCTATACTCATCGTTCGAAACCACTCTTTTATCTATATCTGATTTTCTATAGGTTTTGTATTCGCTTTTAGTCTAAATGCTCTCAAGTGTGCTCCATGGGCTAGTTTAAATTTTGAAGAACTCATTATTTTAAATTTATATAAATCAATTTTGAAACCTCCTCACGGGGTTTTGGGGTTTTGGGGTTTTGGGG
>JBNMFK010000331.1:0-4339 GCA_051269965.1 Algoriphagus sp. | reverse complement strand
AAAGTATCTGGGTTACAAGGAACAGAAATTATATCTTCTGGCTGGAAAACACCACTTTAGTCAATGATATCTTATCGGTATACCTGTCTGTAGATGGATCAAAGTTCTCTAGTCTTCCAGGGACTTGAACCGGCTGAAAAGTAACACCTCGGACATCTTCTGCTTCACCATATTTTACTATTTCATCGGTATTTTGCCCCTTTTGACGTGTTCCCAGGAGCGTAGTTGACAAATTGTATTTATTGAGATTTTCAATGGCTTTGATTCGCGTTTGCTGCTGGTCCTCTCCTCTCATTTGCTCCAACACCTCTTTCTTAAAAGAATCTAACTGTAGATAAACTTGAAATTTCGACATGTAAGATGCCAAGTGTTCTACAAAAGCCTCATTCTTCGCTATTCTAACACCGTTTGCATCCAATATAATAGGCCAGATTAGTTTCGTCTTGGCCTCAATCCAATAGCTCAAAAACGGAGAGTACACCGTTGGTTCTCCACCGCTTATCTAGACTACATCTGGCTCTCCCTCATTAGCCATAATGGTATCTAGCGTCGCTTCTAGTTCTTCTAAGTTTGTGAATGTTGGAAGACATCGCATAGCAGGCAGGACCCCTCAAATTACAGCTATCCGTAACTTCTGAAACAGTCAGACAACTATGCTGTTCATGCTCCGTGATTAGCCACAATCATACGGACAGCCGTGGTATATGAAACTTTAGAGGCATTTCCTAAACATCTGCGTAATTTCGAGTATTTCGGTCATACTCCCGTCGATATTAAAACCTTCTCTCTCCCATGTCCTTGGTACCTTTTCAACATAAATACATGCCCCTCTTCAAAACTATCTTAACATCTATTCTCTTCAAGCATGTAGAGCACAGACTAATAGAAAAATCATAATAAATATACGAACGGTGTCGCATTGTTAGTTATCGTTAATTTACCTCAAATATGCCTTAGCTTAACTCTATGGAAGTTTATAAGCTGTCGGCTAAACTGATGTGTATACCCTTAAAAGTAGCCGAGGCTATATTTCCTATGATATCAAAGCGAGAAAAAAAATTCTAAAGGGTAGCTTTCTCTAATACCATAATATTTAAAATCAATGTCATCGTAGAAACTGGCACTGCTTCCCACACTGGTTATCTCATTTGTTCTCCCAGTTTTAGACGACTCAGTTTCGCTAAGGAAGAAGCTTAAACTCTTCTAAATACCAATGTAGGTTCTTTCTACATTCATTTGAAGATCGTACAGGACCCCATAAAGTTATCATAACACGTATTGTAATGAGAGAAAGATATGCCTTTGATTTTAGCAAGTATCACTAAAGTTACGTCCCAGTAATTTTTATTTTTTTAGTTCTCTCCATTTTTCCTGTAGCCAAAAGTGCTTTTACCTTTCATGATGGACTCAGGAAGTTTGCTGCTTTTAGGTTTAGGTAGTTTTAGATGATAACAGTTTCTGTAAATAAGTAAAGCTTCCAGTCCTAATAGCCCTATCCATGTAGTACGTTTATGACTTACCATTTTATTACTTTTTTGAAAAGCAATTCCTACTATCTTATCCCAATCTTTAGGTAATTTAAATGGCTCCTAAACCGTATATGTAAGCATCCATGAGTTTTAAAAACTCAATGAAAAATCAGAAAACAAAACAGGAAAAACCGAAACCGGAATCCGTTTTCGAAAGTATAACGTTTTTCCAGGTAGTCGATTGAGGATGCCAACAGTAGGACAAACACAAGTTCATAAAGCTGAGTAAGATGCCGCCTAAGGCCGTCACCAAAATCAATGGCCCACGGTAAATTAAAAGCTTGGCCAAAAGTGTCATCATCTAAAGCCTTCAAAAAGCATCCAGTATGTCCATCAAATAGGGCCAAAAGCAATGGATAAGCCATTAAATCACCCGAAGAAATACGTACACCTAATAATTTTTAGCGAATTCCACAAAGAACAATCTTTCCAAAAAAACTTCCTAAAACCGCTTTATTACTAAGAATAAGAGCGAAGCTATGTTTTCTAAATGCCTAGGATGCTCCCAAAGGCCCACCAGCCTAGAACCCACAAGACCCCAAAAAGCTGCCGCTATAAAAACCCAAGCCCATCACTGTCGGCTACTCTATCTTTGGTTTGTCCTCTTAAATATTGGTAAAACCGGTAACCGAGAAAATAGGTTAAAAGATTAAATGAGCATGTATGCCTACTATTTCTACGGGAAAGATCATCTAAAAATCATCTGACCATCTGTAAGCAGCTATCAATTTTTCCTCTCCCTCCTTTCCAGGATGAAAGTTTCCATGCTCCATGCCTAAGACAAAACTTTGATTAAGCTCATTAGACTTTTCATGAATATGTCTAAATAGGTGCTTGTAATTTATTTCTCCTGTGGTTGGCTCCTTTCTTCCTGGCTCATCACCTATTTGAAAATAACCAATTTCATCCCATGTCAAATCTATATTGCGTTGTAATCTCCCTTCGTTACGCTGCATGTGATACATGTCAAAAAGAATTTTACACGAGGGGCTATTCACTGCTTTGCAAAGCAAAAAAGTCTGGTCAGACGTTCTCATAAAAAGGTCAGGGTTGTCGGAAAGTGGCTCCAAAACCATGGTTAAACCATGAGGTTCAAAAATATCGCTAGCTCTGCGGAGGGCATCTACCACATGAGCCATTTGAATGCCCATAGGTAGTGTTCGGTCAAAATTACCGGGTACAACGGTCATCCATTTGGCATTGACTCTTTTGGCTACGTCTACAGCTTCTCTACATTTTTTAAGGAAGGATTCTTTCCATTCCATGTCTCCAGATGCTAGCGTTGTTTTAGGCGGCCAAGTATCAAATCCGACAACAAATACTCCCATTTTCACACCCAAACGACTCATCTCTTTAGATATTCGTTCTTGGTCTGCTAGCGTCCTGCCCATCATGCCATTATCTTCAAGGGCCCTAAAGCCTCGCTCGTGCAGAAACTTTATTTGGTCCACGAAATCATCTCCAGCAGAATGCTTAAACATGCCAAAGTGTGGTGCAAAATTAGAATTGAAAGGGGCATCGGAAGTGTTTCTTGTTTGCTCTGCAAAAGCCGCTCCTCCTAAAAGAACGCCTGTTCCTGCCAAAAGGCTATTGGCTGTAAATTTTCTTCTGTTCATTATTTCAATAGGTTATTTTCAATTTATAAAAAACTCATCTAGTTCACTGCAATCAGTGAAATCTCTACATTAACATCTTTTGGTAATTTAGCCACAGCCACCGTTTCTCTAGCCGGCGAATTCTCCTTAAAATACCTCCCATATACTTCGTTCACAGTACTAAAGTCATCCATAGACTTTAGAAAAATACTACATTTTACCACATGGGAAAAATTCATTTTTGCAGCCTTCAGAACCTCACCTAGGTTTTTCATCACTTGAAGTGTTTCATTTTCAACGTTTTCCAACAAGGAAGCATCGTAAGCTATCTGTCCAGAAGCGTACAACGTACCGTTGATTAGGATGGCCTGTGAATAGGGGCCGATCGGTTCCGGAGCTTTTTCCGTATGTATTATTTGTTTTTGCATATTATATTTGAATGATATTTGGGCTACGCTCTTCACAAAACTAAGCACTATTGGAAAACGCACTCTTAATTTTCATCAAAAATCCCAAATTGGGAAAATCCAAGACGAGGCTCGCCGCTACAATCGGAAAGGAAAAGGCTCTGGAAATTTACCTTTTACTTTTGGACCATACTCGAAAAATAGCCCTAGCAAGTGATGCTGAAAAGCATCTTTACTACAGCGAGTTCATGGAAGACCAAGATGACTGGTCAAACGACACTTTTATAAAACACTTACAAGATCGAAACCCTGATTTAGGCCAAAAAATGTATACCTCCTTTTCAGAATTGGCAAAATCTGGGGTAAAGAAAGCCCTAATCATTGGGAGTGACTGTTTAGAACTTACTTCAGAAATCGTGAACACTGCATTTAAAATTTTGGACCAAAAAGATGCCGTCATAGGACCTGCCAAAGATGGTGGTTACTATAGTATCGGATTCAATTTTCAGAAAATAGAAACGGAAGCTGTACTTAAAAAAGTTTTCCTAGGCAAAAAATGGTCTCATGAAAGTGTGCTAAAAGAAGCCAAGGAGGCTCTAGAGAGTTTCTCCATTGAGCATGCTCTGCTTCCCACACTCAGTGATGTGGATGTGGAAGCAGATATAGCCCATCTTTTATCAGAGCATCTTTAAAACCCCTCTCACATATCCGACAGACTCGGCTAAACCATAAATAGCATGATCTCCGTCTTTTTCATATTCTATTCCCACGATGCCCTCATATTTTATATCTTTTAGAGCTTGTAGAA
>JBNMFK010000330.1:0-4341 GCA_051269965.1 Algoriphagus sp. | reverse complement strand
TTAAACGATCTTATAGAAGTAAGAGCTGTAGAATATCAAAACTTTGATGTAAAAGTGAGTTCATTTATCTTAAAATCTAAGAAGATGCTTATTCTCTTAATTGAAGAAGTGAAAAAGTTAGATGAAGTCATCGTAAAAACCAATAAACTATCAGGTAACATTAATAATGATTTAAAAAAGGCAAACTCCTATCAATTGAAGTCAAATGTGCTCTATTTTGGAATAAAAGATAAAGAAATAGATTTTACGGGTAAAAATAAAAAGCAAATAGAAAATATAGCTGTGGTCTCTAATACCAAGAGCATGGTAACGGGTTTGAATGTGATTAATGTAGTAGATCAATTATTAATTCCACTATTTAGATCTGAGGTAGCAGACAAGAAAGCTGCTGGGGTTCCAGAAGTTCCTGTAAGGTCTATCAAGTATTACTTGGGTTCTACTTTATTAGTAGAAAATTTTGATATTCCGGAGCATCGAGTAGAAGAGTTTATTAGGTATGTAGAAGACGATACATTTGATTTTAATCTATTAAATTATGGTAACGAAATTGAATTTCTTGAACTACTAAGTAAAAAGAGCAAAGTGTTTTTGAATAATAAATAATCAAAAGAGATTTCCAAGCACTAAGACTGGAATTTAACCAACAAAATCTCAAAAGAGCTCTGATTTTTTTTAAATAACATAATATACTCATTGAATGGGCAAGCAATGTTGTTGGTGTTTTATCGCCTTCGCGAAAGCGAAACCAGCAAAGAATTTATAGCTTTAAACCTCTTAGGTATAAACAATTGAAACCTGTATAGATTTTATAAAATGAAGTAAGAAAATCAATTATTTACGGAAGTTTTTGTTTTTAAACAATTGGTATTCAATTATATAAAAAATAAAAACTTCCGTTTTTAGTTTGATTATCAGGTTGAATTGGTATCTTTATGGTTAACCAAAACCAATGATCATGAAAAAAAGTATTAAATTATTTACAGTTTTATCCTTTTTTATTTTAATAATTACGGCTTGTTCTACTAAGGAAAAGGAAGAAGAAGCGCTGGATATGGAACAAGTTAAAAGCGAAATTCAAGCACTAGAAGACGCGTATGCAGAAGGAGAAAAAGCTAAAGATGCTGCTGCCGTAGCAAACTATTACAGTGAAGACGCCGTAAGTCACAGTCGCAATAAAGAACCACTTAAAGGTAAAGCAGCCATTCAAGAAAGTATAGCCATGAGTATTGCGAGCGATACCACAGGAAATTACAATGTCTACAAAATTGTAGATCTTTTTGCAGAGGGTGATACTGCTGTTGAGGTAGGTTCTTGGACCGAATTTGATACTGATGGGAACGAATTGCAAAATGGAAATTACATGTCTTATTTTGAAAAACGCGGAGAAAAATATGTGTGTGTACGTGATATGAGCACCATTTCAACTCCTGTTAAATCAGATATGTAATCTATATAAAAACAGCTTACTTGATCGGACTCGGCTACCTGTGTTTTATTTACAGGTAATAGGGGATAGTGGTTCCTTATTTTTCAGGCATATCGCCATAGTGAGCATGTTTTATAAAATAAAAAGTTCCCTCTGATATACATCCAGAGAAGTTTTCTTTACTACTGTTATTTCTACCTTGTCTTGACAAGATGGAGGTAACAGTTTTATGTTTTAATAGAACCAGCTGCCATAAAGCTCTAGAAAGTAATTTAGGAACCTTTTTTTGTTTCACTTCATTTTTAATTCTAGATTTTGTTCAAAAGCTTTGATATTTTCTAGAGTTGTGGAGTCATTGCTTCCAGGGCATCTTTATTGAAATATTCTTGAAGCGAAGTAATTCATAAATCAGGAAAATCATTGTCGCTCATTAAAGGAACTCCAGCATAAAAGATTATCGAAGTTTTTCTTGTTGCCATGGGGTTGTCATGAAATCGCTCGTCTTATTTGGTATCTCGAATGATAGATATGACTTCTTGCTCATTGATTGCATAAGCACAAAAGGTAGTTTCTCTAGGAGATTTTTTAAGATCTATTCCATGATTTCAGCCATTGACACTTATCATCAATTTAGCTTATTAAAGAAATTTCTGTTTCACCTATTTTTGCTGCAATAGCGGTCATCGCATCCTAATCCATTTCTGATAAGGTGTCTATAATTGAGTAAGATTAAAGATCTTTTAATCTTACTTTTTCATTCTTGGGACCTTCTCGTCTTACCATTTATAAATTTTTTATTAATGGATAGCTGGTATTTTATGATTTCCCTAAGCTAATTGAGTACTTTTTTGGAAATACAAACCAAATAGAAATTTTACAAAGAGTTTATTATGCAAGCTTTTACGAGCGCAGAGGGGTGCCTTTAGAGCTGTGTATTTATGATTTTTTGAGCAACCCGATGAGCTGCATATACGGCACCATCCATATATCCAGGGGATTCTACAGCTGATTCTGAGCTAGAAATAAATAATTTATTATCAAAAAATGAGTTGCTGAAAATTGGATTCCCATTGTTTTGATGTGGATAAACAAACTCATCAGTTGCCTGAAAAGTGTATTCTTCTTTACTCCAGACACATTCTTCGTAATCGATAAACTCCTCTGCTTGATTTCCAAAAACATCTTTAATATGGTTGATCACACTCGAGCGTCTTTCAGTATAAGATAAGGTTTTAAAAGAAGAATTTATGAATCCGCAGAGGGCGTATTTTGATCTTTTATGATTGCAATGATCATACAATTCAGTAATTGGTCCTGAATGGCTGTAAAAAGTTCCAGAGAGGTTTTCATCTTCCCAAAATGGGTGGTCATAGGTCAAAGCGACTTTTATAGAATCTTCCATCCATGTGTGTGTTTGCTGCGCAATATGTATCAATTGTTGTGGTAATTTAGGATCAAATATTATTCTTTTGGACCATAATTTTGGAGGAATAGCCAAAACTACTTGATGACCTTCAAAAACCTTATTTGCAGTTACTTGAACAGAATTTACAGTGTACTTGATGCTATTTACAGGCTGATTAAGCAGGATATCTTTTTTATCTAGTCGTTCCAATAAGGTTTCAATGAGGTGCGACGTACCTCCAGCAATTCTATAACTAGGTTGTTGACTAGGGGTTTTTATTGATTGTATAGGGGAAGTGCTTGAGGATTGAAATAAAAGGCTGCTATCCATGTGTTGTTCAAAATAATCCAGCTCCAATTCTTTTAATAGAGCTATTAAGTATTTATGTTGATGGGTAAACCATGTGGCTCCCATTTCAACAGGTGTATTGTCAGCCCTATTAATAGTATGTATTCTCCCACCAGCTCTATTTCTAGCTTCTAATATTTTAAATGGGAGACCTTCTTTTTTTAGACGATACCCTGTTAAAATCCCAGCTAATCCACCTCCAATTATTAATACCATTTCTTTAAATTAAATCTTTGTTTTGACTGATTGCGTAATTGCTAATTCGTGGTATGCTTATATAAAAAGCGCACCAATAAAAACTCCATAAAGTTTGGAATGTAGCTTATATGGATCAAAGCATTACACTTATTAATGATTTCTGAGCTTTATGCCTATTTGTAAATTTCAAACATCAACTTGAATGATACATTTTTAGTATGCTATAAATAAGCATTTGATTAGGTCCCTAATTCATTTACCTCAATGTGATGTTGGGACAAGCTAAGATTGGTTCTCGATGGCAGAGAAAAACTGACCATTAGGCCCATCATCATCAATTAAAAGCGGCGCTAAGGCTCCAGGAAGCACTGCTTCCACCGGGTTGTCAGCATGTTCACCACCTAGATCTGTCCTTAACCAACTTGGATCCATATAATTAATACGTACCGGTGTTTTCTCTAATGCAGCAGCGATGTCTTGAGATAATTTATCTACGGCCCATTTTGAGGCACCATAAGGCGCTAGTTGCGGCTGGTCCATTATTCTAGAGGTCGTGTTCACCACTCGGCCAAAATTATTTTCAATCATAGCAGGAATAAAGGCACTACAGAGTTTGTACATGGCAACAACATTCACTTTGTAAGTTTCCAGCCAGTCTTCTGTGGTATGCGACCATATATCCTCACGATAAGCTCTCATTATTCCAGCGTTGTTGTATAGTATGTCAACTGGTATTTGTAAAGCTCTAACTTGGTCTATTAAATCACTAATTTGATTTTCATCAGATAGGTCACCATAAACACTGTAGGTATTCACTGAATAGTCTTTTAACAACTCCAGCGTTTCTTTATTGTTTTCTTTTTTCCTTCCGTGTACAATAACATGACAGCCTAGTTGTGCAAGTCCCAATGCAATTTGTTGTCCGACACCTCGACTAGATCCTGTTATAAAGGCATTTTTCCCT
>JBNMFK010000329.1:0-4341 GCA_051269965.1 Algoriphagus sp. | reverse complement strand
TGGAGATATGAATGTCTAGAGCTACTGTAAGGTTTCCCTCTTGAGCAGTGAGGTAGCCGGGAAGGTCTTGAGTTAATAGCTCTACGTCAGAAAGTTCTATTTCTCCAGCTGGTAGCGAGATTTTACCATTTGCTTCTAGTTCTTTAACTGCATCAGCATCCATGGAAGAAATGGCAGCTGCCACCGCTTTCATATTCTTTCCATACTTTGGCCCCAACACCTTAAAGTTTGGCTTTACTTTTTTACTCAATACCCCAGAAGCATCGTCTAAATATTCAATCGATTTAATGTTAACTTCGGTTTTAATAAGGTCTTCAACGGACGTAATTTGTGTTCTTACTTTCTCAGAAAGAACAGGTATTAATATTTTGGACAATGGCTGACGCACCTTTAATTGATTTCCTTTTCTGAGGCCATGTACCATAGAACTTAGCCTTTGAGCATAATGCATGGATTCTTGCAAATTGGAATCTATCCAACTCATATTAGCTTTAGGGAAATCTGACAGATGAACGGAAAGTTTCTCTGAATCGCCTACCAAGTTTTTGTACAACCAGTCGCTATAAAAAGGAGCTATTGGAGACATCAGCTGTGAAACCGTTTTAAGGCAAATTCCCAAGGTTTCGTAAGCCAATTTCTTATCATCGCTTAATTCACCTTTCCAGAAACGCCTTCTTCCCAAACGGACATACCAGTTAGAAAGCTGATCTGTTACGAAGTTTTGAATGGCTCTACCTGCTTTTGTCGGCTCATAGGTTTCGTAGGCCTCGTCTACTTCCTCAATAAGTGATTGGAGCTTAGAAAGCACCCATTTGTCTAATTCAGTGGCTTTTTTGAGATCTATTTCGCCAGTAAATGTATAATTGTCAAGGTTGGCATATAGAGCAAAGAAGTTATAGGTATTCGTTAAGGTTCCAAAGAATTTGTTTCTCACCTCGGTAATACCTGCCAAGTTGAATTTAAGGTTATCCCATGGCTGAGCATTGGTAATCATATACCAGCGGGTAGGGTCGGCACCGTAATCTTTTAAGGTTGTAAATGGGTCTACGGTGTTTCCGAGCCTTTTAGACATTTTATTGCCTTTAGCATCCAAAACCAATCCTGTAGAGACTACATTTTTAAAAGCTATGGAGTCAAATAGCATCCCAGAAATGGCGTGTAGCGTAAAGAACCAGCCTCTGGTTTGGTCTACACCTTCAGAAATGAAATCTGCTGGGTATGCCGTTCCTTCTTCTACTTTGTTTTTATGCTCAAATGGGTAATGCCACTGGGCATAAGGCATAGCACCAGAGTCAAACCAAACATCTATCAGGTCAGTCTCACGGAACAGGACTTTACCAGAATTTGAAACGAGGTAGACATCGTCTACATAAGGTCTATGCAAATCTTCTTTCCCCTCTTTTAAAAGAGATAAGAAAATTTCATTCTTTGTTTTTTGCTCAAAGCTTAATGCTTTACTAGACTGAGCTTTAATGATTTCGTTCTCTAATTCTTTTTGAGAACCAATACAGATTTGTTCTTCGGCCTCATTTCGCCAAATAGGAAGTGGAGTTCCCCAATATCTAGAACGTGATAGATTCCAGTCAACAAGGTTTTCAAGCCAATTTCCAAAACGCCCGGTTCCCGTAGATTCTGGTTTCCAGTTGATTTGCTTATTGAGTTCTACCAGTCTATCTTTCACAGCTGTGGTTTTAATAAACCAACTATCTAAAGGGTAGTATAAAATAGGCTTATCAGTTCGCCAGCAGTGTGGGTAGGAATGCACGTACTTCTGCACGTTAAAGGCTCGGTTTTCTTCTTTAAGTTTAATAGAGATACGCTCATCCACAGTGAGATATTTGTCTCTATTTTGCTTTTTGGTTTCGGCTATTTTTTCCTCCTCTGTATAGTATTCTGCTTTCACATATTCTAAGGCAAAATCAGTGACTTCTTTCACAAAACGGCCTTTCTTGTCAACCAGAGGTGTATCTTTTCCGCTTTCATCTTTAATCATGATCGCAGGAATACCATTTTGTTGAGCTACTTTAAAGTCATCTGCTCCAAAAGTTGGTGCCGTATGAACCACACCTGTACCGTCTTCAGTAGTCACAAAATCTCCAATGATGACTCTAAAGGCTTCTTTTTCTGGCTGTACATAGGGGAATAATTGTTCGTAATTAATCCCTTCTATTTCGGCCCCTTTATAGGTGGCTAATACTGTCCATGGCAATGCCTTTTTATTAGAATCCGCAAAGCCTTCAAAATCGCCGTCTTTTGCCTTTTCTGAGAAATATTTGCCAATCAGTTCTTTGGACAAAACCACATTAGCAGGTAAGAATGTATACGGATTGAAGGTTTTAACTAGAGCATATTCAATGTTTTTTCCGACGGTCAATGCCGCGTTTGACGGTAAAGTCCAAGGTGTGGTGGTCCAGGCTAAAATAAAGACTTCGTCAGTGCCAGCGGCATCAAAAAGTTTCTGAGACTTAGCATCTTTTTTTACTTTGAACTGGGCGGTCATAGATGTGTCTGTTACATCTTGATAGGCTCCAGGTTGGTTAATTTCGTGAGAAGATAAACCCGTTCCTGCAGCAGGAGAATAAGGTTGGATGCTATATCCCTTATAGAGGAGGCCTTTCTCGTAAAGTTTTTTTAGTATGCTCCAAACAGATTCAATGTATTCATTTTTATACGTGATATAGGGGTCATCCATATCTACCCAATAGCCCATTTTATCGGTCATGTCTTGCCACATGTCCGTATAACGCATGACTGCCTCGCGGCATTTTTGGTTGTATTCGGCTACAGATATTTTCTTGCCAATATCTTCTTTGGTGATGCCAAGTTCTTTTTCAACTTTGAGCTCGACTGGTAAACCATGGGTATCCCAACCTCCTTTACGATTTACTTGGAAACCTTTGAGTGTTTGGTATCGGCAAAATATATCCTTGATAGTTCTTGCCATAACGTGGTGAATACCAGGTGTTCCATTTGCTGAAGGGGGCCCTTCAAAAAAGGTAAATTTAGGATTTCCTTCACGCTCAGATACTGACTTTTTGAAGATATTTTCTTTCGTCCAAAATGCTAAGACTTCTTCTGCCACATCGGCATAATTCACCGATTTATACTCAGGATATTTCATTAAAAATGAACCGATAAAAGTTAAAAAAAACGAACCGGAAATCCGGTTTTTGAAATAGTGGTCAAAGATAGGTAATTAGGAATTGTAAAGGATTTAAACGGCCTAAATATGGTATATTTGTAGCTAAATTTTTATGATGTCAATAATTCTTGAGTCTATTTATTCAATATTCATTAGAGTCTTTGGTTTTGGTCTGAAGGTAGCGTCCCTGTTTGGCGGTAAGGCTCAAAGTAGAGAACAGCATCAAAACAATTGGAAGAGAGTCTCTCACAAAAGGGATACGAATAAAAAACTGGCTTGGTTTCACTGTGCTTCCTTAGGCGAGTTCGAACAAGGCCGTCCTTTGATAGAGGGCTTCAAAAAGAAATACCCTAATCATCAGGTTTTGCTTTCATTCTTTTCGCCATCTGGCTATGAGGTGCGTAAGGATTATCAATGGGCAGATATCGTTTGCTACCTCCCGCTAGACTTACCACAAAATGTCAATGCTTTTTTGGATGCATTGAAACCAGATATTGTATTTTTCGTCAAATATGAATTTTGGAGGAATTTCATTTTTGGTTTAAAGCAAAGGAATATTCCAGTTATTTCTGTTTCTGCCGTCTTTAGAGAAGGCCAATTGTATTTTAAGCCTTGGGGACAATTTTTTAGAAAACCACTTTTGGCGATCGATTACTTTTTTGTACAAAATGAGCTTTCTGCTCAGCTTTTAGAACGAATAGGACTGAGTAATTATAATGTTGCTGGAGATACTCGTTTTGATAGAGTGGCAGATACTTTGAAAAACACTAAAGAAATTTCTAATGCGGTTAAATTCAAAAGTAAGGCCAGATTGATGGTTTGTGGCTCGGTATGGGAAGAGGATATGAAAGTCCTAATTCCATTGATAAATACATCGACAGACTTGAAATTTATTATAGCGTCGCATGAGATAAAGGAGAAGCAAATTTCTGATTGGGAAAGCCGTATGACTGGGAAATCTATTCTAAGGTTTTCAAAAATAGGAGGGGAAACGGACTTAGCTTCCTATGATATTTTAATAATAGATAATATTGGGATGCTATCATCTCTTTATCAGTATGGAGATTTTGCTTTTATTGGCGGTGGTTTTGCTACCGGTCTTCATAACATTTTAGAAGCGGCCACTTTTGGAATGCCCATATTTTTTGGTTTCAAAGCGTACCATAAATTTCAAGAGGCTAATGATCTTATTCAAGAAA
>JBNMFK010000328.1:0-4354 GCA_051269965.1 Algoriphagus sp. | reverse complement strand
ATTATGTTTTTGCTTTGGACTTATCAAAAACTGACATTTGAATTAGAAGAAAAACAAGCTACTATATTCTGAGAATTATGATGCTACATTTGTTCTAAGAAGTTTCTTCCTTGTTACTCTCTTATTTCCTTCCTCATTCAGTGTTTTTGCTCAAAACAATTTTAAAATAGCTAAGGTTGACAGTATTTTAATGGAACCGCTCGATTCTATATTATCCTGGCTTCAGATTAATGCAGAAGTAGACATAGGTATTTTTGAAAAAATTGCCAAAGAGGGTATTAAAAGAGCTGTTAAAACCAAAAACAATGAAAAAGTAGGTAATTTCCATACTGCATTTACCGACTGGCATCATTATAATGGACTTTATGCCGGGGACTCACTTATTAAACAATCAGAATTGGCCTTGTTTTACTATTTAAAAACGGACAAAAAAGCCAAAATAGCAGAAACAAGAAAGAATCTTGCTCATGATTATATAGTAGTTAGAAGGTTAGTAGAAAGTCAGAACGAGTTATTGAAGACCATCGTACTTTATGAAGAGTTTGGCAATGAACTGGGAGTGGCCAAGGCTTATCGTAATCTTAGTAACTCTTATATCATTACAGAAGAGCCTGAAAAGGCCTTTAAATATTTGGACAAAGTGGCACCAGTTTTAGAGAATTTGGTGATTTTAAAAGTCTTTCTTACTGCTATCTTGGCTATATAGAGGCTTACAATAAATTAGGGGAATATGAAAAAGCATATGTAGCAGTAGAGGAATGCCTATCAATTGTAAAAAATAAAGTGCCAGTTGAAATCTTTGTAGAAGTAAGGGCTTATTCTTTCAAAGGAGATATTTCAATAAAGACCAAAAACGATACTCAGGCCTTAAATGATTACCAAAAAGCGTATGACTTGTGTCAAAAAGCTGTTGGGCCAGAAGGAGCAGCTACCTGGATAACAGATGTGGGTATAGCTTATCTAAAACTTGGTAATTATAAGAACGCTTTGAAAAATCTATCAATAGGAATTAAAGCCTATGACAATAATGATGCTTCATATATCTTAAGCCCTTATCAATATATTTCGAAGTGTTATGCTACATTGGGTGACCATGAAAATGCATTCCTATATTTAAAGAAAGCTGAAGATGCCAAAGATAAAGTACACGAAGATCAAGTGGCAAATTTGCAAAGCGAAGGCATAATGAAATATGAAACCAATCAAAAAGATGAAGCCTTGGCGTCCCAAAAGCAACTTTTGATCGAGAAAAGTAGAACTCAAAATATAATTCTTGGGGCTTCTGGAATACTTGTTATTCTTTTAGCTGGATTGTTCAATTCATTTAAGCAAAACCAAAAGGCTACTAGCGTAATTAGGGCTAAAAATTCGGAGAATGAATTACTCTTAAAAGAGATTCATCACCGCGTAAAAAACAACTTAGAACTGGTGAAAAGCCTTATTTCTCTACAATCTGCCCAACCGGAAGACTCCGCTACTAAAGATGCCATGATAGACCGTCAAAACAGGGTACAATCTATGGGGATAATTCACCAAAAACTTTATCAAGGGACAAATCTAGGAAGTATAGAAATGAAACATTACTTCGTTAACCTGGGAGAAGGAATTATTGATACTTTCGATGCCGATGAAAAAGTGAAAATAGAATGTGCCATGGATACTCTAGAATTAGATGTTGATACTGCCGTTCCCTTAGGTTTAATAGTCAATGAATTAATATCGAATGCTTTAAAATATGCTTTCCCAGAAAAAGAAATGGGTGAAATTATAGTTAGCCTAGAAAGAAAGGATGATGAAACATTGTGTCTTCTACTAAGCGATAATGGTGTGAGGAAAGTTTATGGCTTGAGCCCGATAGGAACTGGATTTGGGACACAATTTAATGGGGAAATGCATGAAGAAACCAGAGATGGAACGATAGTATCATTCGAGTTTAAATTAGACAAGGCAGCCTAATTAATGCACCCATTCAAATATTAATAGTGGAAGATGAGATGGTTATAGCGGCCAATATATCACTAGAGTTAACGTCTATGGGTTATGATATAATTGGCATAATTCCGCGTGGTGAAGAAGCTCTCATTCATATTAGAGAAACCCGGCCAGATATACTATTACTCGATATTCAGTTAAAGGGAGAAATTGATGGCATAGATGTGGCCACACAAATGCAAAAGGATTTTGATATCCCTATCATTTACCTGACTGCGAATACAGATGATGCCTACTTTAATAAGGCTAAGGAAACCAAGCCTCATGCATTTATTTCAAAGCCATTCAAGAAACGAGATCTACAAAGAGCCTTAGAGCTCACTAGTAAGTAGAATTCAAGCTGAATCTTCTGACAAATTAACTGATGATGAAAGCTTAGAGACGTCTACGGTTTTAGAAGATTCGCTCTTTGTATGTCATCAAGATAGAATGGTGAAAGTACTCATTTCTGAGATACATTATATTGAGGCAGAGCGGAATTATTGCCGTATTTATACTACTAATAAAGAATACTTATTAGTTCTAAGCTTAAGAGAAATAGAAGAAAAGCTTCCAGACCGACATTTCATTAGAATTCATCGCTCCTACATCATCAATCTATCTCAGATTATGGAGGTAGCCACCACCAGCTTAATAGTGGGCCAGAAGCTAATACCTCTTAGCAAGTCTTATAGAGACGAATTACTAAAAAGGCTACAAACCATTTAAGGAAACTTCAGATACATCTTTTGGAAAGAATTTTGCCCTCTTCGGGTAAAAAATAGGCGCGTTCGTCCTAAATTGGTTTTATAGACCGCTTTAAAGATTCAACTTACGTCAGATTAAACCAAAAACTATGGAGGTGAAATTGATTAGAATCGCTGTTTCGGTTAGGTCAATAAAGCTTTTCATGGCAAATAACCAAGCGTTTCACTTCCTCCAGCCAATCTTAACATGTTAGTTATGAAAACTAGCAATAGCAGCCTTACGGCAAACTTACTTGTGAAAATTGGGAGCAGAAAACAAGTCGCTTCCGATGCTATTCTTATGCTCAAAGCCGTCTGTAATTACACCGAAATATTCCTTAATGACGGTAGCAAGATTCTAATATCCACAACGCTTGGAACTATAGAGAAACGTTTGGGTGGCTTTGATTTTTTTAGAGTTAATCGATCTACAGTTGTCAATATAAAATTCATCGACAAGAGTGATGAGTTTAAAGAATGTAAACCCGTCATGATTCGAATGCAGAGTTTACCAGGAGTTTGCCCATAATTAATGAAAATTTCACACAGAAGGGTTAATCCTTTTTTAGCCCGTATTAATCAATAATTGAATACTTGATTTCAAACCAAGTACCAAATTTAAGGCCTTTACAAGCTACCTTGAGAAAATTAGCATAGAATGAGCAATTTCTACCAAAAAAAAGACCCTGCTTGTAAATCAAGCAGGGTCTTTTAATCGTGTATAAAGCTTTTACCAAGTCTTTTTCTTATAGCTTGAAACAGAAAAGTATATGATATACAAGTACAAAGGAATTAACAATAGATATGCCATTTGATTATTCCAAATGCCAGCTAGTTGCCTATAAACCAATGGAAGTATTGCCCCACCGGCAATCATCATTATTAACCAAGCTGAGCCAATTTTGGTGAATTCCCCTAAACCATCCAGGGCCAATGGCCAAATAGCAGGCCATATAATGGCATTGGCAAAGCCGAGAAGTGCAATACAAAAGACGGAGGTGAAACCCCTTGTGAAAACAGCCGCAATAGTTATAAGTATTCCCAATATTGCATTGGACGTAAGCCATTTTTGCTGAGAGATACGCTTTGGAACTAAAAAAAACCAATGATATATCCTATCGGCATTACCCATAACGTAGAGGTTCCAAAATCTTTGGCTTGCTCTTCTGGAAAGCCAAGGTCAATACCAAAGTTTATAATTGTATCGCAGACGTTTACGAGCCGTAATATGGAAACAGATAATAACCCGTTTTAGGAATCTCATTAAATTGGACATTGCGACCTGTAAAACTTGGGAATATGTGAACACAAGGAAAAGCTATTGGCGGACCGCAAGGAGCCCTATCCTGAATAGAACCATTAGCAACGAACATCTAAAAGAATCAGGTCAGATCTTTTTCGTTGGTACTTACCGAAAATTTTCGGTAGCGTACATTAAAGAACCGCCGTGTACCGAATGGTACACGGCGTGGTGAGAGAGGACAGGTAGTGAATTAATCCCTACCTTCCTTCTCGATTAAGCCTATAATTTTATTTCTTAAACCCAACTTTATGTCCCCAAATAGCATAATATAGAATAATAATATAGCACGGTAATAATATCCAATAACTGCTATTAGAAGCAGAAGCCAATGCTT
>JBNMFK010000327.1:0-4367 GCA_051269965.1 Algoriphagus sp. | reverse complement strand
ATATTCAGACCATTCCTATAGTCATAGCCATACTTACCCTACTTTTCTTAATTCAAATATTTGGCACTAAAATAGTCGGATATGCATTCGGTCCTGTTATGGCTGTTTGGTTTGGAATGTTAGCCATTTTAGGAACAGTCGCTATCATTCAGTTTCCTGAAGTATTGAAGGCTGTAAACCCCTGGTATGCCATAAACTTATTGGCCAATTATCCAGGCGGGTTTTGGTTACTTGGTGCGGTGTTCTTGTGTACCACTGGAGCAGAAGCCCTTTATTCTGATTTGGGTCATTGCGGAAGAGGCAATATCAGAATGAGTTGGATGTATGTCAAAATATGCTTACTTCTTAATTACTTTGGACAAGCTGCGTGGCTGCTATCCAATGAGGGACAGCTTCTTGGTGATAGAAAACCCTTTTTTGAATTAATGCCCGAATGGTTTATTTTGCCGGGAATTGCGATTGCAACGCTCGCCACTATTATAGCAAGTCAGGCCATGATTAGTGGATCATTTAGTTTAATATCAGCCGCCATTAAATTGAACTTTTGGCCCAAAGTGAAAATTCACTACCCTTCTAATGAACGTGGGCAACTTTATATTCCAAGCACCAACCTTATCTTATATTTAGGATGTATCGCTGTCGTGCTCTATTTCAAGAGGTCAGAAAACATGGAAGCCGCTTACGGATTGGCCATAACCATAACCATGCTTATGGATACCATCATGATGAGCTATTTCTTGTACACTCACAGGAGCAAAAAATGGGTCGTTTTTCTATTCCTGATTTCATTTCTAGTGATAGAATCCGCGTTTTTATATGCCAACCTTGAGAAATTCCCCCATGGTGGCTGGGTTTCTATCCTTATAAGTGGTGCCTTAGGATCCGTAATGTATGTGTGGTTTAAAGCAGGCAAAATCAAATTAAGGCTAACAGAATATTATAAACTTGATAAGTATGTAAACTCCCTAAAGGAATTGAGCAAGGATATTACGGTACCCAAGTATGCCACACATCTCATTTTTATGAGTAACGCCAATAGAGAAGATGTAATAGAAACGAAAATTGTTTATTCTATTTTTCAGAAAAGGCCTAAAAGAGCCGATGTCTACTGGTTTGTGCACGTAGATACCACTGACGAACCCTATACTCTTGAATATAAGGTAAAGCAAGTGGCTCAAGACGACATATATATGGTGACTTTTCGACTCGGATTTAGAATGCAACAAAAAATAAACCTCTATTTTATGCAGGTTTTAGAAGAAATGGTCAAAAATGGCGAAGTAGATATCAGGAGTCGTTATGAATCTCTGAACAAGCACAATGTTATTGGCGATTTCCGTTTTGTGGTTCTTAAAAAGTTTTTGTCCTACAATAATGATCTCCCATTCTGGGAAAATATGGTGATGAAGACATACTTTTTCATCAAACAATTCACCACTTCCGAAGAGAAATGGTTTGGTCTAGACTCGTCTGCGGTAAAAGTTGAAAAGGTACCTATCATCATTAAACCTGTAGAAAATATTCCTTTGATAGAGATCCCGTGGGATTAACCATTTGAAAATGAATCCGAAATAATAATAAGATTTTATGGGCAATCGGTAATTTTGTCTTGTATCCTAAATCTCTAACTATTCAATGAACATATTAATCACTGGTGGAGCTGGTTTTGTAGGCTCTTCTTTAGCGTTGGAATTAAAAACAAATTATCCCAGCTATCATATCATTTGCTTAGACAACCTTAGAAGAAAAGGCTCTGAATTAAACGTTGCAAGGTTAGGCAAAGCAAGTATTGAATTTGTTCACGGTGACATCAGAAACAAGGAAGATTTTGATACCCTTCCTGATGTAGATTTCGTCATTGAAGCCTCTGCTGAGCCCTCGGTTTTAGCAGGAATTAATGGCGGTACACCAGATTACTTAATGAACACCAATCTTTTTGGAACGGTAAACTGTCTAAACTATGCTGTAAGAGCAAAGGCTGGATTCGTGTTCTTATCTACAAGCCGTGTTTATCCTATTAAGACGATTGAAACATTAGACTTTGACGAGCAGGAAACTCGTTTTGCTTTAAGTGATAACCAAAAGGTTTCTGGCGTTTCCGCCAAAGGCATAGCAGAAAGTTTCCCATTAGAAGGTGCGAGATCCCTCTATGGAACTACAAAACTAAGCTCTGAGCTAATTATTCAAGAATACAAAGAGTTTTACGGTCTAAAAACCATAACCAACAGATGTGGCGTATTAACGGGCCCATGGCAGATGGGCAAAGTAGACCAAGGCGTCATGGTTCTATGGATTGCGAAGCATTACTTTGAGAAAAAACTGTCATTTATAGGTTATGAAGGTAGTGGAAAGCAAACCCGTGACATGCTTCATGTAAAAGACCTTTACAGGCTGATAGATTGGCAAATTCATAACATTGATGAGATAAATGGCGAAACCTATAATGTAGGTGGTGGCGTAGACGTGAGTACTTCGTTACAAGAATTGACCAGAATATGTCAAGAGGTTACAGGTAAAACCATTCCGATAGATAAAGTACTCGAAAACAGACCTGCAGATATCAAACTATATGTGACGGACAACTCAAAAGTAACGGAAAAAACTGGCTGGAAGCCCGAGATAGGTATAAAACAAATAGTAGAGGAAATAACCGAATGGCTAATAGAAAACGAAGAAGATCTGAAGCCTATTTTAAGCTAATTCAAGCAATACAAAACTCAGGAACTGATAGAAAATCAGTCCTTGAGTAAAAAAAACGTGAAGTGAACAATCAATTTACTCCCAATAGGGTTTAACAGTATTATGAGAAGCTGCAGGCTTGCCCTTCTTGGTACTCAAACTTGCTACTACTACCCCTACTGCCACAGCGGCCAAACTAAACAAAATGCCTTTTTTCATAATATTTAAACTTTATCTTGAAAGAATTACATCTTCTTTCATACAACTCTATAAACCGTAGAAAACCAAAATTTGTTGCTTCCTAATCTTAAAATAACCTTAAAATATGATCTAACGGTAAGTTATTTGTTTTTCGATGCTGTTTTGCTCCGATAACTAGGGTATAATTATAAATTACGCCAACTTTATCGGAATGATTAAAACAGAATAGTCTATTCTAAAACACTATTTTAAGTAATTTTTAAGTTTGGTAAATCTAAAAGGAAAAGTTTGGCGGTCTACTGGTTCTTGGTACGAGGTACGTTCAGAATCTGGTTTTAAGATCAGATGCCGTTTGAAAGGTAAATTCAAGATAAGAGGACTTAAGGTAACGAATCCCCTCGCCGTAGGAGATGATGTTATTTTTGATTTAGAAACGGGCGAAGGCGAAACCGACTTAGGAATCATCAAGGAAATCCTCCCTAGAAAAAACTACATCATTCGTAAATCTGTCCACAAAACTGCCCATGGTCACCTCATTGCTTGTAACCTAGACCAAGCTATTATGGTGGTGACGCTTACGTATCCAAAAACCTCTATGGGTTTCATAGACCGCTTTTTAGTTTCTGCTGAGGCATACAGCATTCCAGCCATTCTATTATTTAATAAAGTAGACCTTTTAGACGATGATTCTCTAGAGTACCAAGAGGAGATTATGGACATGTATCGCCGTATTGGCTATCCATGTTATAGTATTTCGGCCTTAAGAGGTGATAATATTGACATTGTCAGAGGACTCATTCGCCATAAAATATCACTAGTTTCGGGTCATTCTGGGGTGGGCAAATCTGCTTTAATTAATACTCTAATTCCAGACTTAAATTTGGCCACTTCTGAAATATCAGACTTCGCAAATAAAGGCGTGCATACCACGACCTTCGCTGAAATGTTTAAATCTGAGCCTGGCACTTTCATTATAGACAGTCCTGGTATTAAAGAACTAGGTTTAATGGAAATGAAAAGTCAAGAAATCAGCCACTACTTCCCAGAAATGACTGCCCTATTGGGTCAATGTAAATTTAATAACTGTGAGCATACCAATGAGCCAAAATGTAGCATCAAAGACGCCGTAGAAGCCGGAAAAATCTCTGATAGTCGTTATATTAGCTATTTAAGTATGTTAGAAAATGACGACAATAGGCGATAAAAGTTCGAAAACAAATATTATCTTAAATTAAACAGCTTTTATTGCTGAGTTTTTTTATTACCCATATATTTGTCGCCTAAAAAGGAATAAATGATAAACAATTCGTTTCCAATATCACCTACTAATACCCGACGAATGAGGTCCGTAAGGACCCAATAAGGAGGTTTTGACTTTTTAAAAAAAAGCCAAGCTTAATACTACCTAATCAATTTATTTTATTAATCAGGATACAGCGTCTCCAGACGAGAGGGTAAGCCCCTCACAAATGACGATGAAAGTTTTA
>JBNMFK010000326.1:0-4377 GCA_051269965.1 Algoriphagus sp. | reverse complement strand
CTGATTCTAGACATTCCTTCATTAAATATTCCAAAAGGTGTTTCTTGGTTTCAAGGAGTTAATGGCTCGGGAAAATCCACTTTCTTTAAGGCTATCTCTGGAATAATTCCGTTTGAAGGTCTTGTTTCCTATAATAATGCTCTAGACCTGCAAAAAGATCCTGTAGAATTTAGGAAAATCATAAACTATAGTTTTGCAGACCCCCGTTATCCAGACTACCTGACAGGTAAAAACATCATTGACTATTACCAGAATATCTATAAAACACCTTTTGAAGAAATCAATGAGTGGGTAAACCTATTTGAGGCAGATACGTATTACAAAACAGCTCTATCTACTTATTCTTCGGGTATGCTGAAGAAGATAAGCCTAATCACAGCTTTTATCGGGAACCCCAAAATCCTGGCTCTAGACGAACCGCTCACTACCATTGATAAAGAATCTCAAACGAAACTTCTTGCTCTTTTAGCGGCTAAAGTAGCACAGGGCACTCATGCACTCATTGCTTCTCATCATGTACTACCGGAAAGTGACTTAACCGTACATCATCACTTTATGGTAGAGGATAAAACAATTGTAAAGTCAATAAATGATATTAATTAACACCATTTCGAGGGAGTACTACAGGCAGAATGTTGGATTTTATCTTTTTATCTTACTTTTTGGTTTTGGCTTTTTAAGCAGTTCTGAGCACGTCACCTTGTCTAAATTATGCATGGCCAATGGGTATATGATCATTTGGGTTGTTTTCACTTGGCTCTTACATGTTATTAAAACTACGCTCTTCTTTCATAGAACTTTACTACTTCCAGAATATGCCTTGCTCCATGATTTCAGCCTGAAAAATAAATGGAATCAGATTAAGGAACTTTTCATTCTTCAGTTAAGCTTAAATGCCCCATTCCTTGCTTACTCTGCATTTATGGTCTTTGTGGCACTTAAATTTGGAAGCTATATTGGTATTGTTTTAGTCATTACAGCTAATGTGCTCTTGCTCTTAGTTCCACTCTTTGCTAAATATTATCGATTAAGTGATTTTAACTTTTCTTTGAAATTTGAAAGAATTAATATAAGTTTTGATCTCTTTCCAAACTGGGCTTCTCTATACTATTTAAGGCATTTATTGAAGAATCAGCCCATTCTGTTCTTTAGCACCAAAATTTATTCGTCTCTTTTTATAATTGGGGGGGCAAACCTTTTTTATACCGATGAATATGATGTCAGATTATTATTTATCTGTTCACTTCTCGCGGTCGCCGGCCATTTTCCACTTGGGGAAGAATACAGTCGTTTTATCATAGATAAACTAAATTTTAAAAAAAACTTTCCCTTAAGTCTAATCCATATTTTTAGGAATAAAATGGTCACCGCATTTTGGCTTGTTCTGATAGATATAGTTGTCATCTGGTACCACTGGATAGGTAAAGTACCATTTTATAATTTAGTTGGGGCTTCTTTATTCTTTTCCATCTCCATGCTTTTCTGGTTGGTTTTTAGTCATTCCAATCTTATTTGGGAGGAGAAATACATTAAAAGGATTTACTTCTTCGTTATTTTCCTTTTCGTATTGGTCATGTTTAACGTACCAATAATTCTTTTTGGTTTCACTATTTTGGGCTTGACTTGGTGGATATTCAAACGTAATTACTTTAATTTTGAGCTTTAGCCTCCTAAGACTACATGAGAATTCTTTTCTTTCTAACGTGCCTGATTTCACAAACTGCTGCGGCCCAAGAGTTTTTTAAACTCAAAGGCGAGGTGAGCAATCCCTCAGAAGACAGAATCATTCTGACGCTCTATAGGGATTGGGTTTCTGTGCCTGAAGATTATACCTTGTTTTTAGATTCGGATAATAGATTCGCTTTTGAAGTAGAATTGAATGATTTAGCATATTTAGATATCAATTATGGGCTTAATGGGATGTTATTTCAAATCATCGAGCCGACGGATGATCTATATTTGAAATTTGATGGTACCCGGTTTTATGAAACTTTTCACCCTACAGGTTCCGGAAGTGCTAAGTGGATTTACTCTCTAAATCATCAGAAAAAGTTTGAAATAGAAAAAGACGCTGAAAGAGATATGTATGAACTTTTAAAAGGTTCTTTTGATGCGTATAAAAACGAACTGGAAATTCTTGAGGAGGAACAACTAGCGTTTCTAGATAAATATAAAAGAAATTTTTCGGAGGACTTTTTCAGGCTGAGAAGGGCTGATATTTTAGGAAAAATAAATAAATACAAACTAGCCTTTCTTAATGAGTATCCCTCATCTTTATCAGGATCTATTTTTAATGAGTTTGAGTTGAAATCTATTGGTTCAGATCTCCAAGCGAAATCTTTTGATTACGGTGATTTTGTAGAAAGCTTACTCAATCAATATAAAAGAGGTTTAAATATTATTCAAGTAGAAAGTGTTTCTAATGATTATACCTTCTTGAAGTATGCGTTTAAAAAAGACTTGATTAGCAAGCCTATTGCAGAACGTTTAATGGCTAATAAAGTGGTATTTGCCTTAGAATTAGTGGGGTATAACTCAGAAATTGATGCCTTAGTAAGAGATTATGAAGTATTTGCTCAGAATCAATCATACAAAAAATTTGTTGCGTATAAGCAGAAAATAGCAAAAGGAAAAGCACTTGGTGGACCAGCTCCTGGTTTTGTACTTACAAGTGAGGCTGGAGATTTTGTTTCCTTAAAAGATTTCCGAGGAGAAAATTTATTAATTGTTGTTTGGTCGAGCTGGTGCCAACCTTGTTTAAAAGATTTAACTTTTCTGCCTATTATTGAAAACTATTTTAAAAGCAATAAAATCTTGAAGATCTTAAGTGTGTCCCTAGATACGCGAGAAGATTACCTCTCTGCGAAATCACTAGGATTAGCCGCTGGGCAAAGTCTTAGAGCAGATCCTAATGGCACATTTTCGAAAGACTACGGTATTCAGAGTGTACCTTTTTACGTTTTATTAGGTAAAGAAGGGAATTGGCTTGAAGATCAGCTTATTGAACCGGCACTAGATGAAGGTCGCGGATTAATAAAGCAGTTAGAAGTCATTTTTTCAAACCAATAAAAGATGAGAAGATACGTTTTTATACTTTATGTCCTTTTTGCCCAATTTTGTCAAGGCCAAAGTACTTTCAGTCCTAGAAATTTCGTTAAGGAATGTAAAAAATACAAGGGTACTCCTTACAAGTTTGGTGGGATAGATAAACGTGGAATCGACTGCTCAGGGATCATGTATAATGCTTTTAAAAAGCTAGAGGTATCATTCCCTAGAGTGTCATACAAGCAAGCAGAAATATTTAAAGCTGTGAAATACAAAAAAATCAAAAAAGGTGATTTACTTTATTTTAATACTGCTGGTGGCAGAATTAATCATACGGGGGTGGTGGTCAAGAAAAGAGGTAAAAGAAAGCTGCAATTTCTACATGCTTCCAGTTCTTCAGGAGTGAGAATAGACGATTTGTATACCACATACTGGCAAACTAAATTTGTTAAGGCCACGAGACCCCTCGAAAAAAAATAGGTATTTGCTAAATAGGGCATTACATGAAAATTGGATTCAGATTATTTTTTATACTAGGTCTTTTAGGTGGCCAGACAGAAATTTGTGGGCAATCTCAATATTTTGGTCAAAATAAACCGAGGTATAAAAAGTTCGACTTTAAAGTCCTAGAAAGTCCTCATTACGAGCTCTATCATTATTTTAAGAACAAGGATGTAGCCAATAATGTGATGATTAACTCGGAGCATTGGTATAAGCTTCATCAAGAGGTCTTTAAACTAGCTTTTATAGAGCCTAATCCAATTATCATATACAAGAATCATCCAGATTTTCAGGAAACTACGGCAATTGGAGGCCAAATAGGTGAGGGAACTGGAGGAGTAACGGAGGGGCTTAGAAATAGGGTAGTGATGCCCATTATGTATACGCATAGGCAAACAGACCATGTCTTGGGCCATGAGTTAGTGCATGCATTTCAATACAAAACCATGTCCTATGGCAGTGATTCTACCTCGCTGGCTAGCATTCAAAATCTACCCCTTTTTATGGTTGAAGGACTGGCAGAGTATATGTCTATCGGGAGAGAAGATTCGCATACGGCTATGTGGATGCGTGATGCCGTAGAAAGCGGAGATATTCCAAGCATTGAAGACTTAGTCTCCAAGCAGTACAAATACTTCCCTTATCGCTGGGGACAGGCCTTTTGGGCATATGTAACGGCTACTTATGGTGATGATATTATTCGACCATTATTCAAAGAAACTGCTATATATGGTATTCAAGCCGCTTTTAAAAGAGCTTTTGGGATGGATATAGAACGTTTTTCTGCCAAATTCAAACAATCACTTTTAGATAGTTACCAGCCACTTCGAG
>JBNMFK010000325.1:0-4382 GCA_051269965.1 Algoriphagus sp. | reverse complement strand
AGGAAAAGTGAAAATGATAGCTAATATCAATATGGATATGCCATTCCTTTTTCATCCGATTTTAGACATTGTTCCTTACGGAGCAGCTCACTCAAGTTTAGGCCGTATAACAAAGAAGGCCGCAGATTACCTGCACCTGGATATTGCTCCTGACCCTTTTCCAGAACAAGTCGTTTTTATCCGAAGCGACCATTACAGTTTCATAAAGAAAGGAATACCCGCCCTTTATATAAAAAGTGGCTTTAAAACCATTCCTGAAGATAGTATTGACAGAAGGATTACAGATGTGCAATGGCGGAAAACGCATTATCATAGACCTCAAGATGATATGAATCAAGATTTTGATTTTAATGCAGCTACCACACATGTTAAGATAAATTACCTCATTGGTAAAATGGTGGCTAACGACCAAAAAGCTCCATATTGGAAGGATGGAGACTTTTTTGGAGGGAAAATGCGAGAATAATGTAATGTAAAGGCTTTTAAACCAAGTCCAAAAACGTTAAAACAGAAGGCTTCTCTAGCAGATGAGCGTTTGAACTCATCGCTTTTATATAGGGCCGGTTTCCGTGATATTCAAAAGCTGCTTGGTCTTTAAACTGCTCATAGAATCTAAAAATTTGGGGGTTCTCTGTTTCTTGATGCAGCACATATTGAATGTTTCCGGGCTCCTGGATGGTATTTTTGACAAGGTTCAACAGTTCTACCTTTAAAGCTTCTATAGTGTCGGTTTTGGCCGTAATTGTAGCGATTAATGTAACCATGAATTCGATTTTATGAAAAAAAATATGGAGCCCCAAGGCTCCATATTTTTTTTATTATGTTTCTATTAAAGCTCTTTAATCTTAATTTTCCTAAAGGCCACGACATTTCCGTGATCTTGTAATCCTATTTTGCCCATTGAAAATTGCCCGAATTCCTTCCAGTTTTTAAATTTGCTATCCGCTACTAAGGCATCCCATTTATCTCCTGATGTCGGGTAAGTCACCGCTAATTCACCATTTTGCCATACCGTAATTACATTATCTTTTTTTTGAATTTTAACTTTATTCCAGTTGTCATAAACCTTAGCCTTAGAAGCAGAAGGGATCATGTCGTACAAGGACCCTCCTTTTCTATTACCATTCTTTCCCGCCTTGGCATCTTTATGATTTTCATCATCCAAGACTTGAATTTCAGGACCAGTTAAATATGGCTTTGCAAACTTTTCATCTTCCTTAATGCCATAGAATATGCCACTGTTCCCACCTTTTTCTATTTTCCACTCTAGCATCATTTCAAAGTTTTCATACTCCTTATCTGTTACTAAATCATTCACCTTCCAGTCGCTAGATCCATTAGGATTAAAAACAAAGGTATTTTTCTCAATGGACCATTTGCTATTGACTTCCTCTCCAGGGTGATTATAAATATGCCAATTATTAAACGTCTTGCCGTCCATTAATTTAATCCATTTACCAGTTTGGGCAAATAACGTAGATGTCATCAATAGAGCTGATAAAAATAGAACCTGTTTTTTCATTTTTAGTATATGATTTTGATTAAGATAGAAAGGATAATCAATATTAGGGAATCTTTTTGGCTTCCGAGCTTAAGGCTTCCATCTATCATCCTAATTAGAAAAAATAATCACTCCTTAAAAGGTAAGAAATGGTTTAAACTAAAGAAAAAAGATTCAACTCAATAATTCAAATGCTATTGAGAACCTATTAAAATAGTTGGACAGATTACCTCTGTTTCGCCTATTATAATTACAAAACACGCTGCCAGAATTGACCAAGTAAAAACTTTACCTGAATCTAAACTCGGCCAATATAATGTTTGATGCATTTTCGCCCTTGAGCTATGACTCAATATTAACTTAAAATAATTACCACTAGAATTATTTACAATCTCTGAAACTAGCAGGAAGACCAGTTAGTCTACATTACAATGAGGCCTTTACATACTAGTTTTTTGTCACGAAAACCTCCAGAGAGTTAAGCTCAATTACCATAAAATAAAACCTTCCACTTTAATTGGAGTACATACTTTGTGTCCAATTCCAAGGGATCTAACTTAACACATATCGAATTTCAATGCTCGGTAAATTCGCCATGAAATTTCAAACTAAAAGCCATATATGAAACATTTTACCAAAGCTTTCATCATTTTTTTATTCATTTTTAGTGCTAGTTGTGGGGACAAAGATGGCGTTAAACCCGCCCTTTCAGATGGTTTAGGTTATGACGTAGAATACACCGATGAAACCTTACTAATAGAAGATGCAAGTTCAATTTTAGCATTAGACACAATTACTCAGACTTATACGTTTGACGCCACAAAATTTCAAAAAGAACCTAAACAAGGAGAAGTTATTCTGGTAGCAGGTAAGATCATGCGAAAAGTAAGCAGCGTTCAAAAAAACGGTAACAACTACATAATTAAGACTGAGGACGCAGCCCTAACTGATGCAATTAAGAACGGTACTATAGCTTGGGAAATTACACCAGAGTGGGAAAATGTTTCTTCAATAAGAATGGGAGGCAGAAAGGTATCAGGTCCTGAGGGTCTTGCCGCCAATGGGATAGAGTTTACAATCAGTAAAGGAGGAATAGACCATAAAGTTAGTATTGAGCCCACTTTAGCAGATGGGAAAATCAGTTCATGTAACTTCAAAATGCAAATGGTAAAAAAAGTAGGAGGAAGTGCCACTGTAGCTTTCACAGCAGAGGGAACAGCTAAACTTCCAAGCCAAAAAACTACAATCACTATAAAAAATGGAAAACTACAAACCTTCAAAGCTAATAATAAGGGGATTTCCTCTAAAATTAAACTTACTCTTGCCGCCGCCGGAGGTAAATCAGGAGAACATAGTCTAAAAATGCCTGGCGTGGCCTTAAGTATCCCAATCCGCTTTATCCCTACGCCTAGCGGCCCAATACCCCTGCCCATTCCTATGTCTATAGATATCGGTATTCAATTTGTATCGAAGCTGCATATTCCAGATATCCAATCTTCGGCTACTGCTGAGAGTAAGCTATCAATATCTACCGATGCGGGTTTTGAATACAAAGGGACTACTGTAGAAACCTCCGCCAAGATAGAAAAAGATGAAATTACGGACGGTACCTTTGACTCAGCAGCAAACTTAGGTCAACCTATTGATGTTCAGTTTGGTATTGCCTTTCCTAGGATTGGCCTCAACATTGCAGGGCAGGAAGTGGCCTATGTACATACTGGATTTACCACTGGTTCAAGTTTATATTGGGGACCACTTTGCAAAAGCGGTTATGTCAAATTTTTAGTAGAAGGCGGTTATTCTCTAAAAGTACTTGGGCAAACCATCGCGGAAGACAAGAAAATCTTTGCCGAAAGTCAAAAAGAGGCGAAAAGTGAAAACTGTAAGTAATCAAATCTGAGATATAAAAAAACAGTCAGCTTTCACTGGTAGTTTTTTTAATCTGCTTTCAACATGCTATTTACAAGCCTTTAACCTCAAATCCATCCTTATGAACAGTCACTTCTTTCAGCTTGCCTTGAAACCCTACTCTGAAAGAATAAGAATCCCAGTCATTTGGTAAAACTGGATTAAACGACAGATCTCCGTCTTTTACCTTCATACCTCCAAAACCTTTTACCACTGCCATCCAAGTCCCGGCCATAGAAGTAATATGAAGGCCGTCTTCGGTGTCGTTATTATAATCGTCTAGGTCCAGCCTGGCTGTACGCACGTACATTTCGCTTGCCTTGTCTATTCTGCCTAGTTTACAGGCCAATATGGTATGAACGCAGGGCGACAATGAGCTCTCATGAACCGTCATAGGCTCGTAGAAATCAAAATTCCTTTCTAATGCCTCTTTGCTGTAATTCTCTTCAAAGAAATACATGCCTTGGAGTACATCCGCTTGCTTTATAAAACAAGACCTTAGAATTCTATCCCAACTCCATTTTTGATTGATGGGCCTATGCTCGGATATATCATTTACAGATCGTAATTCCTTATCTAAAAAGCCATCTTGCTGCAAGAATACTTGCCTTTCTTCATCAAAAGGGAAGTGCATTTTTTCAATAATATCTTTCCATTTGTCCGTTTCGTCTTCCTCGTTGAACTTTAAGCTTTCATTGACAGAACCATTCCCCTTTACATACTCTAAAGCCTCTAAAGTATACTTTAGCGTCCATTGAGCCATTAAATTAGTATACCAATTATTATTAACATTGTTTTCATACTCATTAGGTCCTGTAACTCCTAGCATGACATACTTCTTCTTATCCGCCGACCAGTTTACTCTTTGTGCCCAAAAACGAGAGATGCTTATTAAGACATCTAATCCGTACTCTGTGAGGTAGTTTTTATCGCCTGTGTAATTTATATAATCATAAATGGCATACGCTATGGC
>JBNMFK010000324.1:0-4384 GCA_051269965.1 Algoriphagus sp. | reverse complement strand
AATCAGATGGCCCGAATAGTCTTTTTTGAAATTATTGATTTGAAGCATGTGCGAATCTATAACTCTCTGATAACAGTTTCCGAGAAAACTTTATTTGTGGTAAATATTATGGGTAAATGGCAGAACCTAAAGTAGAGATTATTAAAGGATCTCTACTTTATTAACTCAAATTCTTACATTCTTAAAATAGCAGTCTAAAAGGTATACAATCTAAATTACTGCGAGAAAATAGAACGTGAATCTACTTGACAATTTGAATTTGTCTTTAATCTTTGTCTTTTCCTGAGTCCCATTCGACTTTACCATTTAAACGGATTTTATTAGTAAACTTCACAATACCATCCATCTTTTCCAACTCAAATGTAATTTCATCAAACGTGTCATCTGGCCAATGAATTTTAATCTATGCTTCGGGATAAGGGGGCGGCTCCCTATCATTTGAAGGATGCAGTACTAAAACGTATCTGTCTAGTTCTGCCGTCCCGATACTCGGTTTACTCGTCGTAAAAAAATATAGTCTGTCTGACTTTTTTTGAAATTCAATCCTAATATCTTCGGATTTTAACGTTCCACTAAGTTGAGGGTTTAATAAATCATTTCCGTTTGTGTCAACGACATAAACAAGAACAGATACGGATTGGAAAACACCAGAATTAATAACATTGCATGAATTCATTGTGATAGCCAGTAGTACAGGATGTAACTCTCTCATAACTTTCAGCCATTTTTTTAATAGATGTCGTCCATGATATGAGGATTACTTCCAAAATTACCATTGGTGTTTTATTCATTTTATCGAATTAGTCATAGTTTTTTGCGTAGATATGAGCTTTGACCTAATTAATACATGTTTACGGAAATGTTTATAATTACTGAAAAAATACCCTGAAAAATGAAGCAAATCATCTACGGTGAAGAACAGAGAATTTAAGATGTCTTTAGCCCTGATGTTTTACGTTTTCTGTTAGGGGCATAAAAAAAGATCTAAGGATTAAACCTCAGACCTTTTTTTGTTGCATTACATTTCTTGGCCCAAGCCTACCTCACCGTCATAGTACCCTGCATGAGTGTATAATGCCCCGGGAACGTACAGACGAATGTATAGTCACCTTTCTTTTGCGGAGCGGTGAAGTAAATGGCTTCCGTGCTTTCTGGCTGCATGAGTCCAGTGTGGTACATGACTTCAGCTAAATCTGGAATGTAGCCGAGTTCTGCTCCATCTAATCCCATATTTTGTGCACTCTGGCCTACTTTATCCACTGAATTCGGTTTTACGATAACCAGATTATGCAGCATGTCATCATTATTATTAAAGACCAACTTCACCTTAGAACCTACTTTAACTTGAAGCTCTGATTGGTCAAACTTTAAGCCCGGTTTGGTACCCAAAGTAATTGTTACATCGGCTTCTCCATTCCAACTTGAAGGCATTTTATTTACCCTTTTTGCAGAAATAATAGCTGGAACTTCGGTCATCTGGTGCTGAGCATGATCCATTTTCTTAGTAATCGCATAAGCAGATAAATCGAGCGACTTTACACCTGAATTAACACTATTTAACGTAAAATAACCAACATTATGAAGTAATTCATCCTTTTGCACGTCCATGATACCCGCTGCTGTGATCCCAAAAATATATCCGAGCCTCATAGAGTCTACAGCTAAGTGCACCGATTTTCCATCTTCTGATAATGAGATTCCTTCAATTTTTACATCTCTTTGATTGATGATAGGGCTACCATAATTATGGTGGTATTTATAATTGAAACTTTTAATGTCATAGGAAGCTGGATTTAAAGCGGTTGATTTCATTATTGGTTTTGTGAAGTTCACTAAAAAACCATCCGAAGCAGATTTGATAGATGCTATCTCAAAAGGCATTTCACCAGACCAAACTAGACGCTGTAGGCCAAATTTGCTTTTACCCGTACTTGACCATCCTCTGCTGGTCATGCCAACAAACATCGAATTGTCTAAACCCCACCTCATTCTAAGAATTCCAGACTTAAAACCTTCTCTGAAAGGAAAACAAGCACCTTGATACACGCCATTCACTTTTTCCATAGCTACTCGCATCACGACAGAATGTCCTTGGTCACCTACAAAATATTGACCTTCAAAGGGACCAAACTTGCCTTTGGACATGTCTTGAACAATATCCGAGGTGGAAATCCCCATCAATGTATGTGGAAACCAAACAGCCGGTGGCTTAATACCCGCCACTTTCTGAGCTTCATCAAATAATGGTTTTCCTGTATCTGGAATATCGTCTGGAGTAAGTTTAACAGGAGAATTAGGCTCCCCAGACCATATAAGACTCTCTGGATTACCAGCAAAGTCGCCTTTTTCCAAATGTGTCATTCTTCCAGAACCTACCCAATCGCCTTGATTCTCAGTATAAAAAATATCTCCGACGTCATTTACCATGTATCCTGCAGGTGATCTTAGTCCTGCGGCCCAAGGTTCCATATTACCCTCATCGTCTACAGCAATCATCCATCCACGCCATTTAGAGCCAGAAGAACCATGTCCTATCCAGTCTAGGTTAAGTGTAAAAAGTTTTCTACCATCTTTCATTAAAACTGGGCCATAAGAATATTGATGGTAGTTTCCTGACAACGGCCATTTATAAAAAGACTGAAACACATCAGCTTCTTCGTCATTGTCTTGATCTTCTAAAATAGTAACCTCTCCTCTTTGAGTCACCCAAAGCTTGCTGTCGATGAAATTTAAACCTAAAGGCTCATGCAAGCCTTCGGCGAACTTATGAAAGGTAGGCAGGGTATTTCCAAGCATATAAGGGTTACCAATAAGCCAAACATCACCCCTTCTGGTGGTGGTGGCCAACCTGCCATCAGGCAAAACGGCCATGCCGCCAATTTCCATCTCTATCCCTTCTGGAATAGGTACGGTTTCAATTCTATAATAGTCCTCTTCTGTTTTAAGGCCTTGGGAAGATGCCGCAAAAACGATAAAAAACAGAACAAAAAATGTTGTTAATTTTTGAGTCGTAAATTTCATTTGATTTAGTCTTTTACCAGATTAATTGGTATGATTTAATAGCATTAGCTTTCCCCGTTAGTGTCATGGCATTGCCATCCTTTCTAACCTCTAAGGGTGTGTTTTCTTGGAGTAAAATATAGTGATCATCAATCTTGTAAAGCTTGTCGCTTGCTTTTTTGATCTGATTCCCGGCTCCCAATAAATAGTTGATGTCATCATTTTCTGCCTCAATATTTACCTCAAAACCATTTTCTACAGGTTCTAGTTTTTGGCTAACAGCCAAGCCATTAAGACTGTGCAAATAGGTGGGTAATCCATTCTTATCTAAGAAATACTCTTCAAGGCTGTACTCATCCTCTGTTCCCAGATAGAAAGAAGGCTTTCCCGAAAGCTTTATCACCTGCCCAAGAGGCTCTAGCAATTGAGGTTCGCCGCGGTTGTACCACATCTCTGTCACGTTGGCAAAATCCCCTTGCCAAACATAGAGCATGGTTCCTTTCTCTAAATCAAAAGAATAATTTTTCCTTTCTGCAGTACCTACAGAGATCACGGTGGTTCTTTTCTCCTCCCCAAAATTCATAAAAGACCGAATGGTTCTGGCTTTTTGACCTTTTGGGTTCTCGTGGATAACGCTAGGATACTCAGGCAGCGGTAAGTTTTTATAAGGGTGCAATGCATAGGGTCTAAAATCTGAACCAGCTACATATAAACCAAAGGCAGGTTTCCATCCAACCCTTCTGTAAAAGTATTCAAAGGTATGTTTGCCTTCAGAAAGTTCTACCAATTCAGTCACAGGCAGCCTGTTGAGTTCATCTTTTGAGTCTATGACCTTTTTACCGTCAATTATAAGAAAACCTACACCGCTGTATTCTAGTGTAAAAGCATATTTATCGGCTTTTTCAACTGTTAAGTCCCCAGAATAGGTGATGGAAAACCACCTGTAATCATTCGGCACATCTAAAGTCATCGTCTCTGATACCCCCGTTTTAGGAGGCGTTGAACTTGCTGCCCATTGTTTTTGCCAACTTGCTGTTTCTTGTAGTTTGTAGGACAAATTAGAAATACTTACTGGCGTTTTATTGACCAAAACGGTATATGCTGCATTCCTAAGAGCCAATAACCCTTTTTTATTCTCAAAACGTATGGCTGAGGCCTCCGAATTTGAATTTGCCAGCATGTGGTTAGCAAAAATATTGACATCGTTAATGACAACGCTTTCTAAAACAGCTAATTCACCATACAGCCCGGACATATAGGTCAAATCCACTTTTTGCCAAAGACCAGCCATTTTACCTACTTGCTGACTTGGTTTTTGAATCTTGCCATCGACTTTAATGAGATCACCAAAATGAGCCTTGGATGCAGTCAAATCTAAGGCTAG
>JBNMFK010000323.1:0-4391 GCA_051269965.1 Algoriphagus sp. | reverse complement strand
AAACATAATGAGCGTATTTTCTAATTTATTATTGACTTTAAGTTTCGCTAATATTCTACCGATGTTCTGATCCATTCTATCAATAATGGCTGAATAAACGGCCATTTCTAAATCAAGTGAGTCTTTTTTAGTCTCAGATAGTTCTTCCCATGGATAATAATCAGTGTATTCTGGAATTAATGGGCCCCTTTGTTTATTTAGACTACCTTCTGCCGGACTCAGTAAGGCGTTTTTGGGTAATACACCGCTTTGAATACTCCTTTCGAACCTTTCTTGACGAAGCTTATCCCATCCCTCTATATACCTTCCTCTGTACTTTGCTATATCTTCAGGTCTAGCTTGTAATGGATAATGAGCTGCATGGTAAGGGAGATACAAGAAGAACGGGTCTTCTTTTTCAAAGGCTTCATCTAACCAGTCTGAAGCATAATCTGTGATGAAATCAGTTTTGTACATTGGGGCTTCTTTAAACTTAATTTCGGAAGCTTTTAACTCCTTGCCTTCAAGACTAAAAGGTCTTTCAAATTTTCCAGAAGGAGGTTGGAAATATTCCGTAGTAGCCCAGAATGTAAAGGAATGGTCAAATACATATTCTGCGTGACAATACTCGGGTACCCAAGAGTCAAAATGCTCTTTGCCACTCATAATATTCTGATAACCGGCTTTTTTTGTAAGATGAGCCAGATGTACGGCACCATCTCCGCCGTTGTAAAGACCAGTGAGCAAGGAAGAACGGGTAGGATTACACTTAGCCATGTTATAGAAAGTCTGAAAGCGTAATCCTTCATGTGCTAGGAAATCTAAATGGGGTGTTTTTACTTCGCCACCATAAGATCCAATGTCTGAAAAACCAATATCATCAGCCATGATGATGATGATATTGGGTTGCTCCCTATATTTCTTAGAACAAGAACACAGAATTAATGAAGTGAGAAACAAAAGGGTCTTTAGTGCTTTTTGCATATATCATTCAATTTAAGACTAAATCTTGATGGTGATATCAAAAAACTAGCCTACAAAAGTGAATTTCTTGTGAGCTAGGTAATTGAAAATAAAACTAAAGCCCATTCCAGCAACGTGGCTTAAGCTTCCAATAGGGCTAAAGTGTAATTCAGTGAACGAAATATTAGTCCTGAAATCTCCAAATGTATGGGTTAGGAAATCTAGAGAGTATTGAGCACCCTTTACGGTGATGAAGTAAGAAATAATTAAAGTAATGATATACCTGCCAACTTCTTTTCTAGTCTTTCCCGACTTTTTGGCATTAAAAACATAGTTCTTGGAGAGAATAAAGCCGACTGGAATAGCTGCTAAGTAGCCATAAGAGACTCCGTCATTAAATGGTAGATCTAAATAGCGGATGCAGATAATGGTACCGACCACATACTGGACAATCACACCACTAGCGGCAGTAAGAAAATAGGCAATGAGCGACTTTTGGTTTCGCTTTAATCTGTCGTTCATTAAGTTGGACAAGAATCGTATAAGGTTTATTAAGCTTTTAAAAGGACAATTATACTGCTTTTTTTGATCTTAGCCAAGATGCTCGCTAACAATTCAAATCTTCCTGATTATTGGGTTGAACGCTTTTGAAGCTACACTCACTTTATCTCCTATTTTTAGTTGGGCCACTTCTTGTGGATCTGATATTACTTTTATCACATCATGACCAATAAGTACGGTGATAATAAAAACCACATCGGCCTTTTTAATGGCTAATACTTCACCCGTAAATTTGAATTTAGCGGAGTTCTGACCCAAGCCGAAAAAATCTGATGAATTTCCTTGGTTCACGATAGATCCTGCTCTGAGCTCAACCACATAATCGGAGAGTTTTACTATTTCTCCTATGTCGTGGCTCACCATAATGGTAGTTAATTGAAATTTCTCATGGACTTGCTGAACGTATTCTTGCAGCTTTAGTCTCATTTTAAAATCGAGAGCAGAGAAGGGTTCATCTAAAAGTAGGATTTCAGGTTTCTGAACTAAAGCTCTGGCTAAAGCCACACGTTGCTTTTGTCCACCAGAGAGCGTCTCTGGTTTCCTATGGAGAAGACCTTGTAATTCAGTTAAATCTATCAGTTGATCTATAATATCCTCGTCTGCTCTTTTATTTAAGGCAAATTTTAAGTTCTCCATCACCGTCATATTTGGAAAAAGGGCGTAGTCTTGAAAAAGATAACCCACTTTCCTTTTTTGAGGACTTAGATTTATCCTTTCGGACGAATGATACCACAGATAGTCATTTACTTTTATAGAGCCGCTATCGGGCTTCAAAAGGCCACTTATGATATTTAAAATTGACGTTTTTCCCGCTCCTGACTCTCCGAACAAAGTAATGAATTGGCCTTTTTTAATATTTAAATTAAAGCCAAGGCTGGAGTGACTATCTGCTGAAAAAAGCTTCTTCATAATGCTGATCTCTATCATTTTGCGAAGCGTTTTAAATAACCACCGTTAAACATAAAAACGGCTAGCAGAATTAGAAAAGTTAGGCTTATCATTATTAAAGAATAGGCATTAGCTGCTTGATAATTAAGAGCCTCTACTTCATTATAAATAGCAATGGAAGCTACTTTAGTTTTACCTGGTATATTACCACCAATCATTAATACCACACCAAATTCGCCTACCGTATGAGCAAAACTAAGGACAATTCCGGTGAGTAAAGCTGGCTTTATGTTGGGAAGTATGACCCGGCGTAGAGTAGTCCATTTTGACTTTCCCATTGTGTAAGCGGCTTTGCTGAGGTAGGAAGGTACAGCAGAGAGGCCAGACTGGATGGGCTGCACCATGAAGGGAAGACTATAAATTACAGATGCCAGAACTAAACCTGGAAAGGAAAAAATTAGCTGGATACCTAGAGATTCTTTTAGCCAAAGCCCTAAGGTACTTGAAGGGCTAAAGGCTACTAAAAGATAAAAGCCCAATACAGTAGGAGGGAGCACAAGCGGCATGCTTATCAGTGCTTCTAAAAATGGTTTTAGTTTGGAATTTGAACGTGATAATTTATAAGCCAAAGGCAAACCAACTATGAAAAGGATCACAGTAGTCACTGTGGCTAATTTTAAGGTCAATATGAGCGGATTCCAATCCATCAGGTTGCTAAGGTGATTTCATTAAGCTTAATGAGGGCAGTTACGTACATGCCTATTTCAAGTTTCAGACTTTTTACAGCATCCGTACTTATAATAGCGACTAATGAACCTAGCTCAGTGCCTAGGACAAGTCTACTTAATAGGTCGCCAGCTAAGAGTTCTGTTATTCTTCCTTCAACCTTATTTTGAAGACTAATAGAAGGGTTTGATTCGGTTGATATAACGACCTCTGTTTCTTTAAAAATGACGTCTATTTTATATCCTAATGCTAGATAGTTGACTGATTTTGGCGTATCAATAACGATGGATTTGAAAATTACTTTTTCGCCAACTCGAATAGTAACTAAAGTTAAGTCTTCGCTGGTTTCTAATTGTTCTATATGTCCAGAATAGCTATTCATCTACTCTGTAACCATAAGATGTTAAGATACTCTTGGCTTTATTTTTGAACATAAATTCAAAAAATGCTTTTTGATTCGCATCACCTGTACCTATAACGGCAATTCCTTGATATATAGGTGTGTAAAGGCTGTCTGGTACGATAGACCAAAAGCCTTTACCTCTTAATTCTTTTGATAAAACAGTGGAAAGTGACGTGAACCCGGCACTAACGGACCCTGTTTCTATAAACTGATTTGTTTGGCCTACGCTTTCGCCGTAAATAAGATTGCCTTCTGCAATAAGAAGACGATCCAAAACTTGTTTCGCGGCTCTGCCATAAGGAGCTGTATCAGGATTGGCAATGGCTATCTTCTCCCCATTTTTTATCTCCTCCATAGGCTTGTGCAGCTTCATTGACCAGAGTACTAATTGTCCCCTGGCGTAAGTTTTAGGAGCTTGCTCTGAAAGCCCTTTCAAAAAAAGAAATTGAGGATATTTCATATCTGCTGCCAAGAAGATATCATAAGGAGCACCAGCCATGATTTGGGAGGTTATTTTTCCTGAAGAACTAATTATTAGCTCACATGCTATCCCAGTCTCTCGCTCAAAAGCTTCTTTTAAACCTTGTGCTGTGGCACCCATATTGGCAGATACCGCAATAAGAAGAATGTTTTCTGAAGAGGAAGAACATGAAATGAAAAGTGCGAAAAATAAGAAACGACCCGCCTTCATAACCTTTCTAACAAGTCGTTTAGGGTAGCTGATTGACGTTCTAAATTTTGTTTTAGCTTTCTGTAGATTAAAATTGCTCTTTTACCTTCATCGGTATCTTGAATTCTTTCACCTTCAATCCGATGAATTAGGAGTGATTTAAAAGAATATTCATTCCTAAATTGACAGAGACTCAAAGAG
>JBNMFK010000322.1:0-4417 GCA_051269965.1 Algoriphagus sp. | reverse complement strand
AAGAGGGAATACTTAGCAAAATAAGTACCGATAAAATTCTTAACATAAAATATCATTTAGAATGGAAAAACTTAAACTGAAACTTTAGCTATTTCCCTTTCTTCAGATATTTTACTTAGAGCCTTAAAATCAACTTTCCCAGCCTCCGAATGAGGAAGTTCCTTCAACTCTACGACTCTATTAGGCCTTTTGGAGGCAGGCAAGTATTCGTTTAGAAAAATAGTTAGACCTTTTTCATTATCTCTATCTGCCCTATTTGATATAAAATATAGTTGCAGACGTTGATTATTCAGCTGTACTAAAGCTGCCTGTATGGCTATTCCAGATTCCCTCGCCGCATTTTCAATCTCTTGAGCGTAAATATTTATAGCCCGTCTATTAAATACCCTACCGGCTCGACCCTTAAGAATAAGTCTATCTTCTTCAAAGTAACCAAGGTCATTAACTGTACCATTCGTCTTGTATTCAGCTGAAACATACGGACTTTTAACCTTGACCCTTTCGTCCATAATTTGAATAAAGACTTCGGGAAAGGCCTTTCCTACTGCATGTGGAAACCTTATTATCTCTCGATTTTGGTGGTAACTTATATGACCAAGTTCTGCTGCTCCATAATACTCTGTTAAAACTGCTTCAGGAAACAATTCCATCAAGGTCTTAGCTGTAAGGACATCCAATTTTTCGCCTGCCGTTACGATGGACCTCAAATTTGAATTCTGAATTCCATTTTTTGTCAGTAACCTACAATGAGAGGGCACTAAAAAGAAAGACGAGATACCTTGTTCAATAAGTTGTATCTTCCAATGCCTTGCCTCTTTTAACTTCCCAAATACCACTGTAGCACCTAACCAAAGTGCATGCAAAGCAGCATTCAAATTTGCAGAATAAGATATAGCGTCCAAAACAAATACACGGTCCTTTTTATTCAGACCAAAAACTTCCGACTGATGTTTGAATGCTCTTTCCCAGTTATCATTAGTCTTCCAAATAATCTTGGGATCTCCAGTGGTCCCAGAACTTAGTATCCCTATAAAAGCTCTTGACACTTGGTTTGACTCACATGCCTCAGGTAACGCTTTTTGCTTAAAGTCTTTAGGGAGTACTATGGCTCTTTGACCTAAACTATTTAAAGCCAACAGTCTGACCAAGGTTTCAATTGGATTGAGATTGACTATCTCTACTTTATCAGTAAGATCTAAGACAAGTTCTTGATTTATTCTTTCTATAAGATCCTGGTAGGTAACCGAAAAACCTCCACAGACCAAAGCCTCCTTATTTGGAAATAAAACTGCATTATGTCTAATTTTATCTACTATCAAACCAAATTCTCAATTAAGACCGCCGCCCCGTAACCACCAGCTATACCCGCAGACACTAAACCAATTTTTTTCTTCTTTAGTTTAAGAGCTGCAAGTAAGTTTATCATATTTAGTACACCAGAAGCTGAATATGGATGACCCATAGCTAAATTTCCACCCATGAGATTAATAAGGGCATCATCTATTCCAAAGTGACGGGCGAAAGCTAAAGGTTTAGAAGCAAAAGATTCATTAACTTCATAAACATCAATATCACTAACCCTTAGGCCGTTTTTACTTAGCAGTTTTTCTGTAGCTAAGATGCAGCCTCTTGGTGAATCATCGGGTTCTATTCCCAAAATCTGAATATCAACTACTTTAGCGATAGGTCTCTTATGTATAATTTTTTGTCCACCAATGAGTAGTAATCCTGCACCGTCATGAAAGTCGGCAGAAGTAGTACGGTCTATCAAAGCTTCCGTCTCAAGTTTTTGTAAATGTTTTAGCGTCAGGTTCTTTTTAGTCATTTGGTCTTTCCCTGAAAGCCCTTTAAAAGAAACAATGTGTCTATTATAAGAATCAGTTTTTTGATAAACTGAAGCCCTTTTATGGCTTTCTACTGTCCAAGTCATCATCTCCGTCTTACTAATCCCATAATCGTTTGCTAGTTTCTCGGCAGAATGTTCTAGAGATACAGAACTATGTGGAGAAAACTCTGCTTTGTCTATGTGAATAGCTCCCGTATTTCTTGGATCATTTTTATGATAGGACCGCTGCGGCATCAGAGAGTTACTCTCCATTCCTCCAGTAATCAATAAGGTATTAGGAGTCGCGATAGAAAGTGACATAGCATTCTTTAATGCTTGGTAAGCTCCACCGCATTGCAAATCTACAGTACTTGCCAGAATATCTACTTTCAAATTGCTTCGTAAAGCCGCATTTCTCGCCATGTTGCCCATGGTTCCTATGGCGTTGCCTAAAATAAGTTCTAAGTCATGTTCGCCTAAGTTATTTCTCTGAATTAGCTCATCTATTAAAAATGCCGCCAGTTCTTCAGGAAGGATGTTTTTATACCATCCACTTTTCTTACCCGTGGGCACCCGTATAGCATCATAAATAAAAGTCATTCCAACTCAATTTTATCAAAGTTAGGGCAAAAAAAAAGATCGACCATCTGGCCGACCTTTAAAATTCTAATATTGTCTAATACTTAGTACTTGTATATCTTTTTGGATATCGAAGTGTCACCCGTATCTATTATCAATTGGTAAGCACCGGGTGCAAATTTTGAAAGATCTAAACTTACATCACCCCTACCAAAATTAACCATTTTCCTTAATACTCTTCTATTTGCATCATTAATAAGAGAAATTGTTCCCTCACCAGCAGAATCTACTCTTAGGTTAATTAAATCAACCGTAGGATTAGGGAAAACAACGACTCTAGCAGCTGTTGTTGAGACCGGAGGAGTAACGCTAATTATCTCGGTATAATCCGAATCACCATATTGGTTGAAGTACTTGATTCTAAAAGTATATGTTACACCATCCATTACCGGTTTAACATAAAAGGTATTTTCATTTTTATTAATTTTTGCAATTTCAGTAAATCCACCATTGCCATCTCCTTGCTCGATAATGGCACCCATCTCATCTTCAGCATTATCTTTCCATGTCAATACAATTTCGTTATCTCCTAAAACGTCTTTTCCAGCAGTTCCAACGAAATCAGTAGGATCATAAGGGGGTCCAAATGTTGTACCCGTAATCGACCTTTCACCATAGGTTCTGAATCCGTTTGTATTATTTATTGCAACAATAACGGCCGTTACGGTAGATTTAGGTTTCAAACCACTTATGGTAAAAGATGTGCTTGTTCCGAATGTACCAAACGTAGCCTCTCTTTCTGTGCCATCTCTTTCTACTATTTTTGCTTCAATAACGTACTCATCTCTGATCCTGTTTTGACACTCTGTATCCTGTAAACCGTTTGCCCAAGCAAATGTTAAATCAGAAGTAGTTATGCCATAAAAATCAGTTATGCTTGTTGCCCCTAATGGAGCCTCATATGGTGGAGTTCCAGTCTTTAGGCTAGTAATTGACTCCCCAGTTTCGTTTGTAGCATACAGTAAGAACTCATAAGCCTTACCTGCAGCCAAACCAGTTATCGTTTTTTGATCACTTCCAGAAGATGTACCGCCTATTAGTTGCTGTCCAGTAGCTTGGTCCACAATCCTCCATGAATCAAACTGACTAGCGTCAGGGAATACGAAACTGATCCCTATCTTCTCAGGGCATCTTGTTGTTGCTACAAAACTAGAGGCAATAGGGGGAATGGCTCTATTGGTTTTTATTGAAATCTCATTACTAGCATTCTCATTTGAACCGTTAACCGCTATTGCTTGAACTTTATAGGTAGTATTAGCCTTCAAACCAAATAGAGTTATTGGAACTTCATTGTTCGACATGGTTATTTGTCTATTGAGTAAAAAAGGGCCTCCACTTTCAGAGAGCAAAATATTATAATTGGTTTCACCACTTACACCATCTTTTAAATAGAACGTTATGGAATTATCACTTTTATTAAGTTCCCCAATAGTGGCTTCGCCAGTCATTAAACTTACTACAAAGGCTGGTGACTCAGTATATCCAGATAGGATTGTTGACCCTCCATCGTCAGACTGTAATTTAACTCGCCAAGTGTAAGTGGAGTCGCTCGTTAAACCTGATACTGTAATGTCATAATCTGTTACGCCAGTATATGGCACCGTAGCTATTTCAGTCCATGCAGGAGCACCGACAGCGGTTAAAAGAGGAGAACTAGAACCTTCAACCTTCTGTTCAACAACGAATTCATTTGAACCAGTTATAAGATCGTTGTACACCCATGAAACATAAACTTGTGAACCATCACCCTTAACTTGCCAATCTACTTGAGTTGGGGCTGGAGTTGTTGGTGCTGCAGCATGTAAACCAAAGAAAACGCCACAAGTCAATATAAAGGAAAGGCCAGCGGCCGAAGTTATCTTAGCTGTCACGGAGGTAAAATTTTTCATTTTAAGCTATTTAATTTTAGGATAATGTAAATGTATAAGTTTTCAACCATGATTTAAAAGCTTT
>JBNMFK010000321.1:0-4430 GCA_051269965.1 Algoriphagus sp. | reverse complement strand
ACTACGCTAATCTTGTAAGCAAAAACAATTCGAGTTATATTTCCGATTTAAAACTCAACCATATATATGAAACAAACCTGTTTTTCATTACTTGCTTTGATAACACTTAATGCTTGTAGCAGTTCTACCTCCACTGAAAGCGAAACTGAAACTCAAGAAGAAGCTTGGATAAGCCTTTTTGATGGTAGCTCCACTGATGGTTGGAGAGCCTACAATGGTGACGCCCTACCACCTGGATGGATTATCAAAGACGGAGAATTAACTTTTGATACCGAATTAGGCTTAGAACAAGACTACACCGGCGGGAAAGATATCATTTACGGAGCAGAAGAGTTTGAGAACTTTGAGCTCTATCTTGAGTGGAAATTACCTAAGGGAGGCAATAGTGGTATTTTTTATCACTTGCCTGAAGGAGTTCCAGGTGCTGGTCCACCATCATTGTCTCCAGAATATCAGCTCATTGATGATGAAAACTATGCTTCAATGCATGATTTGACTGATTATAATAAAAGTATGGGGGAAACCGAAAGTCTAAACCAACTTCAAGATTGGCAAAAAACGGGCTCTGACTATGCCATGACTCCTGCCGATCAATCTCAAGTAGAATTAAATCCCGTAGGCGAATGGAACAGCTCCAAAATAGTGTTTACTGCTGAAAAAGTAGAACATTGGCTCAATGGTAAGGTGGTCGTTTCGTTTGTACCTTGGTCTGAAGAATGGGAAGCCAAGAAAAATTCTGGAAAATGGCGTAATGCACCAGACTACGCAAAAGCAAAGAGAGGATATATCGGTCTCCAAGACCACTCAAGTCCGATATGGTTTAGAAACATTAAAATCAAAAAATTATGAGTCAAAAACTGATAAACAGAAGAGATATTATAAAAGGAGGGGCTGCTGTTGTGACCGCTTCCATGCTGCCTTCTTGGGTTTGGGCTCAAGGCAAAGATGGTCGCCTGAGAACGGCACATATAGGCTTAGGGTCTATGGGGAAAAGTGACCTAGAGTCTATTGCTTCACATAAATCTGTAGATGTCATTGCACTTTGTGATGTAGATTCTAAGATGCTCGAGCCTTTAAAAAAGGCGTATCCCAAGGCTAAGTTTTATTCAGATTATAGAATAATGCTTAAAGAAATTTCTGATGATATAGACGCTGTGGTAGTTTCTACGCCAGACCATACGCATGCTCCTGCATCTATGCTCGCGATGGACCATGGGAAAGCCGTTTATTGTCAAAAACCTCTCACACATCATGTATCTGAGGCTAGAGCAATGAACAAAAAGGCTACGGAAAAGAAGCTTGTGACGCAAATGGGTATCCAAGTTCATTCTTTCTATGACTATAAATTGGCTACATTACTCATTCAATCTGGCATTATTGGAAAAGTTAAAGAGGTAAGAGCTTGGTCACCTAAGAACTGGGGAAATGATGCTCCCCCACCTCAAGGTTCTGATCCGATGCCAGAGGGATTGGACTGGAACCTATGGTTAGGGACCGCGGCTAATAGACCTTATAAGGAAGGGGTATATCATCCAGGAAACTGGCGTAAAATATTAGACTTTGGCTGTGGAACATTAGGAGATATGGGCGTTCATATTTTTGATACGCCTTATAATGCACTGGCTTTAGATGTACCTAAAACCATAAAAAATAGCTGTAGAAAGCCTACTGGCTTTGGTTTTCCAGAAGAGAATATTGTGACTTATGAGTTTCCGGGAACAAAATTTACGACTAAAAACTTTAAATGGGTTTGGTATGATGGTGTGAATGCTCCAGAGAAACACGCAAATCTCATGTTGCCTAATAATGAGGAATTACCAGACCAAGGTGCCATGTTTGTAGGAGAAAAAGGAAACTTGCTTCTGCCCCACTTCATGCAACTACCGAGACATATTGTGGATGGTAAGTATAAAGAATTAGATCTGACTAAGCTTAAAAAGACAGGAAAGATAGGCGAAGTCTTGAGGAATTATGATTTGGAAGGTAAACGTCATTATCACCAGTTCGTGGATGCCTGCTTAGGGAAAGACGAATGTTCTGCACCCTTTTCTTATGCCTCCAGACTTACCGAAACTATCTTACTGGGAGTGATAGCAGGAAGGTTTCCAAACCAAACCTTGCATTGGGATAATGCGACTGCTCGTTTTGAAGAAGAGGAAGCAAACCAATTCCTTGACGGGGCCTATAGAAAGTTTTAAGACGCTTTGGTAATTGCCTGAAAGAAGTCTGATGATTTCTAAAGATAGCTTTCAGGCAATTTTATGCCTTAGATTCCAATAAGTCTGACAGATTTCGATAATTCTCTCTGCAATATTGTTACACAAGGATTTTAATTACGTAAATTATTTGAAATCAAAACAAGAAAATCATGAAAGCTTCATTTCTTCTTTTAGCTGTCTTGCTTAACTGTCAATCTCATTCTCAAAATGCCGTAAAGAGCCATGACATGAATCCGGCAGAAAAAGCATATTGGTACGCAGGTGATGCCGAGATAACAAGTTATTCATTGGAACAAGCCCGCTATGGTGAGATGCATGAAGGAAAAGCAGTTTTGATTTTTGTAACAGAGCCGTTCTCCAAAAAGTCTTGGACCAAGGCCGATAACCCAAAATCAAAAGATTTACCGGCATTAAAGCTAAACTTCACAAAGGAATTTAGTACGGGCATATATCCTTACTCCTTAATGACAAGTACTTTCTATCCCGTAGATGGTAGCTCAGGTTCTTTGAAAATCAGCTCCTCTTCTCAAGAATGGTGTGGACATATGTTTAGAGAACTAAAAAATAAAGCTAAGTTTGAAATCCGTTTTGATTCCTATTTTGAAGGAGAAAGTAATAATATTAGTCTTTCCAAAGATCTTCTTGAAGATGATATTTGGTCTATCATAAGATTACATCCAGAAAAATTACCCATTGGCGAAACGAAAATTATTCCTAGCTTCCAATTCTTAGGTCTAACGCATACTGAAAGCAAAGCATACACTGCTAAAGCTTCTTCAAAAGAAGATGAGGAAAAAAATACGGTTTACACCCTAGACTATCCTGCTCTAAAAAGAACTCTGCAGATAACTTACGCTTCGGACTTTCCTAGGAAAATACTTTCTTGGACAGAAGTTTATGAAAGCGGCTACGGTACAAATAGAAAAACATTAATCACGAACGCCAAAAAAATAGCTACTTTAAAAACAACCTATTGGGAACAAAATGGCAATAAAGACAGCTATCTTAGAAGTGAGCTTGGTTTAGACAAATGAAAGCATTAGAAAACAGAAAGACATAGAATTCATAATAGACCGTTTCTAAGAAAATCTGATGATTGACGGACTTGAAGGCTACTTTTTCACTACTTTAGTAAAACTGGACTGGAGCTTAACATCCCTTTCATGTACAACTTTTGGGACTCTATGCTTTTGGGGTTCAAAACGTATAAAGGGAACCCCAGTTCGTTTAGAACGTGCTAAAAAAGTATCTCTAAAACTAGACCATTTTGATATATGGCTAGTCTTAAAGGAGGCAATCCAGAGAACCGAACAGATAACTCTGGTACGATAGAGCTTAAAATACATGAAGTTAGCAAGTAAATTTGGTAACCTTCAGAAGCATTTAATGTGATGCCCGTGGTTTTATCGTTTAGTACAAATTCTATTTTAAGCTATCCTTTATATCAATACCGAATAATCACACTACATTATATCTATTTATTGTAAGGCCAAACAAAACTGACCCTCCTCATAATTTGCCTGCAATATCCTAACGTCCTTTATAGCCTAACAAAGAACGCATGACAACTGCATCTTTTAGCGAAGGCTTTGCTTTTAACAAGTCCAAAGTCATGAAAGCCGTAATACTGGTAAATTCCTTCTTTAAAGAGATAAATGTTTTATTCAAAAAGGTCAGGCGATGAAAGAGCATTAAACACCCTTCTCCATCAGAGTACCTTTACTTTCTAGTAACATCAATTTTGGAGTTAAAAAGGAAACTCTTCCTCTCGAGTAAGGTGATATGCTTACTTTAGTAGAAAATGTACCCTACGACCTGATTGCCGTAACAGATAGTGTGGTAAAACCTACTTTATCCAGATTCGATAAAACCAGTCGAGTAGAAAACACAGCTCGAAATTCTTAAGAAAGAGTTTTTCTGCTTAAATTGGTATTACGCTAGATGACCATTACTTTGATTATCGTCTGGGGCGGTTGGGTCTCGTTTAAGGGCTACAAATCTATATTCATGGGAAACTTCAGATAAATTATGTTTCTCATGACCCTTCTTGTTTGATATATTTATACTTTTGTTAAACAAACTATCACTATGATCATTACTAAACAAGACATTTCTGACTTAGACTCGAAATACAGACTAAAGTTAATCAATTCTATTTCTGGTTATAAAGCTGTACATCTGATAGGAACTGCATCAAATTCTGGAGAGACT
>JBNMFK010000320.1:0-4442 GCA_051269965.1 Algoriphagus sp. | reverse complement strand
CCTCAAAATCATTCTTATTACTTATTGTAATTTTTCCCTTTGGTAGTACAATCTTTTCTCCATTTACCAAAAAAACAAATTCCGGCAACTCAAAAGTACCCCATTCTATGGCTTTATAATTTTGGGTAATGATATGCTGCAATACGTTCTTATCATTAATTTTGATCTTAGCATGAGAAACAAATTTTCCATCTTTCCTTAGTCCTTCTATCTCAGGAAAGTCATTAACATTAGAGTTAGGGCTTTTTCTAACCGTAATTTTTATATTGAATACCTCTCCGACCTCAAGGACTTCTGGCCCAAGCTCCACGCCTATATCAGACCGCTTTTGGCTATAGGAACTAATAGATAGTAGGACAAAAAGAATTGTCAGAGGTAGACGCATGCCCGCAAAATTAGCAAAACGCTTAAGTTTCTTCTACATTAAGGTTGTTTTTTAGGATGCATGACCAGTTAACTACTATTTTTAGTTGTACTCGTTTTAATTAAAAGATGGATGAACAAAATGACTTTAAAGAATACACTATTCCCCTTTTTATTTCTTTTGAACTTTACTGTTATGGGTCAGTGGGAAATATTACAAACGGGTTCAGAAGGTTCTTTTCGTTCGCTAGAGGTAGTTAGTGAAAATACTGTGTGGGCAGGGGGCTCAGATAATACTATTTTATATACTAAAAAAGGTGGTAAACTTTGGAAATCCTTTAAAGTAGGACTTCCTGCTAAACTAGATTTCAGAGCCATAAAAGCAATTAATGCTAAAACAGTAGTGATAGTAAGTGCAGGACTTGGAGAAGAAGGTGCTGCCAAAATTTTCAGGACAGAAGACGCCGGGAAAAACTGGATAATGACTTTTGAAACGAAAGAGAAGGGCGTATTCTTAGATGGTGTTGCTTTTTTTGATGACATGCATGGTTTAGTCATTGGCGATCCCATCGAAAACCAGCCATATATCCTCGAAACCAAAGATGGAGGAGTCTCATGGCTTAGAATACCTCCTGAAATTTTACCGCAAGTAAAAGAGGGAGAAGCCTCTTTTGCCGCTAGCAATAGCGGAATCGTAACTCAAGGAGATGATGTTTGGTATGCTTTGCAAAGCCGAATTTTTCACTCTTACAATAGAGGCAAAAGCTGGGAAGTACTAGAACCTAATTTCCCAAGTGGTCCTACAAGTGGCATATTTGGCATGCGATTTCTATCAAAGAATGAAGGCTTTATTGTAGGTGGAGATTATATAGATGACTCATCCGAACAGATAAACTTAGCTATTACACTCAATAAAGGTGAGAGTTGGGAAATAAAAGAAGTGCCACATAAAGGTTTAAAAGAATGTTTGGTTTATACTGATGGAAAACTTTTGGTGGTGGGCACTTCAGGAACATCTTTCTCCCAAGACGCAGGCCAAACTTGGCAAGCATTAGATAGAGAGTCTTTTCATGTGGTTTCTTGCTACGGGAAAACCTGTTTTGCAATTGGCGGGAAAGGTCGAGTGGGGAAAATGAAAAGTAGTGAGTTAAAATGAAAGCAAATGGCTCTTTAAACTTCTGCGAAAAGAATGTAGTTAACATTTCTATTATCTAATCATTAAAAAAAATACCAATAAAGTTTTGTGCTAAGCTTTCTTACTGGTTTTTGCTAAAAACAGTCTATTCTGTTTAAATCTGATTACGGTTATCACCAATAACAAAAATGCCTTCTAAAAAGAAAGCTCAAAAGATTGATGAGAATCTTAGTATAAGCTGAAACAAGCAATCACTAAAGAAATGTCTTTGATGCTGTTTAAAGGCGTCAGTTTTTATACTTTTTAGCTTAATCCTTTATCTAAAAGATAGAAAAGAACCCTAAATATCTGATCAACTAAGTTGTGTAAAAGATGTCCAAAAATTAATTCTGTTGATTTCCTGCATGAGCTTGTCAGGGTAACTATGGCTCTAGACCATCTAAGAAATTTCTACTTTTATGGTGCTTTTGTCTTTAACCCAACCGATGTTCCATAAACCAGCCTAGCTCTATTTGGCATACGTTTTATTACCCATTTTTGTACATTCGTTTTGTTTCCTTGGTAGGGACTTCGGCCTTTTTTGTTGGACAGCATCGTAGCAAAAAAGAGCTTTCTATTTGGCTTCTAAAGAGTAGTATTTGGCTCGTTTTTGTAGAATTGGTAATTATAAAGCTAGCCTAGATGTTCAAATTAGATTACGAAACTCATGACCTCATGTTTATTTGGACATAAGGTATTTCTATGATTTTCCTAGCAGGGCTCATTTTTTTACCAAAAAAATCTGCTTATAATCTATGTCATTGCCGTTTTTGGGCTTAACTATTTTGATAACCATAAAGCCAATAATCGGGGCTCAGGATACTATGAAATTTCCTACATGTCTCAAATACAAATAATTTCGACTCGTTTCTAATTTATGTCTGCTACCCCTTGTACACTGTATTTTTGGATGCAGCTCTGTTATCATTTAGGTGAGTTTTATCTTCCAAAAGTAACTTCATAAATCAGGACAAAACTACTTTCCCAGATTGGAGTTTCTATTACATTACTTTTTTTCATTTTTAGCATTGTAAATGTATACGAAGACTCCCAAGCTTAGGAACATGATGAATCATTTAGTAAAACCTCATGTCTTTTTTCAATGTAAGCATGCACACTCCTTCCCCCCCTATTTTTTTATTACACTCAGCCCATCCATTATCTTTTTCGGCCTTGGTTAAAAATAGAATAATAGAATCCTCATTTCGATAAGAGGGGTACACGTATTCTTTTACATTGTCCATAGTCATATCATTCGTGCATTTGCAGTATTTGCAGCTATGCTTACAGGCTTTAAGGCCTCAGGCCTTATAGTAAGTTATGTATCTGGGTAACTGAAGAGCCTAAATTACAAGGCTATAGCTTTGACCTTTGGTAGTTTACGCCCTTTGGGTAGTTCTGATAATTAGTCTATGTCCCCTTTTACAAATAGAACGATACCAAAAAACAAAACAACGTAGATAAATGGTGGCTAACTTATCTATAAAAATCATCTTATTAAACTCAATCGCTCATGGAAAGCGTATCGGAATTTGGGGTATTTCCTATTGATCCTAATACCCCTGACCTTTTATAGATTTTTACAAAACCTATTTCGGTCAATTTCCGAATTTCAACTAAAGCACAAATACTTACATTCACCTCCATGCCTTTATCACCTCTATTTGACCCTTAATACTAATTCTTCACCCAATTTTCATATCGAAAAATAAAAATGCCCTTCATCAAATTACAGGAAAGGAATCTTACTTTGTTTTCCCTTCTACTCATTCTTTCTTTTATTCCAAAGATAGTCAAGTTCATAAATTCAAATTTCCCATTGATGGTGTTTTTCCCACTAGCTGATAGGACTTACAATTTTTCACTCTACGGCCATATATTTTAGAAAAAACATGTCTAAGCATATTAGATACTAGGTTCGACTTCTTTTTTTCTCAAACCCGCATTTGATCAAATTTGGTATAAATGTACTTGGTATATCAGAATCAGAATCTCAGAATCTACAATACGAAATCATTAATTTGATCTTTGTTACACTGATATACTTTGCCCTAAAAAATAAATAGAAATATCAACCGTACGTTTTCATAGTTGGTCTTTGGATGATTCAAATTTTCAGCGTCATATTCTTAGACTATTTAGGTTAAAGATTAAGATAACTTGTGGCTAAAATATTGCAATATCTAAATACTTTATTTCATATATTTAACGTGTGAGACCACCTATTTTACTCTTATTTCTGCTTATCAATTCCTTTTCAGGGAAAGCAAAGAGCCAAACAAAAAAATATGGTGTTATCATAGGTATATCTTCCTACGAAAATTCAAAGATTCCAAAACTTCAATTTGCTGATAAAAACGCCAACCTCTTTTATTCACATTTACGGTCTTCCACAGGAGGGAACATATCCAAGGAAAACCTCAAGCTACTTTTAAATAAAGACGCTAGTATCTCCGCTATTTATGAGGCTTTAGATTGGCTCAAAGAGCAATGTTCTAAAAATGTTTTAGCTTATATCTATTTCTCTGGGCATGGCGATCTGGAAACCAAAGAACACAAAACCTCTGGGTATTTGTTAGCCTATAACTCCCCCTCGAATAATTATAGTAATAATGTTATAAGGTTAGAAGAGCTAAATGAATATGCTAATTTTCTAACCATTGAAAAGAAAGCTAAAGTAATACTAATCACAGATGCTTGTCATTCTGGTAAACTAGCTGGATATTTCTTTAAAGGGAAAAAAATTGTAAATGAGCAGCTTCAAATCGTCTTAAATAATGAAGCCCGGCTTACTTCATGTGCCGTATGGCTATTCCGTTTCAAATAGTGCCAATAATTTCGGAGTGTTAGTGCCAAAGATTTCGGTTTAAATTGTGCCATTCCTGATATTAATATCAAGCCTATT
>JBNMFK010000319.1:0-4473 GCA_051269965.1 Algoriphagus sp. | reverse complement strand
CAAATAATCAATGGCCGATAAGAGGCAAGGAATTGAAATTCCAGCATGTATGGCTGTTGAGGCTGTCATTCTTAAGGCTTTCAAACCAATTTCCAAGTTGGGCTTATCCATTTTAGAAAGAATAGAGGTGGTCATTTTAAGAGTGTTTGTCAAATCTTCCATCAAGACAGAGCGAATGATACAGCCGTTGGTCCAAATTCTTGCTATCTCTGAAATATTAAGTCCCCAGCTATATCGATTTGACGCTTCCGAAATTAATTCAAAACCTTGCTGATGATTCAATAGTCTAGCCAGTTGATAAGCTTTTTTCAGGGTTTCGATTTTAATCTCTACGGCCTGTTGGTCATTCAAGTTAAAGTGTTGACTTAGTGCGGTTCTTTTTTCTTTAAATGCTGAGATGTATCGTGCAAAGAGGGCAGACGAGATCAAGGTCGCTGGAATACCTAATTCTGCCATAGAAATGGTGGTCCAGCTTCCTGTTCCTTTATTCCCAGCTTGGTCTAAAATGATGTCAATCATCGGGGTTTCTCCCTCTTTTTTTGACAGTAGTTTATAGGTTATCTCTAATAAATAACTGCCTAATTCTGTATTATTCCAGTCTTTTAATATCTCAGATATCTGTTCTGGAACTAAACCATTATTATAACGTAAAATAGCATAAACTTCTGCTAGCAGCTGCATTTCGGCATATTCAATGCCGTTATGTACCATTTTGATATAGTGCCCAGAACCGCCTGAGCCTACATATGTACAGCAGGGGATTCCATTTTTATCTTTAGCAGCTATAGCATTAAGATAAGGTGCTATTTTCTCATAGGCACTATGCTGGCCACTTGGCATGATAGAAGGGCCTTTTAAAGCACCTTCTTCTCCACCAGAGACACCAGTCCCTATAAATTCAATACCTTTTGTTTGTAACTTTTCTCCTCTTTTTTCTGTGTTAGAAAAATGGGAATTCCCACCATCAATAATGACATCTCCAGGGTCTAACAAATTCGAGAGTTGTTCTATAACTAAGTCCGTTACTTTCCCTGCATTCACCATCAAAAATACCTTTCTGGGTCTCTCAAGAGTTTGCACAAAAGCCCTCATATCTTCAAAGCCTTTGGCATCTTTTAATTCGGCAAAACCAGCAATGAAATTTTCAGCTACTTTCTCTTCTAAACCTTTCTTAAACCTGTTATAAAGAGCTAGCCTGAATCCATTATTTGCCAAGTTACGAGCTAGGCTTTTCCCCATTACGCCTAAACCTATTAGTCCGAATTCTTGAGTGGCTATTGGAATCTGATTCATAATAGCTGAAATAATGCTTTTGGGTTCTTGATCTATAGATACACGAATTCCGTAGGTGGGTATCTCAAGATCTGCAAATTGAGAATCTAGGAGGCCAGGTGGCATAAAATGATTTTCTCTAGCTTTCATTCGTTTATTTATCAATTCATGACTTCCTTCCAAAAAAATAAGGTGAGCCCTGTTGTGAGTATTCTTGAAAAGAATTTCACGGTACTTTTCTTTTAGACCGGAGCACGCAAACACGCCTTCAACTTCTTGTGCTTTTTGGTTAAGAGCTTCGAGCCAACCTATTCTATCATCATCGTTTAAGGGGATGCCTTCACTCATTTTATCGATATTGGAAGTCGGATGAAAGTTATCTCCATCAAAAAAAGGCAGATTGAGTTCGGTGGCTAATAATCCTCCAACAGTGGATTTTCCACAGCCGCTCACACCCATTATAAAATATACCATGTTACTCTAAATTTGGGCAAAGAAAGTAAATCGCTCAATTTTTCACTAAGAATCTTAGAATTGATTCTTGGCGGAACAGAAAACGAGTAGTTTTACACTCCAAAAAGATGATCTTATGAAATTAATAGAAAAGATAAAGGCCTTAGCTGCCGAACAATTTGAGGAATCTGTGAGTATTAGAAGACATTTGCATATGCACCCAGAATTGTCTTTTCACGAACATGAAACTTCAGCTTTTGTGGTGATGAAACTAATCGAAATGGGGCTTGAACCTGAACATGGTATTGCTGGAACAGGTGTGGTGGCCCTCATTGAAGGAAAGAACCCAAACAAGAGAATAGTTGGTTTGCGTGCAGATATGGATGCTCTACCCATCTTTGAGGCGAATGAGATTGACTATAAGTCTAAAAACGAAGGTATCATGCATGCGTGCGGACATGACGTTCATACTACTTCTCTATTGGGCACGGCTAAAATTCTTTTCAAACTCAAAGCCGAATTTGAGGGTAGTATTAAATTGGTTTTTCAACCAGCTGAAGAGAAGGCACCTGGAGGGGCATCTATTATGATAAAAGAAGGTGTTTTAGATAATCCAAAGCCAGCGAGTATGCTTGGTCAACACGTCGCACCTAATATTCCTGTAGGAAAAATTGGTTTTAGGGAAGGGATGTATATGGCAAGTACAGATGAAATATATTTAACCGTGAAAGGGAAGGGAGGCCATGGAGCCGCTCCTGATCAAGGGATTGATCCGATTGTAGTGGCTTCTCACATCATTGTTGCTCTTCAGCAGATAGTATCTAGAAACAGAAAACCTACAAATCCATCCGTACTTACATTCGGTAGAATAGAGGGTCTAGGAGCTACTAATGTCATTCCTAATGAGGTAAAAATAGATGGTACCTTTAGAAATATGGATGAAGAATGGAGAGAAAAAGGTTTAGGCCTTATTACTAAAATGGCAGAAACTATGGCTCTTTCCATGGGTGCAGTTTGTGAAGTCAATATAGTAAGGGGTTATCCGTTTTTGAAAAATCATCCAGGCCTTACCCGTAAAACCAGGGCCGCTGCTGAGGCTTATATGGGTAAAGAAAATGTAGTGGATTTAGACTTATGGATGGCAGGAGAAGATTTTGCCTTTTATTCTCAAGTAATAGATTCTTGTTTTTATAGGTTGGGAACCAGAAACGAATCAAAGGGAATAGTTTCTGGAGTACATACTCCTACTTTCAATATTGACGAAAAGGCCATAGAGATAGGCATGGGTCTTATGGCTTGGAACGCCATACATGAGCTTGGGCAGTGATGTTTTAGTACTCGTTAAGATCTACCAAATCTAGAGCGTCTATCATAGATAAATCTAGGACGTATTTGTCGCCAATAGGCTCTAGCATAGGCTTAAATTTAGCACCTGAGATAATTTCATTATAGAGGTAAGACTTTCTAGCATGAATGGGGTCTGCCATAGTGTCATTAGTGCCTTCGAGGTTCACGATTATTTCTGCATCGCATTTGTGCAGTTGCTCTAAGGTCTGTTCGTAGAGAACACTTTTATGCGTAATTGGATGAACTACTGTCCAAGCTGTAGGGAAGAAAAGGACAGAGCTTCTCTCCGTTTCTAGCGTATGATATTTCCTAATGACTTTGCCATTAGACATTTCATTTTGTGAAAGAATGACGCTTACTTTGACATTCATTAACTGATTGCTCTTTTCGTTTGCAATCCGGAACATTAGACCATTGATATCTAAGTATGGCGAGATAATAGCTTTGGAAGAATATATTATTTTAGGGTTTGGTCTAGAAAAACGACCATAAAGAAGGCCCGTCATTATAGCGAAAATCATTAAACCTATAAGAGCTTCAAAGGCCGCTATAAAACTTGTCAGATAGCCTTCAGGGCTTATTCGGCCATAACCTACGGTGGTGAGTGTTTGACTTGAGAAAAAGAACGCCTCCCAAAAATCGGACAAAGGGTCTGAGGCCTCTACTCCTAATAAATGCTGTACGCCGACGGCATAATAAACCAAGCCAAATACCATATTGACTAAAAAGTAGAAGGTGAGAACAAGGGCGAAAAAATTCAGCCAGTGCATCTTTACTAAGCGATGATATATGTTTGCTCTAGCTTCAAAAGATTGATTAAGTTTTTTGACATTAAATCCACCGTCAGGATTAACTAGCCTAGCTTTTTCACTAGTCACTTGAGTTCCGAAACCAAGATCTTCTCTGCGTTGCTCTTGTTCGACTAAAGATTCTTTCTTTTTGGCCATAATATATTTAAAATGTCAAACCATGTCCTCCAAGAACTTCTAATTCTTGTCTTTTGACTGGATCGCCTTCTATAAGTTTCATTACTTTGCCGATTAACCCTCTGAGTCCTACCATCTTCAGTGAGTCGTTGTCATTTTTTGTCTCCCAGACTTTCTGGATGATGGCCATATTTTCTTTGAAGCTAGCAGTATTTAGAAGATAACCAGATCCTTTTGAGGCTAATTCTGAAGCTTTGATAAGAATATCGGCTAAAGATATCACTTTTATTTATTGTGCTTTAAATTGGTCAATGACCCGTATTTTGTAAAGGATTTTTATTTTTGTTAGTCAAATTGCACAAAAAACTAATTCACCTTTAATAAACTAGAGACTCTTTCTTAAGAGAATGAAACCCAACATTACAACGTTTAAATAAATAAATAAGGGAATGATAGAGGTTATTAGCCCCAATAC
>JBNMFK010000318.1:0-4515 GCA_051269965.1 Algoriphagus sp. | reverse complement strand
TAAAATGGCAAACCCTAATAAGCGTTTCTGGGTTAAGTTATTTTTGATTTGCTTATTTCTCATCATCAATGTCATATTGTTTAATCTTTCGATAAAGAGTTCTTTCAGAAATACCTAAATCTATAGCAGCGTATTTCCTCTTGAAGTTATTTTTCCGCAAAGCCTTTAAAATCATCTCATTCTCGTTCCTTTCTAAGGAAAGAGATTCCTCTTCCATTTCATGAGTAATGTCTTCTACATTATCTCGTTTTCCCTGAAGATTATCAATCGTTACAATTGTTTTATCATCTTCTTTGGAATAAACAGGGTATGGACTTTCACTTCCTTCATCAGAGTAAGACCTTGAAGAGGGAGAAGGAGAGGTTAAATTCTCAAAAAGCGTAGAGTTTTCGCTTATGTATTCTTCATCAATCTGCCCCCCTTTGATTAGCCCCAAGACTAATTTTTTAAGCTCTGTTACATCTTTACGCATGTCAAAAAGTACTTTATAAAGTATTTCTCTCTCAGAGATGTCGGACCCATGATTGTCACCAAACTGATTCATTAAGGCTGGTAAGCGACTTGATTGATGCCTAGGTAGATATTTTTCAAGGGCCTCGCCTGTGATAATCCTAGAAGGTTCTAAAAGGGTTATTTGCTCAGCAATGTTTTTCAACTGACGAATATTACCTGGAAATCTGAAGCTGCTTAAAACTTTTCTAGCCGCTTCTGTTAGCTCTACTGGTTCGCTTTTGTTTTTCTCAGCAAAATCGGAGGTAAACTTTATGAAAAGCAGTTCAATATCAAATCCTCTATCACGGAGTGGAGGAACAGAAATAGGTACCGTATTAAGCCGGTAGTATAAATCTTCCCTGAATTTACCTCTATCTACAGCCTCAAACAGATTGACATTTGTTGCAGCAACTACTCTGACGTTAGTTTTCCTAACCTTGGAAGATCCTACTTGGATGTACTCACCATTCTCCAATACTCTAAGAAGTCTAGATTGCGTACCAATGGGCATTTCACCTATTTCATCAAGAAAAATTGTTCCTCCATCGGTAGTCTCAAAATATCCTTTACGGTCATCAGTAGCTCCTGTAAAGGCTCCTTTTGTATGACCAAAAAGCTCTGAGTCAATGGTTCCGCCAGGAATTGCACCACAGTTTATGGCAATGAAAGGCCCATGTTTTCTAGCTCCTAGCCCATGAATGATTTTTGAGAAGGATTCTTTTCCGCTGCCACTCTCTCCACTGATCATAACCGTAAGGTCTGTAGGAGCCACCTGCATAGCTATGTTAAGAGCATAATTTAGGGTAGATGCATTGCCTATAATACCGAATCTGTTTTTAATTGCTTGTATTTCTGGACTGTTTGTCATTTTACACTATTTCTTCAACAGCAGCAAAACCTTTTAATGTGGCAGAGCTGCACTCTGTTATTTTAACCATGACATACTCCCCTTTCTTGAAATTATCTTTTGGAAATATGACCATCTTATTATCATCTGTCCTACCTTGATGGAAATCATCAGAACGCTTGCTAAAGCCCTCGATAAGTACTTTTTGAATCGTTCCTACAGAACGCTGATTCCTAATGAGAGAATGCCCTCTTTGTTTTTGGATTACCTCGTCGAGTCTTCGTTTTTTTGTTACTAGATCGACATCATCTTTGAATTTTTTAGCTGCTGGGGTACCAGGCCTTTCAGAGTAAAAATACATATAACCATAGTCATACTGCACGTAGTCCATAAGGCTTAATGTTTCTTTGTGATCGTCTTCTGACTCAGTACAGAATCCCGTAATCATATCATGTGAAATAGCACAATCTTCACCTAAAATCTCTCTAATCTTATCTATCTTATTAATATACCATTCCCGTGTGTAGGTTCTGTTCATGAGTTCTAAAACCCTGCTACTTCCACTTTGGGCAGGTAGATGAACGTAATTACAGACATTATTGTAACGCTTTATAGTATACAGAACTTCGTCTGTAATGTCTTTCGGATGTGAGGTTGAGAATCTGACTCTAAGTTCAGGACTTATATCTGCTACAAGAGCCAATAATTGAGCGAAATTGGTTTGTACTTCTCCTGCTTCGTCTTTCCACTTATAGGAGTCTACGTTTTGACCTAATAAAGTCACTTCTCGGTATCCTTTATCAAAAAGGTCTTGTGCTTCGGCAACAATAGTTTCTGTACTTCTACTCCGCTCTCTTCCGCGGGTATATGGAACTACGCAAAAACTACACATATTATCACAACCACGCATGATGGATACAAAAGCAGTAACACCATTCGAACCTAAACGAACTGGTGTAATATCTGCATAGGTCTCTTCACGAGATAGAAATACGTTTACAGCTTTTTGCCCACTTTCTACTTCATTGATAAGGTTGGGTAAATCGCGGTAGGCATCTGGCCCTACCACCATGTCCACTATTTTCTCTTCCTCTAAAAGTTGAGTCTTGAGTCTTTCAGCCATACAGCCCAAAACACCTACTTTAACGCCTTTCCTTCCTCTGTTTCTAGCATTTATTAATGCAAGTCTTTTTCTTACTTTTTGCTCGGCGTTATCTCTTATTGAGCATGTATTGAGAAGTATTAAAGTTGCTTCGTACTCTTTATTAGTAGTGGTATAGCCTTCATCTCGTAGGATAGATGTCACTACTTCGCTGTCAGCAAAATTCATAGCACAGCCATAACTTTCTATAAAAAGCCTTTTAGACCCTTTTTGTATCTCGTCTACTGTGAATCTGGCTTGTTCTAACCCAGCCTTTTCTTCGGCCGACAATACCTTATCTTTACCCTTTAAATCTTCCATATAATCTTCTAAATCCTAATTTCTTGACAAAGATAAGCATGGCTGACAGAATGTCAGGTTGGTTTAACAAAAATTATTTAATTGTCTTGTTAAGAAGAAAGAAGCAGTAACTTAAGCAGTAAGAATGTTCATATTTAAAAAAGTTCGTCTGTTGTTACAGCTTTTTTACCATCTGCTACGTACTTTTAAGACGATTACTATGACAACAAACTATGAAGAATAAAATTTTAGTGTTTTTATTGATACTTCCAATAAACTTAGTTTTTGGTCAAAATCAAATAAACGGTACAGTTCTGGACGAAAACGACAATTCCACTTTACCTGGAGTTACTGTTCAAATAAGAGGTACCCAGCAAGGTACTCAGACAAATTTCGAAGGAAAGTATAAAATCACAGCATCAAAAGGGCAAACACTCGTCTTTTCTTTTATCGGAATGGAGAAGAAGGTAGTCTTAGTTGGTAATCAATCTGTCATTGACGTTGTTTTGTCTCAACAGGCAAATCAATTAAATGAAGTTGTAGTTTTAACAGCTCTAGGTCTAGAGCGTAAAAAAGATTACGATTTAAGCTCTTCCACCCTGGTGGATGCCAATGCCATCAAGCGTTCTGGTGAGTCCGGAGTTATTCAAGGCCTTTCTGGTAAAACGTCTGGCCTCACGATAGTCAGAAATTCAGGAGATCCCGGTGCGGGAGCTTACATCCAAATAAGAGGTCAAAATACCATATCAGGAAGTTCGTCTCCACTCATAATACTTGATGGAGTTCCTATTACAAATAGCAGCTCTGGTGGAGGCGTGGGCGATGTTGTTTCTCAGTCAAGATTAAATGATATTAATCCGCAAGATATAGCTAACGTGACAGTATTAAAAGGTGCTGCAGCAGCAGCAGTTTGGGGAACAGGAGCCGCTAATGGCGTTATAGTTATTCAAACTAAACGAGGAAATACTAATGGAAAGAGGCTTAGCGTTGAGGTTTCCAATATGACAAGTTTTGACGTGATAAATAGAGAATTTGTAAAGCAAGATAAATTTGGTCAAGGAAATTCGCTGCTTCAAGAAACTGGAAGGTCTAGAGATGCTTACACCTACATATGGAATCCAACATCTAGACTTTCCTGGGGAGATAGGATAAGAGACAGACCGGGAGGAGAAAATGATACGAGAGTTGGTAATAAGCGTTTTGAATCTGAAGATGGTACTGTTTATTTCCCTATTCTTACTAAGAACTCGAAAGACACTTTTTATGAAAGTAATAGAAATCAAGTTTTCCAGACTGGTTTTACTTGGAACAAATCTGTTAGCTTAAACTTTAACTCACCGACGGGTTCTACGTTTATGAGTTTTTCTGAGTGGGATCAGGAGGGTATTCTTAAAGCAAATTCTGATTATAAAAGAACGACAGCTCGTTTAAACAACGAGACAAAAATTAACGACAAAATAAAAATAAGAGTTAATTCTAGCATGACGCATTCTAGGTCAAATAGAATTCAACAAGGGTCTAACTTAAATGGGTTTTATCTGGGTTACCTTAGAACACCTGCAGATTTTGATAACACAGATTATAAAGGTACTTATTATGATAATGATGGCGTAGCCACGCAAAATGCCCACCGCTCTTTCATAGGGAATCAAAATAACTTGGGTTACTTAGGAGAAGGTGCTCCTTTTTACTCCAATCCTGGGTGGACAATAAACCAGCAGGAAAGCCCTAGTGA
>JBNMFK010000317.1:0-4544 GCA_051269965.1 Algoriphagus sp. | reverse complement strand
CGGGATTATTCGACTTGGGGATTCAGAAGTGAAAGAAATGGTCACTTTTTTTGATCTTCAGTCCTCTAAAAAGAAACTTTTGAAGTTTGTTCCAGCATCTGGGGCAGCTTCTAGGATGTTTAAAGCTCTTTTTGCGGCTAAAGACGAGGGTAAAATGGGGTCCGAGGTAGAAGCCTTTGCTCAAAACCTTAACAACTTTGCCTTTGCAGAAAGCCTTAAGAAGGCCACAAAGGGAGCCAAGGATGTCAACAGTCTTTTAGAAGGCCTTTTAAGTAAAGGAGGCTTAGATTATGGTTCTCTTCCTAAGGGCTTATTAGAGTTTCACCAATATGAAGGCGGGACACGAACTTCAGTGGAGGAGCATATGGTGGAGGGTGCGGCCTATGCCAACAGAAACGGAAGAGTTAGATTACACTTTACGGTATCTCCTGAGCATAAAAAGAAATTTATGGCTCTAATAAAGGATGTAAAAGAGATCTATGAGAAAGCTCATGGAGTTAGTTTTATTTTTAGTTTTTCAGAGCAGAAAAATAGTACAGATACTATAGCTGTGAATAGAGACAATAGCCCTTACAGGAAGGAAGACGACTCTTTGCTATTCAGACCTGCTGGTCACGGAGCTTTACTTGAGAATTTAAATGAACAAGATGCAGACGTTATTTTCATTAAGAATATAGATAATGTGGTGCCAGATCATTTAAAAGGTGAAACGATTAAATACAAAAAGGCTCTTGCTGGGGTCTTGCTTTCTTATCAAAAAAGACTCTTCAACTTTGCCAAAAGGCTAGATAAGTCTGAGGTTTCTGATTATACACGTCAGAAGGCTCTAGGTTTTTTGAAAAATGAGTTAAATGTCTTGCCACCAAAAGGATTTAGGAATTGGCCGGTTGATGATAAACTAAAATATGCCAAAGAAAAGGTAAATAGACCAATTAGAGTCTGTGGAATGGTGAAGAATGTTGGCGAGCCAGGAGGCGGGCCATTTTGGGCAGAAAATGCTGACGGTTCGGTTTCTCTCCAAGTCGTAGAATCTGCACAGATAAATTTTAAAAATATACGTCAGGCAGAAACCTTTAAAAATGCTACACATTTTAATCCTGTAGACTTAATCGTTTCTACTAAGAACTGTAAAAAAGAACAATTTAATCTGTTAGACTTCCGAGATCCTCAGACTGGATTTATTACTGAAAAATCACTTAGTGGGAAGGAACTTAAGGCTCAAGAACTTCCGGGTTTATGGAATGGTGCCATGGCAAACTGGAATACGCTGTTTGTTGAGGTACCTCTAAATACCTTTAACCCAGTGAAAACGGTAAACGATCTGCTAAGAAAAGAGCATCAGCCAGCCTGATAATAGAGAAAGTTGGAGCTTTACAATTTACAAATTGATTGTATTTTTTAAAGATTTGTATTATTCTAAGAATTGTTGCATTTAATTAATTATTTATTCTTGCAGACCGTCAAGGTTGTTCAACTTTGTAATGTAATAATGAATTAATCGATGTCAAAAAAGAAAATCAATTTTTCGATAGCTCCTGAGATAGTAGGCGATGCCACTTCAGGTATATTACTTGGAGAATTTAACAATTGGGATACAACTTCTGGTATTGAATTGAAGAAGTCAAAAGATGGTTCTTTAAGGACTTCCGTTTCTTTAGAAGCTGGCAAATCTTACGAGTACAGATATTTGCTTAATGACGGAAGGTGGGTCAATGATGGCAACGCAGAGGCGTATAACTTTATACTTAATTACCAGATAGATAACTGTGTTATCTTCATTCCTGAGGTAGCACTAGCAGAAATTAAACTAGCTAAAAAAGTAACACCAAAGCCAGCCGCTAAAGCGAAAAAAGCAACGGCTACGAAAACTGACGATTTAACAAAAATTGAAGGGATTGGGAAAAAAATTGCTGAGCTTTTAGTGAAAGATGGCATTGTTTCATTTGAACTATTAGGAAAAACTACACAGAAGAAATTAAAAGAAATTATAGGAGCAGCAGGGCCTAACTATACCATGCATGATCCAAAAACTTGGGCAAAGCAATCTAAGTTGGCCGCAGGTGGCAAATGGGACGAATTAACGCGTTTACAAGTCATTCTTGACGGCGGAAAATAATATTATTTCAATAGGGTTGAATATAAAATCCGGAGGCTCTGCCTTCGGTTTTTTTGTTTTTGGGCTTTCCATAATTGAAGTCAATACAAGCAATATTATCTTTATTGTAGAAAAACTGTTAATGCTTCGCAAACTGTTTCTTGTCCTTGGCATATCGTGTGAGAAAGAGGATTCCGTTTTTGTTTTCCAGGTAGAGGAAGATTTAGAAAGAATCTTAGATAGATTTTATATGGAGGCGGAATAAAGAGGGACGGTCTAGTAGAAAAATAATTTAATAGTTGAGTTTTCTGAAACATTTGAAGACGACAAATGCGGCTTTCGTACTAGTTTTAAAAGACGCAAGGTAGGCCTCAGATAAGCAAAAGTAAAAACTGCTGGGAAGGTCTATTCACTTTAAATAGAGAACCGCTGCTTTTTAATGAATTCGGTCATCGCCTACTAAACAGAGAATGTCATGACGCCCTATTCCTTAGCGGAGCACTTAAAAGTGTCGTAACCGCCGTCCTAGATGGCCCATATGAGGCCTGTATCTATATTTTTGTCGGTTCCGATCTTATAGAAAAATATAACTTTACCGTAAGAAGGGACTATTATTAGATGAGCTTTTTGGTATAAATGGAGAGTTTGTGCAGGATTGGGAGAAATAGTATTTCGTTTTCACATGCTCAAACTGCCTCTGACTTGAGAATTACTAAATAGCTTTTATGCTAAATACCTGGCAGAAATTATGCGGAAGGAAAATGATAACAAACTCGAGGGTTAACATCTTTACTTTTTTATATGTGATAAATATGCGGATTGAAAATTATTGAAATGAAACTCATCATTACTTCTATCGATTGTGTTCCAAACTGCATTTGCTGGCTGAAAGCATAAACTCGCTAATTCTACTTTATAGCCCAAAATGGGCTCGCCGAAGATTCGAAAAGATGGGAATTACAAAGTCAATTCAGGTCAGTTGGTCTTTGTACTTATTAATGGCAATGCTTGTGCTTAATGTTTTGAGCCTTTTTTAACATTGAATTTAATCGGGAACTTGGCATTCTCTTTTACTTGGTTTAGGTAGCCTCAATTTGTTCAACAAATGAATACTTTCTCTTTCATAGGGACAAATACCTTAAACACTTCAAAAGGAATAGGTCTTTTGAAAAGTCAATAAAATCAGGTCGATCTTTATCTTCTGTATAATTGTTGAACGTTTTTTTCTATTTTCTTCTTTTGTAGTCAACTATTTCTCTTCTCAATGGTAAATCAGATTTATTAGGTCTTTTAATATATTTCTTAACCTAAATCTGTATTTACCCTTTCTGAACGCAGGCCGCTCCTCTGGGTCTGGCAGTTTTTAGTATGACGATATTAAGATTCTAATGTCAATTATCAGTTTGTTGTCGAAAATAGTCCGATGGTTTCAAATTCAAGCTTTTTCACGTGTTGAGACTCGACCTCGGCTTCGATCAACCAGATAGCTAGAAGTATCCAACTTGTTTAATATGAAATAAACGAGAAAATGATTTAAATTAAGGACTCGTTCGAGAATGAGCTAATTAATATTTATTCAACCAATATAATGAAATACACAAGAAAGGGATTTATCAAGACTCTGGGCCTAGGAGCAGCGGCCTCCAGCATGTCGTTTACGTCAAAAGTGGGGATGCCAGCGGACCATCACCATCAATTAAAGATAGGATTGGCTTCATATACGCTCAGAAAGTACAGCTTAGATGAAGTTATAGAGATTAGTCAGCGACTGGATTTAAAGGATGTAGCCTTTAAGAGTTTTCATTTACCCTATGAGTTTTCAGCAGAAGACCTTCATCAAATAACGAGTAAAGTAAAGGCCAGAGGTCTAAACCTTTATGGTGGAGGAGTAATCTATATGAAAACAAAAGAAGATGTAGAAACGTACTTTAACTATGCTAAAAAGGCTGGTTTGAAAATGATCATTGGTGCTCCAAACCATGACTTACTGCCGCTTATTGAAAAGAAAGTACAAGAAACGGATATCGTTTTAGCCATTCATAATCATGGACCCGAAGATGATATATTTCCATCGCCAGCAAGTGTTTATGCTAAAATCAAAAATTTAGATAAACGTATTGGTCTATGTATAGATGTAGGTCACACATTTAGACTAAAGCAAGATCCCGCAGAAGAAATAAAGAAGTTTAAAGACCGTCTTTATGATGTTCACCTTAAGGATGTAACAGCACAAGAGGCTGACGCCAAAACGCTAGAAATAGGAAGGGGAAAAATGAACATTCCCAGTATTCTACAAGCTCTAAAAGATATAAAATATGAGGGAATCGTGGGAATAGAATATGAAAAAGACGGAGATCATGCTATTTATGGTTTAGCCGAGTCTGTCGGATATGTGAGAGGGGTTTTAAAGATGCTCTGATAAAAGATGGGCTATATCTGCTTCCACATC
>JBNMFK010000316.1:0-4557 GCA_051269965.1 Algoriphagus sp. | reverse complement strand
CTTGTTTTTACTTCTTTCTTTCAGAAGTTATTTAAAGTATACAGATAAAGGTGATAGGGTTCAATACACTATTTCTCTACTCTTTTTTGTACTATCGTGTCTTTCTAAAGGAATGGCGGTAGTTTTGCCGGCGTTATTGATTGTCACAGATTGGTGGTTTTTAAACAAGAAATTTTCGCTTAAGAATCTAGTAGACAAAATCCCCTATTTCGCCGTTACATTAACTTTTGCTTATGTAGCAACTACGGCACAAAAAGATGCAGGGGCGGATGCCACCTCGGTCATTTCTGCTGCTTATTCGCTAAGCGAAAGAGCTAGGATTGCGTCTTATTCCTTTTTGTTTTATTGGTACAAAACTATTCTTCCTTATAATCTCCTTCCGTTTTATCCTTATCCAGGTAAGCTAAATGGCCAGTTGCCAAGAATCTTTAATTTGGCGGCCTTCGGTCTTCCTATTTTTATTGGTGTCATATACTACGTTGGACGAAAGAATAAAAAAATATGGTGGGCGGCGGCTTTCTTTCTAATCGCCATTTCTACGGTTTTACAGATCTTACCCGTTGGCAGTGCTATCGTGGCAGATAGGTATTATTATTTGTCATCAATTGGGCCCCTTTTCTTAATAAGTTATTTTTTAGGGCGTGGTATTGACAAAAATAGTTTTTGGAAAGTTGCAAGTTTTGGGCTGATAGGGGTTTACACTATATTGACTTTTTTTCAAGTGTCCCATTGGAAAGATGGCTTTAACTTATTTACTCCGGCTGAGAAAGTATACCCACAAGATGCCATGGTTTTGAGTAATTTAGGTTGGTTTCATTTGGGCGACGAGAACTTCCCGCTGGCCAAGCAATACTTAATACAGGCAGATAATAATGGCTTCAAAAATGCTGATGTTTGTAGGACACTAGGGTCTATGTACATAGATGAAGGCCAGTATGATTTGGCATTGACCTATATCCAAAGGGCTTATAATTATATGCCCATTACCAATAGAACGGACTGGCTAATGGCTTTGGTTTTAAGTAAAACCAATCAAAATGAAGAGGCCCTTCAATATGCCAAAATAGCTGCAGAGGCAGAACCAGGGAAGTTCGAATATCAGAATACTTATGCCTCGATATTGGCAGCTTTAGGGCAAGGTATACAGGCTAGAGAATTAATGGACCAATTGATTAGTAAAAACTCTGACAATTTAGATTTACAGCTTAACAGAACATATTCATTTAGACAAGAAGGAAATTTTGAGCAAGAACTACTAGCCTTAAAAGCACTTATTAAAAAGGCCCCAGATTATTTACCTGCCTTTAAGAATATTGGTGTAACATTCTCCGAATTAGGTAGAAACGCAGAGACGATAACCTACTGGGAAAGGGCTGCCGAACTTGACCCTTCGGGTGATTACGAATATAATATTGGAATAAATTATGCCAATCAAAACCGTGTTTCAGAGGCCATCTCTTGGTATCAAGCCGCTGCCAAAAAAGGAAAGCAGGAAGCTATAGATTTGTTAACTCAAAACGGTGTAGACTATTAGACTAGCTGCGGTATTGTTCAATGATTCTATGTAAAGCTTTCTGCGTTTTTAGGTTTGGAAAAAAAGGATAAATCTGCTCATGAGCCGCAAAATCTAAATTCAAACCATCTTGCAAGTATTGGTAAGCTTCACTGTAGGTGCCATTATAAACCAAGTAAACAGTAGCACGATAGTATAAGTCGGCCTCATCTGGAACCTCTTCAATGGCATCAATGATGATTTCGAAAGCTTTTTGATAGTCTTTTTTCTCAAAGTAGAGCAAAGACCAATTCAGCCAAATGTCAATGTTTTCTGAATCTAGATGTGCAGCGTGTTGGTACGCCTCGACACTAGAAAGAATGTTGCCAATCCGTGCCTCTATATCAGCCTGAAGCAACCAATAGTCACTATTAGACTCATTAATAGTCGTCGCTTTTTTAATAAAATGAATGGCTTCAATCCACTTTTTTTGCTCAAAAAGAACAGACGCCATACCATACCAAGCTTCGTCCCAATTATCGTCTAGTTCAGTTGCTCTCTTATATTTTGTAAAGGCTTCAAGAAAGTGACCTAACTTTTCATAGCTAGCCGCTAAGTAAGTAAGAACTTCTGCGGAGGACTTTTCATGTTTTAGTGTTTTGATGTAGGCCTCGTTTGCCTTAGCATAATTCTCTAAGTTCATGTAGTTATGGGCCAAATTAAACCAGCCACTGGCAAAGTCGTCTTTTACTACCACAGAGAAGTCAAAAGCCTGAATAGCCTCATCGTATTTTTTAAGCCTTGCGTAGGCTAAACCTAGACAATACCAGGCAAAATGAGAATAGGGCTTGTCGTCTGTAAGGCTTTTAAAGTAGAGAAGGTTTTCCTCTAGCTCATTTAAATATTCTAGATTATAAATGAGCTCTAAGTAAGCTATTTCATTCTCATAACCGAGCCTAATGGCTTCTTTATAGTGTACTACAGCACTTTCTAAATCTTCTGCTTTTTGATACGTTTGGCCGAGCTGAAAATGAATGTCATCTTTTTGGTCAGAGAGTAAAAGAGCCTGTTTAAGGACCTCTATCGCATTATCTTTTTCTCCTAAAAGATTCCAAAGGACGCCTTTCATGTAGAGAACTTCTGTGTCTGCTGGAAAGAAAGTGGCCGCTTTATCCAGCAACTCCATGCCCGTGTCATACTCTTGCTCATTAACGTGAAGCTGTGTTCTGTTAAGGAGTAGTTCTAGAGAATAAGGGTATTGATCTAGGCCTAGCTCGCAAGCTTTTTTGGCGAAATCCCATTTCCCAATTTCAATGTAAAAACCAGATAGTTTCTCGTAAGTTTCTTCATCAAGATAGCGAGACTCATTGTTCAAAAGCATGGCTTCAAACATCTCAGCGGATCTAGCAATCTCTTTGTCCTCTATATCGTCGAAATTATCTTCAAATTCTAAATCCATTCAGATTTACATTGGTTTTAGTATTCTTTATCCTGATAAAATTAAATCTAATTAATTCTAAGGACTAATACATTCCGTAATGGTCAATTTGTTTAAAAATAATGGTTCACGCTTCGGGTTAATGAGAGATAGAAACCTGAGCAGTTGGAGGCTGCTTTTCCCTGAATTCCTTTAGTACAATTAAAATAATACTGTATTAATTTGCTTATACCTTCCTCTATCTATTTGATTCGCATAATAATTCTAAAGCTAAGCGTAAAAAATGACCAAAAATATCCTATTAATGGAAGGCCCAGATGCCAAGGGCCTTATTTATCATGTTTCAAAAGTGCTATATAAAAACGACTGCAACATTATGAAGCAGGACGAGTTTGTGAGCCCTTCAGGCCAATTTTTTATGCGGACAGAGTTTGAAAGCGAAGAAGAGTTTGATGCTGAAATTGTCATATTCGATTTGCGTAAAAGGGTGCCCAATGAGGCGATAAAGTTTAGAGTAAACCCAGCACAGAAAAAGGATATCATTATTCTCTGTACCAAAGAGCATCACTGCTTATCTGACTTACTGACTCGTTATCATTTTGGAGAGCTTAATGCTAATATATTGGCGGTGATCAGTAATTATGATAAACTAGAACCCTTTGTTAGCAAGTTTCATATTCCATATCATTTTGTAAGTCATGAGGGTTTAACAAGAGAGGATCATGAACAGGAATTACTAAAGGTACTTGGCAAATACAAGCCTGAATATTTAGTCTTGGCGAAGTATATGCGAATTCTTACCCCAAAATTTGTGGCTAAGTATTCCAATAAAATCGTAAATATTCATCACTCCTTTTTACCTGCATTCATTGGGGCGAATCCTTATCGCCAAGCTTTTGAGAGAGGTGTTAAGATTATTGGAGCTACAGCTCACTTTGTCAACAACAACCTAGACGAGGGGCCAATTATAGCTCAAAACATAAAAGATGTAGATCATCGTTTCTCTGCCAAAGACATGTCTAGAGAAGGGAAAGACGTTGAAAAAACAGTACTCACTAAGGCCTTGAAATTAGTTTTTAGCGATAGCGTTTTTATTTATGGTAATAGGACCATTATTCTTTAGAAAAAGAAACCAAATCTTACTACAATAGGGGAATTATTGCCACCAAGACCTTGCGGAGAAACGAAGCCTTTGTTAAAGGCAAAGCCTAAATTGTACATTGCAGAGATAAAGCTCCCTTTTTGTTGACGGGTACGGCCTTGATAAAAACCTCCCCCTATAAGTGGAGAACCTTCCCATTTTCTGCCTATTACACCACCAATCTGGTTGTTAGTGTCAAACGAGTAAAACTGATTTGCGGGAGCATTCATAAATTCGTATTCTGCATGAGCGAAGATACTTCGCCATATAGGTTGCCTGATAAATATGCGAGGGCCACCCATGGCTACTCCGCCAGAGTTGAAGCCGCCTTGGTAAATAAATGTGGCACCTATACCCGCCACGGTCCCGGCATCAGTAATTTCATAACCTATCATAGGGGATGCATCCACATAAAAAGCACCAAAAAAGCCTAGCCAAAGATTTCCTCCGTAGTGAAGTTTTTCTCTAAAGTCAGACTTTGGTTGC
>JBNMFK010000315.1:0-4561 GCA_051269965.1 Algoriphagus sp. | reverse complement strand
TCTTTTTTATGCTTGGCGTACGTCAAATATATCCAGCTATTTTCACTGTAGTTGGGGTCTAGTTTTACTTCAAACAAACCGCCTTGGCCTACATAAAGTACATCAGGAGTACCTGATATTTTCACTTTGGATTTGTCCGAGGCTACCTTCCACAGGTCACCGTTTCTATCCGCTATCAGTAAATCACCGCTAGGTAGGGAAGCCATTCCCCATGGCACTTCTAATCCTTCTGCTACGGTTTCTAATTTAACCGTGATGCCTTTTGACTTGTAGGTATCCGTTTTTTCTATTTCAGCAAAATCGTATTGGTTTACAGTGCTAAGACTTGTGACAATAAGGTCAGCTAGCTTTTCAATCTCTTCAGGCTGGATGGTGCTACGCCAAATAGGCATGCCATTATCAATATAACCTTCACTAATGCTGGTTATTATCTCGGCTTTTGTATTTCCGTGCTTCCATTTCCTGTCCACAAAAGCCTCTACCTTTTCGCCGTGGCAGGAAGAGCAGTAACGGTCATATATAACTCTTGAACTGGCAAATTTGTCTTTTTCCTGCCCTCCGGTTTTTATACCCGATTTTCTAGAGCAACTGGCAAAGACTACCAGACATAAAAGGAAAGAAGAAATTCTTAACATAAAGATAGTTTGAGGTTTATTAGGCGGTGAAATTAGGTATTTGAAACGAAACATCGAAAGCCATGAGGGCATAAAGAAGCCTATGTTTGTCTATTGGCTATTTTTTACCTACAAAAGCTGGAAAAGTATAGTGCAAATTTGAAAAAAGGGGCTCGCTCAAATTCTGTTTTATAAAAATCAAATGTGTTATTTTGTGCTTTCTTATCTATATGAAAAATAAATCTGTAGCACCATTCTTAAAGTGGGTCGGCGGCAAAAGGCAGCTGATGCCCTATATCAAAGAAATGCTACCCGATACTTTTTCTACCTACTTCGAGCCTTTTGTTGGCGGTGGAGCTGTTTTGTTTGATTTACAGCCGAAAAAGGCTGTAATAAATGATTACAATACTGAGCTTGTTAACGTTTATGAATGTATTAAAGACAAGCCGAACGAACTCATTAAAGAGTTAAAGAAACATAAGAATGAGTCGGACTATTTTTATGACCTAAGGTTATTGGATAGGAAAGAAGGCTTCCATAAATTATCAAATATAAAGAAGGCCTCTAGAGTTATTTATCTTAATAAAACATGCTACAACGGACTGTACAGAGTCAATAGTTCTGGGGAGTTTAATTCTCCTTTTGGGAGGTATAAAAAACCAAATATTGTGAATGAAGCCACTATTCTGGCAGTAAGTGACTATCTAAATAGCAGTGATGTAAGTATATTTAGGGGTGATTTTGAAGAGGCCGTAAAGTCGGCCAAAAAGGGAGACTTCGTTTATTTTGATCCACCCTATGACCCTGTTTCCAAAAGTGCCAGTTTCACAGGTTACGTTAAAGGTGGTTTTGATAAAGAGGAGCAAATAAGGCTTATGGACTTATGCAATGAATTACATACAAAAGGTGTGAAATTTATGCTTTCTAATTCGGATACACCTTTTATTGAAGATTTGTATAAGGCCTATGAAGTAGTACATGTCAAGGCCAATCGTTTTATAAATTCTAACGCCCAAAAGAGAGGTGCTATAAACGAACTTATCATTCGGAATTATGGCTAAGTCTAAAAATGACATAGCTTGGGAAAAGCTCTTTGAAAAGTATCAAATCTTAGATAAGGTAGTGTCTGAAGCTTATTTTGAAATTCATTCTGCACAAATAAACGAGTTTAGAGAGTCAAGGCTAATGACCAAGTTTGACCATAGGTCACAGTTGCCAGAGCTCTTCGCGAAGCATGGATTGTCTATTCTGCCTCTCTCTAGAGGTAGTTATGTGATTTCTACATTTAAAACCTTCCATGAGTTCAACACCAATGTGGTTTCGATTCAAAGGGCAGCTTTTCCTGAAAATATTGAGAGCATTGATTACAATAATATCACTAGTGAAGCGGCGGCTTTAAACTGTGCTTTTGTTACTGGAATTTTAGCTAATTTTTTAGAGGACGATACCATCAGGCCAACAGTTAGTGGAAGGATGAGCTCCAATAGCTTTGAATTCAATGTGAATTTAAAGCAAGGCTTTCATAAAGTAGCTGTTATCAATGCTCAAATAGAAATAGACGGCGGTTTTGAGGGAAAAGACTTTTTATGTCTTTTGGAAGCAAAAAACTCCCTTTCCAAGGATTTTCTGGTCAGGCAATTATACTATCCTTATCGCCTTTGGGCTGGAAAAATCAATAAGAAAGTTCGTCCCGTTTTTTTGACTTATACAAACGGTATTTTCCATTTCAGGGAATATATTTTTCGTGATTTAGAGGATTATAGTTCGGTTAAACTATTACGCGAAAAAAGGTTTGTCATTCAGGCGGGAATCATTAATAAGGCATTTATAGATAGTTTATTAAACGACTTAAAGACCATTGAAGAGCCCAAAGTTCCTTTTCCTCAGGCAGACTCTTTTGAGCGACTTATTAACCTATGTGAGTTGCTTTTGGAGAAAGATAAACGAAGCCGAGAGTTCATTACCGCTAATTATGATTTTGACGTAAGACAAACTAATTATTATACCACTGCAGCGATGTATTTGGGTTTGATAAAAAAAGAAATTATTGCTGGAGAGGTATTCTATTTCTTGACTTCTTTAGGTAAGGAAACCTTTGAACTCTCTATAGCAGAGCGTCAGAAGCAATTTATCCGCTTAATCTTATCACATACTGTTTTTAAACAAGTTCTACTAAAGCACTTAGTAAAAGAGAAAGCTTCTAAAAAGGAGGTGGTTGTAAGCCTCATGAAGGCCTCTAATTTATATCACATTGACTCAGATAGTACCTATGCAAGACGAGCCTCAACGGTTACTAGCTGGGTCAATTGGATTTTAAATCAAATAGAGAATTAACTATTTCTCAAAACGCATGTGCTTCACAGATTTGCCAGATTCGGCCAGCTCATTTAGGGCGTCAATACCAATTTGAATATGTTTTTCCACATAATTAGTGGTCACTTTTTTGTCACTTTCTTCTGTTTTTACGCCATCTGGAGTCATTGGATTATCAGAAACGAGGAGCAAGGCTCCGTGTGGAATAGAATTCACAAAGCCCACAATAAATATAGTGGCCGTTTCCATGTCAATACCTAAAGCTCTTATTTCTCTTAAGTAATCTTTAAACTTTTCATCATGCTCCCACACACGTCTGTTGGTGGTATAAATAGTGCCAGTCCAATAGTCCATGTTATGCTTAATGATCATCTCAGAAACTGCTCTTTGTAGTCTAAAAGAAGGGAGTGCTGGAATCTCTGGCAAAGCGTAATCATTACTGGTTCCTTCTCCTCTTATGGCAGCGATAGGTAGTATGAAATCGCCTAAAGTTGTGATCTCTTTAAGTCCACCACATTTACCCAAGAATAATACTGCATGGGGCATTACAGCGGAGAGTAAGTCCATCACGGTAGCAGCCATAGCACTTCCCATTCCAAAATTTATGATGGTAATGTTTCCATAGGAGGCTGTTTGCATGGCTCTGTCTTTCCCTTTTACCTTAACACCAAATCTCTCGGCAAAGAACTCTACATAGTTTCCAAAATTTGTTAATAGTATGTATGGTTTAAACTCTTCAAGCTCTGTTCCTGTATATCTGGGAAGCCAGTTTTTTACAATATCTTCTTTATTCTTCATGGGATTATCTTATGTTTGGTAAAATGGAATTGCAAAGGTTGAATCTGCCCTCATTTGAGGTTAAAGTTACGGAAATTGAAGGGAAAAGTAGGATATTTGATTCCATCAGAAAGAAGTATGTTCTGCTCACACCAGAAGAGTGGGTAAGACAGCATGTTATTAATCTCCTTATACATGTCCTAGACTATCCTAAAAGCCTACTGAAGATAGAAAGTGGGCTCAGGTATCATGCTTTAGATAAGCGTTCAGATATTGTGGTTTATGATAAAGAAGCTAAGCCTTACTTGCTAATAGAATGTAAAGCCTCCGATGTAAAAGTTGATGAAAAAACCATCAGCCAGGCAACCGTATATAACAAGACCTTAAAAGCTCCATATGTGGCATTGAGCAATGGCTTAAAAACTTTTTGCTTTGAGGTGGATTTTGAAAAAGGAACATCTGAGCAGATGAAAGCTTTACCAGATCGACCTTAAGTTTTACTTTTAAATTCATCTAGCATATCTGAATTTTCTTGTACAAATTGTACCAAAATACATCCAATGCTAGAATCCATACTCTTTATACTCATCACAGGCTTTTTTATGGGCTTTGGCTTTGGGCCAGTTTTCTTCAGTATCCTCCAAAGTAGTTTAGAGAAAGGTTGGAAATCAGGGGTAATCATCGCTTTTGGAACGGGTTTGTCAGAGACAATTATTGCTACCATTGTATTTCGTATATTCTATAATCAGACCATTCCAGAAATCTCTTACCCTCTCAAAATGGTTGGTGCTGTTAGTCTTTTAATTATGGCTGCTCTTCAGTGGCGAAAGAAGGAAGAAAAACAAGAAAATATACTT